>JAZKDL010000574.1:0-2329 GCA_040387575.1 Pseudomonadota bacterium
TGATCGCCGACGAGGCGGTGTCGGCGCTCGACGTGTCGGTGCAGGCGCAGATCCTCGACCTGCTGGAAGAGATCCGCGAACGCCTCGGCCTGAGCATCGTCTTCATCACGCACGACCTGCGCGTGGCGGCACGGCTGTGCCACCGCATCGCGGTGATGCAGCAAGGCAAGGTGGTGGAACTCGGCAGCGCGCGGCAGGTGTTCGAACAGCCGAGCGCCACGTACACGCGCGAGCTGCTGTCGGCCATTCCGGGCAAGCAGGCGCATGCGAGCCACATGGCCAACGACGCGACCGAGGTGCCCGCATGACCCGCGTCGCACTCATCAGCCAGTCCGCCAACCTCGCGTACTTCGGCCCGCTGCTGCAGGCTGCCGCACCCGAGATCGAGGTCGTCGTGTGGCCCGATCCGGCCTTCCGCGACGCCGAGGTCGCGATGTGCTGGAACGCGCCGCCCGGCGTTTACGCCGAGATGCCGAAGCTGCGGCTGGTGCACAGCATCGCGGCCGGTGTCGACAACGTGGTCGCGGGCCAGGACCTGCGCGGCCTGCCGGTCTGCCGCGTGGTCGACCCGAAGCTGGCCGACGGCATGGTGCAGTACGTGCTGTGGGCCGTGCTGACCTTTCACCGCAACCTCGACATCGCGGCGGCGAACCAGCGCAACGCCGTCTGGAAGCGGCCGCCGCTGCTGCCGGCCGAGCAATGCCGCGTCGGCCTCATGGGGCTGGGCAAGCTGGGCGGCGCCATCGCGCGCCAGCTGGTCGCGCTGGGCTACACCGTCAACGGCTGGTCGCGCAGCGGTCAGGCGATCGACGGCATGACGCTGTTCGCCGGCCCCGAATCGCTGAACGACTTCCTGGCCGTGACCGACGTGCTGGTCTGCGTGCTGCCGCTGACCGGCGAGACGCGCGGCATCCTCGGCCAGCGCACCTTCGATGCGCTGCCGCAGGGCGCGGCGGTCGTCAACTGCGGGCGCGGCGAGCATCTGGTCGCGCCGGACCTGGTGGCCGCGCTCGAGAGCGGCCGGCTGCGCGGCGCGGTGCTCGACGTGTTCGCGACCGAACCACTGCCGCCGGACGACGTGCTCTGGCGCACGCCCGGCGTGATCGTCACGCCGCACATGGCGACGATGGCCTCGTCGGCCGTGGTCGCGCAACAGGTCGCGCAGAACGTGCGCCGCCTGGCCGCCGGCGAGCCGCTGGCCAACGTGGTCGACATGAGCCGCGGCTACTGAGCGACCGAATCTCATCCCCCTTTCCACAGATCGGCAAAGCCGATCACTGCATTCCCTGGAGCCCTCATGCGTTTCGAAGATCCCGCCATTTCCGTTCCCATTCCGATCCGCTCGAAGCTCGATCCGCAGATCGAGCAATTCGTCCGCGCGATGGAAGTCGACAGCAGCCGCTTCGGCCGCCGCGAGACGCTGTCCATCGCCGAGGCGCGCGAGGTCGCAGAGGCCGTGCGCAAGCGCTGGGTCGCGGGTGGCCCGACGATGGAAAACACGGTCGAGCATATGGCCGACACGCGCCACGGCAAGGTGCGCGTGCGCGTGCACTACCCGAAGCTGCGCGCACTGCCCGGCGTCTTCGTGTACCTGCACGGCGGTGGCTTCGTGCTGGGCAGCCTCGACACGCACGACCGCGTGATGCGCGAGTACGCCGAGCGCGCGGGCATCGTCGTGATTGGCGTGCACTACACGCGTGCGCCGGACGCCAAGTTCCCGCAGCCGATGCAGGAGTGCGCCGACGTGCTGCGCTGGGTCGCGACCAACGGCGCACTGCTCGACGTCGACACGTCGCAGCTCTTCGTCGGCGGCGATTCGGCCGGCGCCATCTTCTCGATGGGCGCGAGCCTGGAGATGCGCGACCGCGGCGAAAGGCTGCTCAAGGGCATCGTCCTCAACTACGGCAGCATGAGCAGCAACCTGTGCCGCAACTCCGTGATCCAGTACGGCGGCGGCGACTACGGCCTGTCGCTGATGAGCATGCTGTGGTTCCGCGCGATGCATTTCACCAGCGGAGACGAGTTCACCGACCCGCGCATCGACATCCTGCGCGCCGACCTGCGCGGCCTGCCGCCGACCTGGATGGTGGTGGCCGAATGCGACCCGGTGCACGACGACATGATCGCGCTCGACCAGAAGATGCGCGAGGCCGGCAACGAGGTCCGCATGAAGGTCTATCCTGGCACCGCCCACAGCTTCCTGGAAGCGGTGTCGATCTCGGACGTCGCGGTGGAAGCCTTCGAGGACACCGCGCGCTGGCTGCGCGAGAAGTCGGCCGACTGAACGCGACGTGCCCGCGAGGCGCAACATGCCCGATCGACATATCTC
>JAZKDL010000574.1:2429-32268 GCA_040387575.1 Pseudomonadota bacterium
CACTTCCGCATGACGGACCTGATCGACACGCACATCAGCGCGCGCGTGCCGGGGCCGGAGAACCACTTCCTCATCAACCGCTACGGCGTGCTGTTCCACGAGATGCGGCCGGAAGACCTGGTGAAGATCGACATCGACGGCAAGCCGGTCGACCCGGGCGACCCCGAGACGACCAACCGGGTGAACGCAGCGGGCTTCACCATCCATTCGGCCGTGCACATGGCGCGGCACGACCTGGCCTGCGTGATCCACACGCACACGGCGGATGGCATCGCCGTCGCCTGCCGCAAGAAAGGCCTGCTGCCGATCACGCAGCACGCGCTGCGCTTCTACGAGCGCATCGGCTATCACGACTACGAAGGCATCGCGGTCGACCTGGCCGAGCGCGAGCGGCTGGTGGCCGACCTCGGCCCGCACCGCGCCATGATCCTGCGCAACCACGGCCTGCTGGCCGCGGGCCGCACGATCGCCGAGGCCTTCGTGAACATCTACTTCCTGGAGCGTGCCTGCCAGGCGCAGGTCAAGGCGACGGCGGGCGGTGACGAGCTGGTCTATCCGTCGGCCGAGGTCTGCGAGCGCACCGCGCGCCAGTTCGAAAGGCCGACGGCGATGGCGTATTGCGAGCGGGTCTGGGCCGCGGCGCTGCGGCTGCTTTGAGGCTGTCCTGAGGCTCTGCGGCCGAGCCGCTCAGGACAGGCCGGCCTTGCCGCTCAGCGCCTTGGTCGCGCCGATCAGCATCGGCGCAAAGCGCTTGGCGAACTCTTCCGCCGTCCAGTCGGCGAGCGAGCCCGAGATGTCGATCGCCGCGATCGGCTGGCCTTCGTGGTCGAGCACCGCGCTGGCCAGGCTGATCTCGCCGAGCATGCTTTCTTCGGACGCCAACGCGTAGCCGTCCGCCGCGCTTTGCGCCACCAGCTCCCGGATGCGCGCCGGGTCGGTGAGCGTGCGCGAGGTCAGCGGCGTCGCGACCGTGCGGGCGATGATGTCGTCGACCTTTTCGGCCGGCAGGTGCGCCATGATCGCGCGCCCGCTGGCCGTGTGGATGGTCGACAGGCGCCGCCCGATCAGCGTGGTCGTGTAGGTCTGGCGTTTGGTCTGCCGCCGCAGCGCGAAGATGATCGTGAGGTCGTCGAACAGGCTCAGCTCGACGCGTTCGCCGGACTCCTTCTGCACGTCCACGATCAGCGGCGTCGCGCGCTCCAGCAGCGGCACGTTGCGCAGGTAGTCGAAGGTGCGCTCCAGGATCTTCTTGCCGAGCACGAAGCCGCGGCCACTGGGGCCGCGCTCGAGATAACCGAGCATGACCAGCGTGTAGGTCATGCGCTGCGCGGCGCTGCGGTCCATCTCGCACGCCGCGGCAATGGCGTTGAGGCTGAGCGGCGACGGATGGTCCGCAAAGCACTCCAAGACGCGCATGCCTTTTGCGAGGGACTGGATGTAGAGGGTGTCGGGCCGTGCGGTCATCGTGGGTCGTTCGCTCGCCGCGTGATCTTGCAATGAATGTATTGCATGGCGATTTTCAGCAAGTGACAGGCAATCATAACGGCAACACTGCTCGACGGGCGATACGCACCGGGCATGGTCAGCGGATGCTCAACCCATCGCCCAGAAAGCTCAGCAGCGCATCGACCTTCGGCAGCAGTTGCCGGTTGCGCTGCCAGACCAGGTGGAGCGGCAATCCGTCGGTCGCCCAGTCCGGCAGGATCTGCACCAGACTGCCGTCGCGCAACGCGTCGTCGACCAGCCAGGTCGCGAGTTGCGCGATGCCATGTCCGGCCAGCACGGCCGCCACCTGCGCCTCCGCATTGCCGAGAACGATGCGGCCCTGAACCGGAAGGCGCTCCACCGCGCCCGCACCTCGCGCGATCAGCCACGGGCTTGCGCTGCCATCCGCGCGTCCGTAGGTCACGGCGTCGTGACCGCCGAGTTCTTCGACCGAACTCGGCGTGCCGCGCTGCGCGAGATAGCCGGGCGACGCGCAGAAGATCAGGTGATCGACACCGAGCAGGCGGTGCCCCAGATTGGCCGGCCAGCCGTCGTCGCCGCCGATGCGCACTGCGACGTCGATGCCCTCTTCGACCACATCGACGAAGCGATCGGTGAACGACACGTGCGGCTGGACCGCCGGATATTGCCGGGTGAACGCCAGCAGCAACGGCATGACCTTCAGGCGGCCGAAGGTCGCGGGCAGGTCGATACGTAGCCGACCGGCGGGCGTGAGCTGTTCGGCGGCGAGCACCTGCTCGGCGGCTTCGAGTTCGCCCAGCACGCGCACGCAGACGCGGTAGAACGCGGCGCCCGCATCGGTCAGCGCCAGTCGACGCGTGGTCCGGTCGAACAGCCGCGTGGCGAGCCGCGCTTCCAGGCGAGCAACGGCTTTGCCCACCGCCGAATTCGTGAGGTTCAAGCGCTCCGCCGCAGCGGTGAAGCTGCCCGCATCCGCCGTACTGACAAACGCCTCGATGCCCTTCAATCGATCCGATGGAACCATGTCGACGTGCCATTCAAGAATTGAACGCTGCAGTCTATGGAAAAAGCATCCATCACAAGAAATGGTTTCTTCAATATCCTCGGCCGGTAGTTTCTATCAAGGGATTTCCCTATGTCCAATGCCGAGGCGGTATCGCCGAGCACATACGCCAACGCCCCATCGACCATCGGCGGCCAGAAAGCGTCCATCTTCATCCTGGCCGTGGCCGCCTTCGTGATCGTGACGACCGAGTTCCTGATCGTCGGCCTTTTGCCGGCGCTGGCACGCGACCTCGGCATCTCGATCTCGACCGCGGGCCAGCTCGTCACGCTGTTCGCGGTCGTCGTGATGCTGCTCGGGCCGGTGCTGACGGCCTGGCTCTCGCACATCGAACGCAAGCGCCTGTTCGTCGCGATCCTGCTGTTGTTCGCCGGTGCCAATGCACTGGCGGCCGTCGCACCGAACCTGTGGGTACTCGCCCTTGCGCGCTTCATTCCCGCGCTGGCGCTGCCGGTGTTCTGGGGCACGGCCAGCGAGACCGCTGGAGAGCTGGCCGGACCGTCGGGCGCGGGCCGCGCGGTGTCAATGGTCTATCTCGGCATCTCCGCCGCGATGCTCTTCGGCATTCCGCTGGGCACGGTGGCGGCGGACGTCATCGGCTGGCGCGGCGCGTTCGGTGTGCTGGCGGCGCTGTCGCTGCTGATCGCGCTGGCGATGCGCCAGTACATGCCGACGTTGCGCACGCCGCAGCGGCTGCGGCTCGGCGAACAGGCGCGCATCCTGCGCGACCCGTTCTTCGTCGCCAACGTCGCGCTGTCGGTGCTGGTGTTCACCGCCATGTTCACCGCCTACACCTACCTCGCCGTGATGCTGGAGCATGTGGCCGGCGTGCCGCCCGCACAGCTCGGCTGGTGGCTGATGGGCTTCGGCGCCGTCGGCCTGATCGGCAACTGGCTGGGCGGCCGCTGGGTCGACAGGCATCCGCTGGCGACCACCGCGGCCTTCTGCGTGCTGCTCGCCTTCGGCATGGCGGGCACGATGCTGCTGGCCGGCACGTGGACGTGGCTCGCGCTCGCCTTGGCGGTTTGGGGCGTGGCCAACACGGCGCTGTATCCGATCTGCCAGATCCGCGTGATGAAAGCGGCGTCGCACGCCCAGGCGCTGGCCGGCACGCTGAACGTTTCGGCGGCGAATGCGGGGATTGCGTTCGGCGCGGTGCTCGGCGGCCTCAGCATTCCGGCCTGGGGCGCGGGCAGCGTGGGTTATGCGGCCGCGGTCATCGCGCTGATGGCTGCTGCGGCAGTGCCGTTCGTGGCGTGGTTGGGAAGAAGGTCGCGCCGCGGGCTTGAACGCTCCGCTGAAACGCCTACTCGTACAGCAACTGCGACCTGAAGTTGCGCTGCGCCGCCTCGATCAATGGAAGCCAGCGCTGCTGGTCTTCAGGGCTGCAGATGGTCTTCAGGCGCTCGGCCACCAGCTCGCGCGTGACGACCGTTCGGTTGCCTTCCTGGGCGACGGTCGCGGCATAGCGCAGCCGCACGCCGTCGCTCTCGGCCGCCTGCACCAGCGGCGCGAAGTTGCGTGTGACCTTCACGGTGTCGGGCAACGTCAGGTCGTACTCCTCGCGCAAGGTGAACGATGGGCAAGGGAACGGAAAGCGCCGCGGCGTCTGGTACAGCGCGACCGGGCCGGCCACGAGCACGAAGGGCGACGCCGGCAGGCGCAGGGCGCCCGGGCCGGGCAACTCCATCGGCCCCGCGCCGCTGTACTCGATAGCAAGTGACGCCGGGTCACGCGTCTCCCCGGCCTTCGCGCGGATCAGCCGGCCTTCGCCGCGCACCTGCATCGCATTCATGATCGGCGGCATCAGCGTCGTATCGGGAATGGCGTCCAGCCCCGAGAACGAACGACCCATGTTGATCTGCTGCGCGCCGGTGCCGGCCAGTTCCAGCCGTCCGACGACGCGACCATCGGCGGTGGTCGTCACACGATGCAGCGACGTCGCGCCCGCCTCGAAGGCAGGCGTCGTCGCCCAGCGACCGTCCGCCAGATGGAGCACGCGCTTGCTGCTGTCCTCCGACGGCAGCACGCCGTACGGCGCCCAGCGCTCGGTGGCGTCCAGATAGAGGTCCAGCGCAGGCACGTAGGTGATCATGTGGTTGAAGGACTGGACGGTCGGCAGCTCCGACATCCAGTAGCTGTTGCCGGCGTTCACCAGCACCGGCGTGCTCGCGATGCCCGCCCCCTCGAGCAGCGCGCCCAGCAGCGTCGCCTTGTCCTTGCAGTCGCCATAGCCGGCGGCCACGATGTCGTCCACCGCATGCGGCTGCCAGCCGCCGCGGCCTAGGAAGATCGCGACATAGCGAATGTTGGTGCGGACCCAGTCGTAGAGCACCTTCGCCTTCTCGCGCGGGTCGGTGATGTCCTTGGTCAGCGATTGCGCCAGCGCCGTCACGCCCGCGGTCGGCCGGCTGCGATCGGCGGCCAGGTTGCGGTAGGCCTCGGCCAGCACCTCGCCCGAAGGCAGGCTGCTGGCCACGAAGCTCTGGCTGTAGTCGCGGAACGAGACGGCGCCGATGTCGTGCGGAATCGCCACCGCATTGGTGGTCTGCGCGCGCCACTGGACGCGGCCATCGGGCAGCGTCGTCTTCACGACCGGCAGGCCGCTGCCGACGACCCGCATCGGCATGTCGGCCGGTGCGATGACGGTGTATTCGACGTCGCGCCGCACGTCATGCTGCGACGAGAACTCCTCCGCGCTGAAGTAGCCCTGCAGCACCGGCTTCTTCTGCGTGATGCGGTAGTGCACGACCGTGCGCGCGCCGACGCTGACCTGCGGAAACACGATCGCCTTGGCGACCACGTCGCTGAACGCCGGCGCGCCCTGCGACAGGTACGGCTGCTGGTCGAGGATGGCCGAAGCCGGCACGTCGATGGTCTCGCCCTTGGCGGTGATCACGCGTGCCTGCACGATCTCGACCGACTGCAGGCTGGCGCTGTAGGGCACGGTCTGCTGGCCTTCGGCACGCACACCCGCGTCGTTGTCGACCAGCCGCACGAGTTCGATGTCCTGCACGTAGCTGCCATCGCGCTGGACGGTGTAGGTGATGTGCCGCTTGTCGTGGCTGGTGCCGGACGAGAAAACCTGCGCGGTCGGTGCCGGGGCCGGCGGCGGCGCAGCTGGAGTGCTCTGCGCAAACGTTGCGGACGACACGAATGCCGCAGCGACTGCGGCAACGAGAACGGGAACGGGAACGGGAATGGTGCGAATCCGAAGGAGCATCGATGGGCCTCGTTTCTTGAACGTGATGGCTATTCGGCAATGCTGCCCTTGGCTGGCGGCGAGTCTACCGGTGGCTGCGCCGTCACCAAGGCGACGCCCGGTCGCCAGCGTGACGAAGGCGCGCCGGGGCCGGCCGTTCTAATCCAATCCATCCCGCGCAAGCCGCGGCCACCATGACCCGAAGGACACCGCCATGTTTGCCGAACCCTCCGCCAAGACCCAGGACCTGCTGCAGCGCATGCGGCAGTTCTTCGACCAGCACATCTATCCGAACGAAGCGCGCTATCACGAAGAGATGGACGCCTTCCGCCGCCAGGGCAATGCCTGGCAAGTGTCGACGCTGATCGAAGAGCTCAAGCCGCTCGCACGCGCCGCCGGCCTGTGGAACATGTTCCTGCCGCACGAGCACCGCGGCGTTCCCGGCATCTCGAACCTCGACTACGCACCGCTGTGCGAGCTCATGGGCCGCGTCTCATGGTCGGGCGAGGTGTTCAACTGCTCGGCGCCCGACACCGGCAACATGGAAACCATCGAGCGCTACGGCACGGATGCACAGAAGGACCAGTGGCTCGAGCCGCTGCTGGCCGGCGAGATCCGTTCGGGCTTCCTCATGACCGAGCCGGCCGTCGCATCGTCCGACGCCACCAACATCCAGTGCACGATCACGCGCGAAGGTGACGAGTACGTCATCAACGGCCGCAAGTGGTTCTCGTCCGGTGCCGGCAGCCCGCGCTGCAAGATCTTCATCGTGATGGGCAAGACCGACACCGAGGCGCCGCGCCATGCGCAGCAGTCGATGGTGCTGGTGCCGCGCGACACGGCCGGCGTGACGGTGCTGCGCCACCTGTCGGTGTTCGGCTACGACGACGCGCCGCACGGCCACATGGAAGTGCTGCTCGAGAACGTGCGCGTTCCAGTCAGCAACATCCTGCTGGGCGAAGGCCGCGGCTTCGAGATCGCGCAAGGCCGCCTCGGCCCGGGACGCATCCACCACTGCATGCGCTCCATCGGCGCCGCCGAACGCGCACTCGAACTGATGTGCGACCGGCTGCGCGCACGCGTCGCTTTCGGCAAGCCGCTGGCCGAGCAGTCGGTCTGGCATGAGCGCATCGCCGAATCGCGCTGCCTGATCGACCAGGCCCGCCTGCTCACGCTGAACGCGGCCTACAAGATGGACACCGTCGGCAACAAGGAAGCACGCGCCGAGATCGCGATGATCAAGGTGGTCGCGCCCAACATGTCGTGCAAGGTGGTCGACTGGGCGATCCAGGCGCACGGCGCGGCCGGCGTGAGCCAGGACTTCTGGCTGGCCGAAGCCTATGCGCACCAGCGCACCGTGCGGATCGTCGACGGTCCGGACGAAGTCCACCGCAACGCGATCGCGAAGATCGAATTGTCGAAGCGCAAGGCTGTCGCTCAGCACTGAGCGGCGCGCGGGCCCGGCTGTCGTCTCGGCGCGAACGCGCCGACTCGGCACGCCGAAAGCCACATCACCATCCACGTCGTCGAAAGACATCAGGCGGCCGGCGGGCAGACCCGCTCGGCCGCCTGTGCGCGCTTGCGCGCCGCAACTTCTTGAACTCGCCGCAAGGCACGCGATGTCGACGCTGCCGTCGACCTGGCTCAGGGTTACTCTTATATTGACATCTCATTAAATGAGACTGCAAACTAAGGCCCATGAGATCAGCAGAACTTTTCAATGTCGAGGGCCAGGTGGTCGCGATCACCGGCGCCGCAAGCGGCATCGGCCTGGCTTACGCCGAAGTCATGGCCGCCAACGGCGCACGCGTCACCCTCATCGATGTGGACCGCAATGCGCTGGACGGCGCCGTCGAGCGCCTGGCCGCCAGTGGTGCCGACGTCAGCGCCGAACTGGCCGACGTCACGCAGCCCGCGACCGTCGCACAAGCCTTCGATCGCGTGCTGGCACGCCATGGCCGGCTCGACACCGTATTTGCCAACGCTGGCATCAGCGCCGGCCCTGGCTTTCTGAACGGTGCCGGCGAACGCAATCCGGCCGGCGAGATCGAGAACCTCTCGCTCGAAGTGTGGGACCGCGTCATCGCGACCAACACGCGATCGATCTTCGCCACGCTGCAGATCGCCGTTCCCCATTTCAAGAAGCTGGGCGGCGGCCGCGTGATCGTCACGAGTTCGATCTCGGCCTCGAAGACCGAAACGCTGGTGAGTTCGATCTACGCCACCTCCAAGGCTGCGGTCGGCTACATGGTTCGCCAGTACGCGCATGAACTCGCGGCCTACGGCATCCTCGTGAATGCGATCGCGCCGGGCCCGGTCATCACCAACATCGGTGGCGGCCGGCTGAAGTCGGCCGAGGCCCGAGCGCCCTTCGAGCGCGCGGCACCGATGCACCAGATCTGCAGCACCGCCGACCTGCAGGGTGCGGCGCTCTTCCTGGCATCGCCCGCATCGCGGCTCATCACGGGCCAGCAGATCATCGTGGACGGCGGCACCACGCTCGGCCCGGCGGACTGAGGCGCGCCATGACCGGATACATCGACATCGTCTCGCCCGACGGCCACGGCTTCGGCTGCTGGCATGTGGAAGCCATCGGACAGCCGCGCGGAAGCGTGGTGGTGCTGCAGGAGATCTTCGGCGTCAACCACCACATCCGCGCGCTCTGCACGCGCCTCGCGGCAGCCGGCTACGACGCCTATGCGCCGGCACTCTTCGACCGCATGGAGCGCGGGTTCACGAGCGGCTACAGCAAGGAAGAAGTGGCCGTGGCGCTGCAGTTCCTGCCGAAGCTCGACTGGGACGCGATGGTCGTCGACACGCTGGCCACGGTGGCCCGCGCGCGTGCGACGCATCAGGATCGCCTGCCCGTGGCCGCCATGGGCTTCTGCCTCGGCGCATCGGTCGCCTACATGGCCGCGCAGCGCAGCCCCGACCTCGCGGCCGTCGTCGGCTACTACGGCGGTCAGATCGCAGAGCATCTCGACACACCGCCGCAGTGCCCGACGATCCTCCACTACGGCGAGACCGACCACACGATCCCGATGGACAAGGTCGCGCGCATCCGCGCACAGCGGCCGGAGTGCGAGGTCCATGTCTACCCCGCGGGCCACGGCTTCAACTGCGACGAGCGCGCGGCCTTCGAACCGGCATCGGCCGCGCTGGCCTGGGAGCGCTCGATGCAATGGCTCGGCGCGCACCTGGGCTAGACGCATACATCCGCAGGCCGCGCGTGCGCGTGTCCTGCTTTCTGCAAGCACGCGTGAAGTGCCGGCACCGGCCGCCGCGAGGCTGCCTTCACTGAACAGAACATGGACTGAACCCGACGTGACAGCGATCTACGACAACCCACTCAAATTCCGGCGGATCGACGTGCGCCCCGCCAACAGCACGATCGGCGCCGAGATTCGCGGCGTGGACCTGAGCCGCCCGCTCGACGACGAGACCTGGGCCGAGGTGCGCCAGGCCTTCCACGACTACCTGGTCATCTACTTCCCGAACCAGCCGCTGACGCATCCGCAGCACCTGGCCTTCAGCCAGCGCTTCGGCGAACTGATGGACATGCCGCAACTGCATGCGGTCGACGGCTTCGGCCAGATCCACATCATCAAGCGCGACGCGGACGACAACGGCCGCGTGATCGGCGAGAACTGGCATGCCGACAGCACCTACTTCGAGCGCCCGCCAGCGGCGGTGGTCATGCGTGCCGTGACGGTGCCGGAGTTCGGCGGCGACACCGGCTTCCTCAGCATGTACGCGGCCTACGAGACGCTCTCGCCCAAGCTGCGCGAGCTGTTGGACACGCTCGACGTGGTGCACAGCGCGACGCGCATCTACGGCTCGGCGTACCACGCGCAGAAAAGGAAGTTCAGCGCCAACAGCGCGAAGGTCGACCTCGACATCGAGGACGGCGACCGCGAGACGATCCATCCGGCGGTCTGCACGCACCCGGGTTCGGGCCGGCGCTTCCTGTTCGTCAACCAGGTCTACGTGCAGCGCTTCGACGGCATGACCGAGGCCGAGAGCCAGCCGCTGCTGCGCTTTCTGTACGACCACAGCGCCCGCTTCGAGAACACCTGCCGCGTGCGCTGGCAGAAGGACCAGGTGCTGGTCTGGGACAACCGCTGCGCAATGCACAAGGCCATCCCGGACTACATCGGCCGCGCCCGCTACATGACGCGCACCACGATCGCCGGCGAGCGGCCACGCTGACGGCAAACGTCCATACAACGCCGAGACAACGAATACCCACACCCACCAGGAGACCGACTTGAAGCCCCACCTCTTCCGCAGAACCTTTGCCGCCACCGTCGCCGCCGTGCTGATGTCGGCCGGCCTGATGGCCAGCAGCCCTTCCGTCGCGCAGTCCGAACCCAAGCTCGTCACCGTCAACGCCGGCTTCGTGCCCGTGACCGACGTGGCCGCCCTCTACCTCGGCGAGGAAGTCGGCATCTTCAAGAAGCATGGCCTGCAGCTGAAGGCCAACGTCGCATCGACCGGCGGCGTGCCCGCGGTCATGAGCGGCGAATACCACTTCGCCTTCACCGCGCTGGTGAACATCCTGCAGGCGCGCGACAAGGGCTTGCCGCTGAAGATCATCGCCGCGGGTTCCAGCTCCACCGGCGTGGCCGGCGCCGACGTGACCATGATCCACGCCGGCCCGAAGAGCGGCATCAAGTCGGCCAAGGACCTCGAAGGCAAGACCGTCAGCGTGAACGCGCTCAACGGCCTGCTGCAGATGCTGGGCAAGGCCGCGGTGAAGGCCGACGGCGGCGACCCGAACAAGGTGCGCTTCATCGAACTGGGCTTCGCGGAAGCGCTGGCCGCGCTGCAGGCCGGCAAGACCGACGCGATGGTCGGCGCCGAACCGTTCGGCACGGCGGCCATCGCGGCCGGCTTTCCGCCGATCGCGTCGCCCTACCAGTCGATGTCGCCCAAGAGCATGCTGACCTCCGGCTACTTCACCAGCGAGCAGCAGATCAAGGCCAATCCGGAACTCTTCAAGAACCTGCGCGCCGCCATCAACGAGTCGCTCGAGTACGCACAGAAGAATCCGGACGCGGTGCGCAAGCAACTGCCCAAGTTCACCAAGCTGGGTCCCGATGTCGCCGCCAAGCTGATCCTGCCGAACTACCTGACCGCGATCCCGCGCGAATCGGTGGAGATGTTCTCGCGCACCGGCAACGAGTTCGGCATGCTGAGCAAGCCGGCCGTGTACGACGAAGTCGTCTGGACCGAGGGCAAGTGACCGTGTCGACTGGCAATGGCTTTGCGGGCGAGGCGCGAACCGCGCCGGCCGCGCCGCTGTTCGACGCCGGGGCCATCGTCCGCTGGCTTGGCGGCGCGATCGGCGTGCTGGCGCTGGCCGCGCTGTGGGAGTTCGCACCCCGGCTCGGCTTGGTCAACCGCGACTTCTTCCCGCCGCTGTCCGCGGTGCTGGCGCAGCTGGCGACGCTCGGCGCCACGGCCGAGTTCTGGGGCTACGTGCTGAGCACCGCGCGCACCTGGGTGCTCGGCCTGGCGATCGCCACGGTGAGCGGCGTGGTGGCGGGCCTGGCGATCGGCCTGACGCCCGGTGCACGCACCTACACCCACTCGACCATCGAGTTCCTGCGGCCGATCCCGTCGGTGGCGCTGATTCCCGGCGTCATCCTGCTGTTCGGCTCGCGCTACCAGTCCGGCATCGTGCTGATCACCTATGCCGCGTTCTGGCAGGTCCTGCTGCAAATGCTCTATGGCCTGCAGGACATCGACTCGGTGGCACGCGACACGGCGCGCTCGTTCCGCTTCAGCGCCTGGGGCTTCGTGCGGCACGTCGCATGGCCCACGCTGCTGCCCTTCCTGTTCACCGGCGTGCGGCTGGCCGCTGCGATGGCGCTGGTGCTCGCGGTGACGGCGGAGATGGTGATCGGCAGCCAGGGGCTGGGCCGCGGCATCGTGGTGGCGCAGACCTCGAACGCGATCGCCGAAGCCTATGCGTACGTGCTGGTGGCCGGGCTGATGGGCGTTGCCATCAACATGGCGGCGCGCGCGGCCGAGAAGCGCCTGCTGCGCTGGCACCCGAGCGTGCGCAGCGCGGGAGGCAGCCGATGACCGCCTCGTTGCTGCGCAAGCTGGCGATCGAGCTGGCACTGCCGCTGCTGCTGTTTGCGCTGCTCTACGTCTTCAGCGCGAACTCCACCAACTTCTACTTCCCGCCACTGTCGGCCGTGCTGCAGAAGTTCGGCAGCCTCTGGCTCGGCCCGCGCTTCACGTCGGACGTCATCCCCAGCCTGCAGCGCTTGCTGGCGGGCTATGTGCTGGCCTGCGTGGGCGGCGTGGCGCTCGGTATCCCGATCGGCATCTACCGGCCGCTGCGCCGCGCGACCGAGCCGGTGCTGGAGTTCTTCCGCGCGATCCCGCCAGTGGCGATGATCCCGCTGCTGATCATGACGCTCGGCTTCGGCGATGCGATGAAGGTGATCGTCATCGTCGCGGGCGCCATCTGGCCGGTGCTGCTGAACACGGTCGAGGGCGTGAAGTCGGTCGACTCGGTGCTGGACGAAACCTGCCGCACGTACCAGATCCGCGGACTGGCACGGCTGCGCTACTTCATCCTGCCGAGCGCGTCGCCGCAGATCATCGTCGGCATGCGCATCGGCTTGTCGATCGGCATCGTGCTGATGGTGATCAGCGAAATGTTCGCGGCGCTCGACGGGCTGGGCTCCGCCATCATCTATTTCCAGCGCAGCTACGAGATTCCGCAGATGTGGAGCGGCGTGCTGATGCTCGGCCTGTTCGGCTTTGCACTGTCGCTGGTGTTCAGGGGTTTCGAGCGCTGGGCGCTCGGTTGGTATCACGGCATGCGAGACATCGAGAGGCGCAAGTGAAAGTGCAAACGCAAGCAATGGCGGCAGTGTCCGTCGAACATCTCAACAAGGTCTACGAGTCGAAGGAGCGGCGCGTCGAGGCGATCGGCGACCTGAACTTCGACGTGCGGCCGGGCGACTTCACCTGCATCGTGGGGCCGTCCGGCGCCGGCAAGACGACGCTGCTCAAGTGCCTGGCCGGCCTGCTCGCGCCGACGCGCGGCGCGGTCAAGGTCAATGGGCGCGAAGTGACGGCGCCGCCGGAGGACATGGCGGTGGTCTTCCAGGAATACGGGCGCAGCCTGTTCCCCTGGATGACGGTGCGCCAGAACATCGAACTGCCGCTGCGCGAGCGACGCGTGCCTGCCGCGGAGCGCAAGCGCATGGTCGACACGGCGCTGCAGGCCGTGGCGCTGGGCAATGTCGGCGACTCCTATCCGTGGCAGCTGTCGGGCGGCATGCAGCAGCGCGTGGCCATTGCCCGCGCGGTGGCCTACCAGCCGAAGGTGATGGTGCTGGACGAGCCCTTCGCGGCAGTCGATGCGCAGACGCGCGCCGATCTCGAAGACCTGATGCTGCGGCTCTGGGCGGAACTGGGCCTGACCATGATCTTCGTGACCCACGACATCGACGAGGCGGTCTATCTCGGACAGCGCGTGCTGGTGCTGTCGTCGTCGCCAACGCGGGTGCTCGACGATGTGCGGGTCGACCTGCCGGAGCCGCGCAACCAGGCAGACACCCGCGTGCATCCGGAATTCGCGGCGCTGCGCACACGCGTGTACAGCGGCATCCAGGCGGCCAAGGCCGGGCGCTGACGGCCCGGCCGGCGAGCGGAACGCACGGGGGCCGCGCCCGCGCCTCGTGCCGTCGCCGTCAGTCGGCGTTCATGTGCGGCACCTGCTGCTCCACCCGGCGCAACAGCGACCACAGCGTCTCGGCCTCGGCCGGCGTGAAGGTGGAGATCAACCGCTCGTTGCGGCGCAGGGCCGAGTCGCGCAGCTTCTGGTAGATGACCGCGCCTTCGGGCGTGAGCCGCACGATCGCGGCGCGGCCGCGGCGCAGGGTCTGCTCGATGCTCACCAGGCCGCGGCCTTCCAGCAGGCGCACGCTCTTGCTGGCGGCGGCGTAGTCGAGGTCGGCCATTTCGGCGACCTCGCGCACGATGCTCTCGGGGTTCTCGCCGACGGCCATCATCGCGCGCCATTCGGACATGCCCAGGTTGAAGCGCGAACGGTAATGGTTCGACGCGCCGTTCGCGAGCCGGTTGGCCACGCCCATGATGTACGCGGCCAGGAAACGGTTGACCGAAGCCTGCGTGCCCTGCACCGGCGCCGGCAGGGCCGCCGCGCGCCGTGGCGTGCCGATGTCGATGTCCGGTTCGTCCGGCTCGATCGAGGGCGCCGGATCACGGGTTTTCGCGGAAGCGCTCCTGGATGCCTTGGCGGCCTTCGCACCTTTGTCGGGCGCGGCGGCGGGAGTGCCCGGCACACGTCGGGCTGCGGAACTGCTGGTCATCGATGTCCTCCTGAATCGTTCACGTCGTCAAGCATGCCACAACACCTTATTGACATCCCATTTATAGACATGTCAATATAAAACTATTCCAGCCATCACGATGAAAAGGACACCCCGCAGATGACCCGAAAACTGCGCAGCAACTTCCCCCGCGGCTCCTATCTCTGGGCCGTGCGCAACGCCCAGTGGCAGGCGCTCGGCATTCCGGAGGAAGACTGCGAAAAACCGAAGATCGCCATCGTCAACAGCTCGTCGTCGCTGGCCGCGTGCTTCGCGCACCTGGACGGCGTGGCGGCGGTGGTGAAGGAAGCCATTCGCGCGGCCGGCGCCGTGCCCTTCGAGATCCGCACGGCGGCGCCGAGCGACTTCGTGATCGGCGCGGGCGGGCGCGGTGGCTACATCCTGTCGACCCGCGACCTCGTCACCAACGACATCGAGGTGGCGGTGGAAGGCGCGCAGCTCGACGGCATGGTCTGCCTCACGTCGTGCGACAAGACCGTGCCCGGCCAGATGATGGCCGCCGGCCGCCTGAACGTGCCGACGCTGATGGTGGCCTGCGGCTACCAGCCGAGCGGCGAGTACGAAGGCGAGCACGTCGACATCGAGGACGTGTTCGTCGGCGCGATGCATGCGCAGATGGGCCGCATGCCGATGGACAAGCTGGTCGGCATGAGCCGCAACGCGATCCGCGGGCCGGGCGTGTGCTCGGGCATGGGCACCGCCAACTCGATGCACATCTGCTGCGAGGCGCTCGGCATGGCGCTGCCCGGCAGCACGCCGGTCGCGGCCAACAGCGAGGCGATGTTCGATGCCGCGCGCCGCGCCGGCCAGCGCATCGTCGAGATGGTCTGGGAAGACCTGAAGCCGCGCGACATCCTCACCCCGGCCGCTTTCGCGAATGCGGTCAAGACCATCCTGAGCATCGGCGGCTCCGTCAACGCCATCAAGCACCTGCAGGCGGTGGCGACCGAGGCCGGCTGCGGCGCCGATGTCTACGGCATGTTCGAGCGCTTCGCGCACGAGGTGCCGGTGCTGAGCGCGGTACGGCCGGTCGGCCATCACGTCATCGAGACCTTCGAGGCCGCCGGCGGCGCACGCGCGGTGATGAAGCAGCTCGAGCCGCTGCTGGAGACGCAGGCGCTGACGGTCACCGGCCGCACGCTGGCCGACAACCTCGCCGAGGTGACGGTGGCCGATGCGGACGTCATCCGCCCGCTCGACAACCCGATCGCGCGGCTGCCGGCCATCATGATGCTGCGCGGCAATCTGGCGCCCGAGTACGGCATCGTG
The DNA here is from genome assembly GCA_040387575.1 of Pseudomonadota bacterium. Taxonomy (GTDB): domain Bacteria; phylum Pseudomonadota; class Gammaproteobacteria; order Burkholderiales; family Burkholderiaceae_C; genus Variovorax. The sequence continues at coordinate 17,812 of JAZKDL010000574.1, forward strand.
AAGACCGGCATCGCCGAGCGCAAGGTGCGCCGCTTCAGCGGACCGGCGATCTGCTTCTCGACCTCCGATGCGGCCATCGCGGCGCTGCAGAGCGGCGACATCCGCCCGGGCCATGTGGTCGTGATGCGCGGCGCCGGCGTCACCGGCGGCCCCGGCATGGGCGGCGGCTCGTCGAAGGTCGTGTTCGCGATCGATGGCGCCGGGCTGGGCGACCAGGTCGCGCTGCTCACCGACGGCCATCTTTCGGGCCTGGTCTGCAAGGGACTCGTCGTGGCCGAAATCTCGCCGGAAGGCGCCGTCTGCGGACCGCTGGCACTGGTGCAGGACGGCGACACGGTGAGCATCGATCTCGACACCCGCCGCTGCGATCTCGAGGTGGACGACGCCGAGATGGCGCGCCGCCGCGAAGCCTGGAAGCCAGCGCCGCCGCTGTGCGACACCGGCTGGCTCCAGATCTACCGCCGCAACGTCGGTCCGCTCACCCAGGGCGCCGTGCTGGTCGAGCCGCGCTGATCACCCTCATTCCCACATCGAGACCGGAGACACATCCATGCAAGCCCCCCAACCCAGCAACGGCATGCTCACGACCCAGCGCGGCGACGAGCGCTTCCTGTCGTCCGACCTGTTCGCCCGCAAGGACGAGCGCCCGCCCCGCCCCGATCACGGCCACGTGAGCGAGCCCGGCCGCCAGATCCCGGTCTACCACCAGTGCGACGTGCTGGTGGTCGGCGGTGGTCCGTCGGGCACCGCGGCGGCCGCGGCGGCCGCCCGCGCGGGTGCGAACGTCGCGCTGCTGGAGCGCTACAACCATCTCGGCGGTCTGTCGACAGGCGGCCTGGTGATCTGGATCGACCGCATGAGCGACTGGGAAGGCAAGCTCGTCATCCGCGGCTTTGCCGAGGAGCTGTTCGACCGCCTGCCGGCCGACGCCATCGCCGGCCCGGTGCGCAGCGACTGGGGCTCGCAGGACGCGGCCAAGGCGGCCCACTGGTCGCAACGCACTGCGGCGTACCACGGCATCGTCACCTGGTCGCCCACGATCGACCCCGAGCGGCTCAAGCTGCTGAGCCAGGAGATCGTGCTGGAGCGCAACGTCAAGCTCATCTACCACTCGTGGGCCGCCGAGCCGCTGATGGAGAACGGCGCGGTGGCCGGCGTGACCTTCGAGAGCAAGGAAGGCCGCATGGCGATCCGCGCGAAGGTGGTGGTCGACGCTACCGGCGACGGCGACCTGTTCGCGCGCGCCGGTGCGGCCTACGACAACGACATCGAGGCCGCCGACGTGCACCACTGCATGAACACGGCCTGGATGTTCGCCGGCGTCGACATGAACCGCTGGATCGAGTTCAAGGCCGGCCAGCCCGAGCGCTTCACGGAGTTCATGGCGCGCGGTCGCGACGAATGCGGGCTGTTCGAGCGGCCCTTCGTCTCGTGGCGCAACGACGTGGCGCTGTTCATGGGGCCGCGCCAGACCGGCTATTCGGCGCTGGACGTGGACGACCTGACCGCCGTGGAGGTGCGCTCGCACCGCGCGATGGCGCAGCACCTCGCCTACTACCGCGCCCATGCACCGGGTTTCGAAGAGGCCTACATGATGCTCAGCGCGCCGCAGATCGGCGTGCGGCATTCGCGCCGCTTGAAGGGCGTCGACGCGGTGCTGCGCGCACGCTGGCCGGACGGCGTCGCGCTGCCCGACGAGATCGGCGTGTCGCCAGCCGTGTCACCCAAGTTCCCGAACATCTCGATCCCCTATGGCGCGCTGGTCCCCGAGAAGCTCGACGGCCTGCTGGCCTGCGGACGCCACATCTCCTGCGACCGCAATTCGCACGGCTTCATGCGCGAGATTCCGCAATGCTGGATCACCGGCCAGGCGGCCGGCGTGGCGGCGGCGCTCGCGGTGTCGCAAGGCGTTCAGCCGCGCGCGGTCGACATCGGCGCGCTGCAGTCGGAACTGGTCGCGCAGGGCGCGTATGTCCGCGCGACGCAGCGCCAGACCGTGGCTGCCTGACACCCGGCCTGCAATAACGGAGACAACGATGAAACTGACCCACGAAGAACAAGCCATGTTCGATGGCCGCGACGGCCCCGCCGTGCAGCGCGCGATGGACCTGCTGATGCGCTACGGCCGCGCCCTGGGCGCAGAGCGGCTGGTCGAGACCAACAACGTGGTCGCCTCGATCAGCGCGACCACGCCCTTCATGCGCGACTACGCGAAGCAGCGCGGCGGCATGGACGGCGTCTTCTCCGAGTTCAGCCTGGACAGCGACGACACCGTGGAAATTCCGCGCGTGAAGACCTTCACCTCGCATGTCCAGCTCGGCTTCGACCCGCACAACGCCGCCTTGATGGGCGTGGACGAGCAGACCGTGCAGTTCTACAAGAAGGGCGAGGCCTACATCACCGGGCTGGGCGTGCAGGCTACCAACACCTGCACGCCTTACCAGGTCGGCAACGTGCCGACGCGCGGCGAGCACTGCGCGTGGATGGAGTCGTCGGCAGTCATCTACTGCAACGCCGTTCTCGGGGCGCGCACCAACACCGAAGGGCGCGAGAGCGTCGGCGCCGCGATGCTCACCGGCCGCATTCCGTACTGGGGCTATCACCTGGACGAGAACCGGCTCGGCACCCATTCGATCCAGCTCGACACGCCGGTCGAAACCACGGCCGACTGGGGCATGCTGGGCTACTGGATCGGCGACGTGGTGCAGGACAAGGTGCCCGTGGTCGAAGGCCTCGGCCGGCTGCCGAACCTGGCCCAGCTGAAGCACTTCGGCGCCGCGGCATCGTCGTCGGGCGGCGTGGAGATGTACCACCTGGTGGGCGTGACGCCCGAGGCCAGCACGCGCGAACAGGCGTTCGGCCGCAACCGACCGGTGCAGACGCTGCGCTACGGCCGCGAAGAGCGCCGCGCCATCTGGGAGAAGCTCAATGGCGTCGGCCGCAGCACCGCCGTCGACTACGTGATGCTGGGCTGCCCGCACTACACGATCGAGCAGATCTGGGAGGCCGCGCGCCTGCTGGAGGGCCGCAAGATCAGCGCCAGCACGGAGCTCTGGATCTTCACGCCGCACGCCATCAAGTCGCTGGCCGACCGCAACGGCTACACGCGGATCATCGAGGCGGCCGGCGGGCACCTGATGACCGACAGCTGCTCGGCCATGAGCCGTGCCGTGCCCAAGGGCACGCGCGTGGTGGCGCTCGATTCGGCCAAGCAGGCGCACTACCTGCCGGCGATCCTCGGCATCGAGGCCTGGTTCGGTAGCACCGCCGAATGCATCGACGCAGCGTGTTCGGGCCAATGGCAAGGAGGCCTGCAATGAGCGACATGGCAAGCGTGCGCGACGTGATCGTGCTGCACGGCCGTTGCGTCGTCGGTGGCGTCGCCGAAGGCGAGGCTCTGGTCACGACGCAGGCCGTCTCCGGCTGGGGCGGCATCGACTCACGCACCGGCACGATCGTGGAGACACGCCATGAGCTGCGCGGCGTGAGCTTCGCCGGCAAGGTGCTGGTGTTTCCGGGCGCCAAGGGATCGTCGGGCTGGTCGAACGCGTTTCATCTGACGCGCTCGATGGGCGTGGCGCCGGCGGCGATGCTGTTCAACGACATGAGCGCGAAGATCGCGCTCGGTGCGGTGGTCACCCGCGCACCGGCGCTGACCGACTTCGACCGCGATCCGCTGTCCGTCATCGAGACCGGCGACTGGGTGCGCGTGGATGCCGATCGCGGCATCGTCGAGGTGCATAAAAATCGACCGCCGGCCTGAGCGCCGCCGGCCCGCGATGAACCAATCAACAACAAGGAGACATCGAATGCTTCGCCGTTCCTTCCTGCCGCTGGCCGCCTGGATGGCCCTCGGCGCACCGCTGGCCCGAGCCCAGCAGGACTTTCCGAAGCCGGGCAAGCCGGTGCGGATCATCGTCGGCTTTGCACCCGGCGGACCGACCGACATACAGGCCCGCGCACTCGCCAACGAGATGGGCAAGCTGCTGCCCGTACCGGTGATCGTCGAGAACAAGCCTGGCGCCAGCGGCGGCATCGGCGCGATGGAAGTCGTCCGCGCCGAGCCGGACGGCCACACGCTGATGTACATCTCCGACGGCGTGGTGACGCAGAACCCGCACACGCTGAAGTCGGTGCCCTACGACCCCTTCCGCGACTTCACACCGATCGCCCAGCTCACCGCCGGCGGCGTGGTGCTCGTGATGCATCCGTCCGTGCCCGCGACGTCGCTGCAGGAGTTCATCGCGTACGGCAAGGCCAACCCCGGCAAGCTGGCCTATGCGTCTTTCGGCGCGGGCACGGTGTCGCACATCTATGGCGAAGTGCTGCGGCAGAACACGGGCATCGACATCGTGCACATCCCCTACAAGGGTAGCGCCGAAGCGCTGAAGGACCTGCTGGCCGGACGGGTGCAGATCATGTTCGACTCCCCATCGACCGCGGCGCAATACGCCAAGGAAGGCCGGCTGCGGATTCTCGGCAGCGCGGGCGAGAAGCGGCGCAGCCTGATGCCCGATACGCCGACCCTGCTGGAACTTGGCCTGCCCGGCTTCGAGATCCGCGGATGGAACGGGCTTTTCGGCCCGGCCCGCATGAGCGATGCCGTGGTGCAGAAGCTGCACGCGACCGTGGCAGCCGCGTCGCGGACCAAGACCTTTCGCGACATGCTGGCGCTGATGGCCTTCGATCCGGTCGAAGACACGCCGGCCGAATTCGCGAAGGTCGTGCGGCGCGACTACGACCGTTGGGGGATGTACATCCGACAGGCGAACATCCGGCTGGAATGAGTCGATAGGCCGCCTGCCGACGCGGACATGGCGCAGCCGATCGCGCCAACCGGCGCAGCGCCCGGTGCAGGGTCTACGGCCGCGCCGCCTGCCCCAGCAACACGCTCGCCGCCGACGCCTCGCGGCACACGGCGCGCGCGATCGGCCCATCGACCTGCGGATCGAAACCGCCGGTCGCACCCAACGCAGTGAGCACGCCACAGACGCGCCCCGTGTAGTCGTGCAGCGGCGCCGCCACGGCGCTGATGCCGCGCAGGTTCGTGTCCTTCACCGCGGCGCAGCCGGCCGCGCGCACCTCGCGTCGCAACGTGTCGATCGGCTCGCGCGCATCGAGCTGCGTGCGCAGCTCGGCCGGGGCCTTGGCCAACTCGCGCTCGGCCATCGCGCGCACCTGGCTCTCGTCGAGAAAACCAAGAAAAGCGCGCCCGGTCGCCGACCACAGCATCGACAGCACCGAGCCGACGCGAACGTTCACCGTGACCGGCAAGCCGGGCTCCTCGAAACGCACGATGGTCGGCCCCTTGTTGCCCATCACCGCGAGGAAGCAGGTGACCTCGAGCTGCTCGCGCAGCCGCACCAGCGCGGGTTCCGCCACACGGATCGGATCGGCCTGCCGCATCGCGGCCAAGCCGATCTGAATCGCCTCGGGCCCCAGGTGGTAGTGCTGCGAGCCGGCGTCCTGCGACACCAGTTCTTCTTCCTGCAGGCTGGCGAGATAGCGATGCACCTTGGCCGGGCTCTCGCCGACATGCGCAGCCAGCGCGGTCAGGCTGGCGCGCCCGCCGAGCCGGGCCAGCCCCTTGAGCACGGCCATGCCGGTCTCGGCGGACTGGACGCGCTGGCGCCGTTCGCGGACGCGGGCGGCGGGAGGGATGTCGGCAGCGTTCACGGAGGGAGCCTGTGGAGGGTCGGATGCATGGCGTCGATCGTACGGATTGGGAGGGCGGAAAGCCCTGGCGGTCGATTCTGCGTTCAGGGTTAACCCCGTTCTCGATATTACGCAATGCGGATGAAACTTACGCAATACGTGATTAAGAGTATTCCCTGACCCCCTTGAACGAGGAGACACGATGAAGCGATTCTTTGCAGGCTGCCTGCTGGCACTGCCCTTTCTGGCGACCACGGCTGCCATGGCTGCCGACGCCCCTGGCACTTTCACCAAGCCGGTTCGCTGGCTGGTTCCCTATGCCGCCGGCGGCGGCTCCGACTTTCTCGCGCGCACCATCGGCCTGACGCTGTCGACGCAGATCGGCCAGCCGGTGCTGGTCGACAACAAGCCGGGCGGCAACACGGCGATTGCCGCGTCCGAGACGGCACGTTCCGCACCCGACGGCTACACCATCCTGTCGGCCGACAACGGCACGCTGGTCTACAACCCGGCGCTGTACAAGACGCTGTCGTACAACCCGACGAAAGACCTCGCACCCGTCACGCTGATGGGCCGCTTCCCGATGATCCTGGTGGTCGGCCCCGGCATGACGGTGAAGGACGCCAAGGACTTCATCGCGCAGGTCAAGGCCAAGCCGGGCGGCATCAACTACGCATCGGCCGGCGCGGGCAGCCCGCACCACCTGGCGATGGAACTGCTGCGCGTCGAAGCCGGCCTGACGATGACGCATGCGCCCTACCGTGGCGCCGCACCGGCGCTCGCCGACGTGGCAGGCGGACAGGTGCCGGCCATGATGGTCGACATGGCCGCAGGTGCAGGCTTCATCAAGGGCGGCAAGGTGCGTCCGCTGGCCGTGGCCAGCGCCAAGCGCCTCGCGCAGTTGCCCGACGTGCCGACCTTCGCCGAACTCGGCCTGAAGAACGTCGAAGCCGCCGCGCTGGTCGGCCTGGTCGTGCCGGCCGCGACGCCCGTCGACACCATCAACGCGCTGAACAAGCAGGTCGTGGCCGCCATCAACGACCCGGCCGTGCACAAGAAGCTGATCGACTTCGGCGTCGAGCCCGTCGGCAACACGCCCGCGCAGTTCACCGAACTGCTGCAGAGCGAGACGGTGCGCTGGCAGAAGCTGATCCGCGACCTGAACATCACGCTGGACTGAGTCGCCACGCCGCCGCCGGGTGGGCCGAGGCGGCACCCGGCGGCGTTCTTTTTTCCGCCGCTGCCTGAACTCCACGATGAACACGATCGCCACCGAACGCCCGGCCTCCCGCGGCTGCCCCGTCGCCCACGGCCCCCTCTCGTCCCACGTCGCGCCCGGCGGCTGCCCGGTAAGCCAGCGCGCGGCCGACTTCGACCCGTTCGGCGACGGCTACCAGCAGGACCCGCCCGAGTACGTGCGCTGGGCACGCGAGCAGGAGCCGGTTTTCTACAGCCCGCAGCTGGGCTACTGGGTGGTGACGCGCTTCGAGGACATCAAGGCGATCTTCCGGGACAACATCACCTTCAGCCCGTCGATCGCGCTGGAGAAGATCACGCCGACCGGCCCCGAGGCCAACGCCGTGCTGGCGTCCTACGGCTTCGCGCTGAACCGCACGCTGGTCAACGAGGACGAGCCGGCCCACATGCCGCGCCGCCGCGCGCTGATGGACCCGTTCACGCCGGAAGAGCTCAAGCACCACGAGCCGATGGTCCGCCAGCTCGCGCGCGACTATGTCGATCGCTTCATCAACGACGGCCGCGCCGATCTGGTCGACCAGATGCTCTGGGAAGTGCCGCTGACCGTCGCCCTGCACTTCCTCGGTGTGCCCGAGGAAGACATGGACACGCTGCGGGAGTATTCGATCGCGCACACCGTCAACACCTGGGGCCGGCCGAAGCCGGAAGAACAGGTGGCCGTGGCGCATGCGGTGGGCAACTTCTGGACCTTCGCCGGCAAGGTGCTCGACAAGATGCGCCAGAACCCCGAAGCACCGGGCTGGATGCAGTACGGCCTGCGCAAGCAGAAGGAACTGCCCGAGGTCGTCACCGACTCGTACCTGCACTCGATGATGATGGCCGGCATCGTGGCCGCGCACGAAACCACGGCCAACGCAACGGCCAATGCGATGAAGCTGCTGATGCAGCATCCGGCTGTGTGGCGCGAGATCTGCGAGGACCCGAGCCTGATCCCCAACGCGGTCGAAGAGTGCCTGCGCCACAACGGCTCGGTGGCCGCCTGGCGCCGGCTGGCCACCAAGGACGTGCAGGTCGGCGGCGTGGACATCGCGGCGGGCAGCAAGCTGCTGATCGTCACCTCGTCGGCCAACCACGACGAGCTTCATTTCTCCGATGCCGACCTGTTCGACATCCGCCGCGACAACGCGAGCGACCACCTGACCTTCGGCTACGGTTCGCACCAGTGCATGGGCAAGAACCTGGCGCGCATGGAGATGCAGATCTTCCTGGAGGAATTCACGCGCCGGCTGCCTCACATGAAGCTGGCCGAGCAGACCTTCAGCTACGTGCCCAACACCTCGTTCCGCGGCCCCGAGCACCTGTGGGTCGAATGGGACGCCGCGCAGAACCCCGAACGGCACGACGCCACGCGCCTGCAGCCGCAGACACCCGTGCGCATCGGCGAGCCGTCGAAGCACGCCATCACGCGCACCGTCGTCGTCGAGCAGGCGACGCCGGTGGCCGATGGCATCGTGCGGCTGCGCCTGGTGTCGCCCGATGGCCGCGCGATGCCGCGCTGGGCGCCGGGCTCGCACATCGACGTCGAATGCGGCGACACCGGGCTGTCGCGCCAGTACTCGCTGTGCGGCGACCCGGCCGACGCCAATGCGCTGGAGATCGCCGTGCTGCGCGAGCCCGACAGCCGCGGCGGCTCGGCCTGGATGCACACGCATGCAAAGGCCGGCGACCGACTGAAGATCCGCGGGCCGCGCAACCACTTCCGGCTCGACGAAAGCGCGCAGCGCCTGGTCTTCGTGGCCGGCGGCATCGGCATCACGCCGGTCAGCGCCATGGCACGCCGTGCGCGCGAGTTGGGCATCGACTACGTGCTGCACTACAGCGGCGGCAGCCGCCGCTCGATGGCGCTGGTCGACGAGTTGATGGCGCTGCACGGCGAACGCCTGCATCTGCACGTGCGTGACGAAGGCGGACGCAACGACCTGCCGGCGCTGCTGCGCGCGCCAGCCGAAGGCACGCAGGTCTACGCCTGCGGCCCGAAGCGGATGCTCGACGCGCTCGAAGCGGCATGCGCGCACTGGCCCGAAGACGCGCTGCGCGTGGAGCACTTCGAGTCGACCATCGGCACGCTGGACCCGTCGCGCGAACATGGCTTCGAGGTCGAGCTGAAGGACTCGGGCATCACCGTGCAGGTGCGGCCCGACCAGACGCTGCTGGCCGCACTGCGCGGCGCCAACATCGACGTTCAGAGCGACTGCGAAGAAGGCCTGTGCGGCTCGTGCGAAGTGCGCGTGCTGGCCGGTGAGGTCGACCACCGCGACCTGGTGCTCACCCGCAGCGAACGCGATGCCGGCCAGCGGATGATGAGCTGCTGCTCGCGTGCCTGCGGGCAGCGGATCGTGCTGGAGTTGTGACGCCGCGAGCCGCCAAGCGGCGGCTTGGCCGCAAGCCAGAACAAGGCCTGCGCATCGCACGCCAAGCCACCCTGGGGTGGCTTTTTTTTGCTCACGCGACCTGGATCGCGACCCAGGCCGTCGCGATCAACGTGATGCCGGCCACCGCCAGCAAGCTGGCCACTGCCCACTTCAGCGCGCCGGGGCTCAGACGCAGTGGAAGCCGGTGATGCAGCCGCGTGACCGCATAGACCACCGGAATCGCGCTGGCGGCGAGCAGGGCCGAATACCACGAAAACTGCCCGGTGGACAGCACGACCACCAATCGGACCAGCGCGTTGAAGGCGAACATCAACAACAGTGCGCGCCGAACCAGTTCGCGCTCCAACGGCTGCCTGTACATGTGGAAGACGATGGGTGGGCCGGAACTCGAGAACAGGCCTCCGAGCACGCCGGACAACGCGCCGATCATCGCGAAGCTCGCGGCGCCCGAAACCCGGGGGAGCGGCCTGGCCTGCAGCACGAGCAATGCGGCGCAGCCCAGAATCGAGACACCCAGCAGGCCGCGCAACCACGCCACCGCGCTGCCGCTGAGCCACGACAGCAGTATCAGGCCCACCAACACGCCAACCGTGCTGCCGTTGAGCGCGGGCTTCATCAGCTTCCACGGCACTTCGCCGGGCCGAGCGCGGAAGTAGGTAAAGGCATTGACCAGCGTCAGCACCATCGCCGCATTGGCGGCGTCGTGCACGCTGGCGACGTGGAAAACCGAGACGAGCCCGAGCAGGATCAGGCTGAAGGCGAAGCCAGTGAGGTTCTGCGCATAGGTGGCGAACGCCACGCAGAGCATGAAGACCAGCACGTTGCTGGCCATGGGAAGTAACGCTTGCACGGACAGAAGGGATATCAAGCCCGGAAGCCCGAGCAAGTGCGCTGCGTGCGGAACGGGAAGGTCGACATGAAGCCCTCGATCGTACCGTCCAGGCAACGTCTCGCAGGGTGTGGCCGATTGCATCGGCCGAGACAGCCGACCGCGCTCTGGCTTAGCATGTCGCCTTTCGGCCTCCGTGGTCGAAACGTCGAGCGATGGCTGCCTCGCCAGCGACGGCCCGCCCCACCGCTTACCTTCATCCGCTCTCCGACGAAAGACGCTTCATGACCACTTCCTATCCCTCCACGCAGCTGCTCATCGCCAACGAATGGGTGGACGCCCAGAGCGGCAAGACGATCGACGTGCGCAACCCGGCCACCGGCCAGGTGATCGGCACCGTCGCCCACGCAGGCATCACCGACCTGGACCGCGCGCTGGCCGCCGCCCAGAAGGGCTTCGAAGCCTGGCGCGACGTGCCCGCCAACGAACGCGCGGCCATCATGCGTCGCGCCGCCGCGCTGATCCGCGAACGCGCTGGCGAAATCGCGCCGCTGCTGACCCAGGAACAAGGCAAGCCGCTGGCCGAAGCCCGCGGTGAGACGCTGGCCTCTGCCGACATCATCGAATGGTTCGCCGACGAAGGCCGCCGCGTCTACGGCCGCATCGTGCCGTCGCGCAACCTGGCCGCGCAGCAGTTGGTGATGAAGGAGCCGGTCGGCCCGGTCGCCGCCTTCACGCCATGGAACTTCCCGATCAACCAGGTGGTGCGCAAGCTCGGCGCCGCGCTGGCCGCCGGCTGCTCGTTCCTGGTGAAGGCACCGGAAGAAACGCCCGCATCGCCCGCCGCGCTGATCAAGGCCTTCGTCGACGCCGGCGTGCCGGCCGGCACGGTCGGCCTGGTGTTCGGCGACCCGGCCGAGATCTCGAACTACCTGATTCCGCATCCGGTCATCCGCAAGATCACCTTCACCGGCTCGACGCCGGTGGGCAAGCAGCTCGCCTCGCTGGCCGGCCTGCACATGAAGCGCGCGACGATGGAACTGGGCGGCCACGCACCGGTGATCGTGGCCGAAGACGCCGACGTGGCGCTGGCCGTCAAGGCCGCGGGCGCGGCCAAGTTCCGCAACGCCGGCCAGGTCTGCATCTCGCCGACCCGCTTCCTGGTGCACAACAGCCTGAAGGCCGAGTTCGCGTCGCTGATGGTCAAGCACGCGCAGAGCCTGAAGCTCGGCGACGGCCTGGCCGAAGGCACGACGATCGGCCCGCTGGCCAACGACCGCCGCCTGAGCGCGATGGCCAAGATCGTGCAGGACGCACACGCCACCGGCGCCACGGTCGCGACCGGCGGCGAGCGCGTGGGCAGCAGCGGCAACTTCTTCGCGCCGACGGTGCTGACCGACGTGTCGCTCGAGTCCGACGTGTTCAACAACGAGCCCTTCGGCCCGATCGCCGCGATCCGCGGCTTCGACAAGCTGGAAGAAGCCATCGCCGAGTCGAACCGCCTGCCCTTCGGCCTGGCCGGCTACGCGTTCACCTCGTCGATCAAGAACGCGCACCTGCTGTCGCGCCGCGTCGAAGTCGGCATGCTGTGGATCAACCAGCCCGCCACGCCGTCGCCGGAAATGCCTTTCGGCGGCGTGAAGGACTCGGGCTACGGTTCGGAAGGCGGCCCGGAAGCCGTCGAGGCCTACCTCAACACCAAGGCCGTTTCGATCATGTCCTGATCGCCGCGCTCAGGGGCGCGCGGACTGGATCGGGATGTAGATCTCGCCGCCGCCGCTCTTGAACTCGGCCGACTTGCCCGCCATGCCGTCGCGCATGGCGGCGCCTTCGTCCAGACCACGCTGCGCCGCATAGTCGCGCACCTCCTGCGTGATCTTCATCGAGCAGAATTTCGGACCGCACATCGAACAGAAGTGCGCTGTCTTGCTCGCGTCCTTGGGCAGGGTTTCGTCGTGGAAATCACGCGCCGTGTCCGGGTCGAGGCCCAGGTTGAACTGGTCCTGCCAGCGGAATTCGAAGCGCGCCTTGCTCAGCGCGTCGTCGCGCGACCGCGCACCCGGATGGCCCTTGGCCACGTCGGCCGCATGCGCCGCGATCTTGTACGCAATGATTCCCTGCTTCACGTCGTCCCGGTCGGGCAGGCCGAGGTGTTCCTTGGGCGTGACGTAGCACAGCATCGCGGTGCCGGCCCAGCCGATCATGGCCGCGCCGATGGCGCTGGCGATGTGGTCGTAGCCCGGCGCGATGTCGATGGTCAGCGGACCGAGCGTGTAGAACGGCGCCTCGTGGCAGTGCTTGAGCTGTTCGTCCATGTTGGCCTGGATCATGTGCATCGGCACATGGCCGGGGCCTTCGATCATGGTCTGCACGTCGTGCTTCCAGGCGACCTGCGTGAGTTCGCCCAGCGTGCGCAATTCGGCGAACTGGGCTTCGTCGTTGGCATCGGCGCCGCTGCCGGGCCGCAGCCCGTCGCCGAGCGAGAAGCTCACGTCGTAGGCTTTCATGATGTCGCAGATGTCCTCGAAGTGCGTGTAGAGAAAGCTCTCTTGGTGGTGCGCGATGCACCACTTGGCCATGATCGAACCACCGCGCGAAACGATGCCCGTCATGCGGTCCGCCGTGAGATGGATGAAGGGCAGGCGCAACCCCGCGTGGATCGTGAAGTAGTCGATGCCCTGCTCCGCCTGCTCGATCAGCGTGTCGCGGTAGATCGCCCAGGTCAGGTCCTCGGCCACGCCACCGACCTTCTCGAGCGCCTGGTAGATCGGCACCGTGCCAATGGGCACCGGGCTGTTGCGCACGATCCAGTCGCGCGTGGTGTGGATGTTCTTGCCGGTGCTCAGGTCCATCACGTTGTCGGCGCCCCAGCGGATCGCCCACACCAGCTTTTCGACTTCCTCCTCGATGCTCGACGTGACGGCCGAATTGCCGATGTTCGCGTTGATCTTCACCTTGAAGTTGCGACCGATCGCCATCGGCTCCACTTCCGGATGGTTGATGTTGGCCGGGATGATCGCGCGGCCCCGCGCCACTTCGTCGCGCACGAACTCAGGTGTGATGATCTTCGGAATCGACGCGCCCAACGGATTGCCCCGCACGCGCTTCGAGCGCTCATCGTTCGCCAGGTACTCGGCCATCCATTCACGCTTGCCGTTCTCGCGCAGCGCCACGTACTCCATCTCGGGCGTGACGATGCCGCGGCGCGCGTAGTGCATCTGCGTGACGTTGGCCCCACTTCTTGCGCGGCGCGGCGTGCGCTGCAGCGCGGCCGCGTCGGCGCGCAACTGGGCGATGCGCGCGTTTTCCTCGCCCTTCACGCCATCGTCGAGCGCTGCAAGCTGACGGCCGGCATAGGCTTCGGTATCGCCGCGGTCAGCGATCCAGGCACCGCGCACATCGGGCAGGCCGCGGCGTACGTCGATGTCGACGGCCGCATCGGTGTAGGGCCCCGAGGTGTCGTAGAGCGACACCGTTTCGCCATTGGTCAGCGCCACGTCGCGCACGGGCACGCGCAAGTCGGGCCGGCTGCCGACGATGGCTGATTTGGTCGAAGCGGGAAAGGGCTCGCGCGTCAGCGTGAGCAGCGAGGCGAACTTGTCGATGGCGTTCATGGGGCACTCCTGGTTGGCATGGGGGTGCTCCGCAATCGCTCGACGGACCCACGGCCCGGAACGGACCTGTGGATCAGGGGAACTGCAGCTCTTCTTCCGCCGGTACTAACCGGTTCAAGTTCGCGGGTTCGGCGATAGGTTTCGCCATCTCAGCACGTCATGCACGTGCGCCCCGGAGCGAGCGGATTCTAGGGCGGGCATGTCGACGCCGTCCAGCACCGGACGACGCCGCACACGCTCTTGCAATGCGCGCGATCTGCGCCAAACAGCGCCGCGAAGAATGTGTGCTATAATCGCCCTCTTGCCCACTGAATTGTTGGGCAATGCCTGCGCAGGCAAGCCGGATCTCATAACGGCACGTCGACCAAGAGTTACCACGACGAGAAAAATACAAGGTAGCTCCTGCAAGTGAACATGCCGTAACGTGGACCGCGTAAGTGTCCACGGCCAAATTCCATAAAAAGCCGCCCTCGAGGCGGCTTTTTCGTTTCCGAGTCACCAACGGCCGCGCCCACGCCTCCTCTGCGCGGCGCGCTGCGCCTCACTTCAGCTTGCAGCTTGCAGCTTGCAGCTTGCAGCTTGCAGCTTGCAGCTTGCAGCTTGCCACATGCTGAATGGCTGAATGCGCTAACGCGGCACTGTCCGGACAGGCATCGCAACCTTGCTGGGCTGAATACGAGTTGCGTGCCGACCAAAGATCGCCCAACTGCAGGCCGTTAGCATATTTATT
>JAZKDL010000575.1:0-5304 GCA_040387575.1 Pseudomonadota bacterium
CCCGCAGATCGAGGCCGCACTCAACAAGCTCGGCAAGAAGGGCAGCTTCATTCAGGGCATGCGCGTGACCGATGCCGAGACCATGGAAGTGGTTGAATGGGTTCTCGCCGGCGAAGTGCAGCAGGACATCGTGGGGCTGATCAACCAGGCCGGCGGCAAGGCCGTGGGCCTCACGGGCCGCGACGGTGGCTTGATCCGCGCGCAAAAGCTCAAGCTGGCCGACCGCAATGACCCCACGCTCATGCACGACGTCGGCCAGGTCGGCGACATCGTCTCGATCGACCCGAGCGTGGTCAAGGCGCTGCAGGACGACGCCTTCATTCCGGTCGTCAGCCCGATCGGCTTCGGCGAGGACAACGAGAGCTACAACATCAACGCCGACGTGGTCGCCGGCAAGCTGGCGACGGTGCTCAAGGCGGAGAAGCTGATGCTGCTGACCAACACGCCCGGTGTGCTCGACAAAGCGGGCAACCTGCTGACCAACCTGAGCGCGCGGGAGATCGACGAGCTGTTCGCCGATGGCACCATCTCGGGCGGCATGCTGCCGAAGATCGAGGGAGCGCTCGATGCGGCGAAGAGCGGCGTGAATGCGGTGCACATCATCGATGGCCGCGTGCCGCATGCGATGTTGCTGGAGATCCTGACCGACCAGGCCTACGGCACCATGATCCGCGCACGCTGAGCGTCCGACCCGCTTCAAAGAAGAACAACAAGATGCAGCCTTCGTCCGAAGAAGAGACAAGTTCATCGACGGCGGGGCCCGTTGCCAACGCTGACAAGGTTGCCATCGCCGACATCGCCGCCGCCACGCCGCCCCCCGCCCGCAAGCGCCCGAAGCCGGGCGAGCGCCGCGTGCAGATCCTGCAGACGCTGGCCGCGATGCTCGAGCAGCCGGGCGGCGAGCGGGTCACGACCGCGGCCCTGGCTGCGCGGCTCGACGTCAGCGAGGCGGCGCTCTACCGCCACTTTGCGAGCAAGGCGCAGATGTTCGAAGGCCTGATCGAGTTCATCGAGCAGAGCGTCTTCACGTTGGTCAATCAGGTCCTCGATCGCGAGGCACCGGCGCGCGACAAGGCGGCGCGCATCGTGTCGCTGCTCGTGCAGTTCGCCGAGAAGAACCCCGGCATGACGCGCGTGATGGTGGGTGACGCGCTGGTGTACGAGAACGAGCGGTTGCAGAGCCGCATGAACCAGTTCTTCGACAAGCTCGAGTCGATGCTGCGGCAGGCGCTGCGCGATGCGGCCACGGCCGGCGGCTCGGCCACGCCGACGGTCGATGCGCAGGTGCGCGCGTCGGCACTGGCCGCCTTCGTCGCCGGGCGGCTGCAGCGCTATGCGCGTTCAGGCTTTCGCCGGCTGCCGTCGGAGCACCTCGAGGCGAGCATCGCGCTGATGCTGTAGCGCCGCCAGCCGCGCGGCATGGCAGGGTCAGGCCGCGATCGCCACGCCGACCCGGCGCCCCGCATCCACGATCTCGCTCCAGGTCGCCTCGTCCACATCGATCCCATCCTGCTCGCGCGCACGGCGCGCCGCACGTTCCGGCTCGCCTGCAATCTGCACCGCGTCGAAGCCGGCGCCCGGCGGGCTTTGCCGCAGCCAGGCGATGAAGTCCTGCGCTTCCTGCGCGAAGCTCGCTTGCGTACCCAGCTTCGCCGGATCGATCAGCACGGTGAGCATCCCGTTGAACACCGAGCGCGAGGCGTCGGCCGGCTTGTGCCAGGTGCCGCCGCCGGTGAGCGCGCCGCCCAGCAGTTCGCAGGCCACGGCCAGGCCGTAGCCCTTGTGTTCGCCGAAGGTCATGAGCGCGCCGAACAGGCCGCCACCGGCCCCGCCGTCCGCGCCCTGGTTCTGCGGCACCACCACCACGCCGGGGTCGTCGGTCGGCCGGCCCTGTTCGTCGATCAGGTAGCCGGGCGGCACGCGCTCGCCCTTGTTGTGCGCGACGCGCATCTTTCCCTGTGCGACGCGGCTGGTCGCGAAGTCCAGCACGAAGGGTTCTGCGCCCGCGAGCGGCACGCCGATGCAGCACGGGTTGGTGCCGAAGCGGCCATCGCCGCCGCCCCAGGCCGCGACCACCGGCCGCGACAGCACGTTGACGAAGTGCAGCGACACCAGCCCTTGCGCCGTCGCCATCTCGGCGAAGTGGCCGATGCGGCCCAGGTGATGCGCATGCGCCAGCGTGACGATGCAGCTGCCGTGCTGCTTGGCGCGCGCGATGCCCATCTCCGTCGCCTGCACGCCGACGATCTGGCCGTAGCCGCCCTGGCCGTCGAGCGCGAGCAGGCTGCCGAGATCGACGTTGGTGCGCACCGAGGTGTTGGGCCGCAAGCCACCTTCGGTGACCGCGTCGATGTAGCGCGGCAGCATGCCGACGCCGTGCGAGTCATGTCCGCTGAGGTTGGCGAGCACGAGGTTGGCCGCGACCTGCGCGGCTTCTGCCGGCGCGCTGCCGGCCGCTGTCAGGATGGCTGCGCACTGCTGGCGCAGCGGCTCTGCAAGGAGAAGAGGCATGGCGATTTCTTCATGAAGCGAGGAGAGGTCCATTCTGACGGCGCCGCATGTTTGGGGTAGCCTGCGAGGCTTCCGACATTCAAAGACGTGCATCGAAAGGAAGCAATGAAACTCGTCCGTTACGGCAACCCCGGCAAGGAAAAGCCCGGTCTCATCGACAACGACGGCAAGCTGCGCGATCTCAGCGCGGTCATCAAGGACCTGGGCCCGGAGCAACTCGGCGATGCGGCACTCGCCAAGCTGGGCAAGCTGAAGACCGACAAGCTGCCGCTGGTTCGCGGCAAGCCGCGCCTGGGCACGCCGGTCGCGCAGATCGGCAAGTTCATCGCCATCGGCCTCAACTACGCGGACCATGCCGCCGAGTCCGGCGCGCCGATCCCGAAGGAACCCATCATCTTCACCAAGGCCACGAGCTGCATCCAGGGCGCCAACGACCCGGTGATGCTGCCCAAGGGATCGGTCAAGACCGACTGGGAAGTGGAGCTCGGCCTGGTCATCGGCAAGACCGCGCGCCACGTGTCGCAGAAAGAGGCGCTCGACTTCGTCGCCGGCTACTGCACCGTGAACGACGTGAGCGAGCGCGAGTTCCAGATGGAGCGCGGCGGCACCTGGGACAAGGGCAAGGGCTGCGACACCTTCGGCCCGATCGGCCCCTGGCTCGTCACGCGCGACGAGGTGCCCAACCCGCAGAAGCTCGGCCTGTGGCTCGACCTCAACGGCAAGCGCGTACAGACCGGCACCACGCGCAACATGATCTTCAGCGTGGCGAAGATCGTGAGCTACGTGAGCCAGTTCATCACGCTGATGCCCGGTGACGTCATCTGCACCGGCACGCCGCCGGGAGTCGGACTCGGCATGAAGCCGCCGCTGTACCTGAAGAAGGGCGACGTGATGACGCTGGGCATCGACGGCCTGGGCGAGCAGCGCCAGGAAGTGATCGCCTTCAAGCGCTGACATCGCGCTGACATCGAGCGGACGCGGGCTCGCCGGCTCGCGTTCGCAGCGCACCCCGAAAACCGTCCAGAGATCATTCAGCCGTGGCGCGTATCCAATCGACCCGTTTCGTGTTCCAGCCGGTCCAGCTCGTGCGGCCGGCGGAGATCGTGGCCTATCGCATCTCCGAGGCCATCCGCGCCGGCGATGTGAAAGTCGGCGAGCGCCTGCCGTCCGAACAGAACCTGTCGGCCCAACTGGGCGTATCGCGCCCGACCCTGCGCGAAGCCATCAAGCTGCTCGTGCAGGCCAGCGTCCTCAACGTGCTGCCAGGCTCGTCCGGCGGCATCTTCGTCATCAGCCAGTCCATTCCGCCGGAGCTCGCCGGGTTGCCGTTGCCCGAGCTGCCGATGGAAGACATCGCGGGCGTGCTCGAGGCGCGCCGGCTGATCGAGCCGCATGTCTCGCGCATGGCTGCGGCCTATGGCACGCCAGCGGACTTTCAGGCCATGCACGAGGCCGTCGCGCTGAGCGAGCAGGCCAGTGCGCCGTATCGCAAGAAGCGCATCACGCACGCCGGCATGGAGCTGATGACGATCGCCAGCACGCGCTTCAACATCGCGGTGGCGCGGGCCACGCAGAACAGCGTCATCGTGCAGATGATGGAGATCCTGTTGCGCCGCATGGAGCCGGTGCGCATGCATGCGCTGGCCGAGCTGCAGGACATCAGCGTTTCCACGCGCACGCTCGCCGCTTCGCTCGAAGCCATCGAGAGCGGCGACCCCGATCTGATCGACAAGGCGACGCTCGACCGCATCGGCCTGCTCGAGGGCGCATGGGAGCACGCGACCGGCCGGCGCCTGCGCCGACGGCCGCGCCTGGTTGCGGGTACGGCGGCTGCTCCGTCGCCGGTGGCCGCGCCCGAAACGGCACCGCGCGTGCGCGCACCTGCGCCGAAGCGCGGCACGAAGCAGCCATAACGGTGCGAAAAGGGCGCGTGCGGCCCTGATTTCCGCCACGGCCGCGGTTTGCATCAGGCATGGCAATTGCTAATATCGGTATGAAAATATACCGAATTTGGTAAATTTCTGGATGTTTCAGTGGAATCCCGGTGTGGCTGCCCGAGCACCTCGCCGGACAATCCGCTTCCCATCGCCAAGGAGTCGCACGCCAGTGTTGCAGCTTGAAAACGTCGTCAAGACCTTCGGGGCGTTGCGTGCCGTCGATGGCGTGAGCCTGCATGTGCGCAGCGGCACCATCACCGGGCTGATCGGCCCGAACGGCGCCGGCAAGACCACGCTGTTCAACACCATCGCCGGCAGCCATGCGCCGGACGCCGGCACCATCACGCTGGCCGGCCACGGCATCGCTGGTTTGCCTGCTCACCAGGTGTTCCATCGCGGCCTCGGACGCACCTTCCAGATCCCACGGCCGCTGGGTTCGCTCACGGTGACCGAGAACATGCTGCTGGTGCCGCCCGGTCAGGCCGGCGAGCGCTTCTGGAACACCTGGCTGCAGCGCGGCAAGGTGCGCGCGCAGGACGCCGCCAACCTGGAGCGCGCACGCGAAGTCATCGACTTCGTCGGACTCGGGCACCTCGCGGACCAGCCGGCGCGCGTGCTCTCGGGCGGCCAGCAGAAGCTGCTCGAACTCGCCCGCATCCTGATGGCGAAGCCTTCGATGATCCTGCTCGACGAGCCGGCCGCGGGCGTGAACCCGGTGCTGCTCGAAAGCCTGGTCGAGCGGATCCTTCTGCTCAACCGGCGCGGCATCACCTTCCTCTTGATCGAACACAACATGGACATGGTCATGCGCCTGTGCAACCCGGTCATCGTGATGGCGCAAGGGAAGGTCGTGATG
>JAZKDL010000576.1:0-2203 GCA_040387575.1 Pseudomonadota bacterium
CGGGCAAGAGCGTCACGATGATGGCGCTGATGGGCCTGATCGGCTATCCGGGCCGAGTGCAGGCCGGGCACATGCGCTTTGCGGGGCAGGACCTGCTGGGCCTGTCCGACGCCTCTCGCCGGACGCTGGTCGGCAAGGACGTGGCGATGATCTTCCAGGACCCGACCACCAGCCTGAACCCGTCGTTCACGATCGGCTTCCAGCTCATGGAAACGCTGCGCCTGCATTTGAAGATGGACCGCCGCAGTGCCAAGCGCCGGGCGATCGAGCTGCTCGAACAGGTCGGCATTCCGGCCGCCTCGTCGCGTCTCGGCGCCTATCCGCACCAGTTGTCGGGCGGCATGAATCAGCGCGTGATGATCGCGATGGCGATCGCCTGCAACCCGCGCCTGTTGATCGCCGACGAGCCGACCACCGCGCTCGACGTGACGATCCAGGCGCAGATCCTCGAACTGCTGCGCAGCCTGCAGAAGGAGCGCGGCATGGCGCTGGTGCTGATCACGCACAACATGGGCGTGGTCGGCGACATGGCGCAGCGCGTGGCGGTGATGTACGCCGGCCAGGTGGTGGAGTCGCAGCGGGTCGACCGGCTGTTCGCAGCGCCGCAGCATCCGTACACCGAAGCGCTGCTCGCCGCCTTGCCCGAGCGGGCATCGCCCGATGGCCGGCTGGCCACGATTCCCGGCGTGGTGCCGGGCGTGCATGACCGGCCCGCCGGCTGCCTGTTCGCGCCGCGATGCCGCTATGCGACCGCGCATTCGCGCGCGGTGCGTCCCGCGTTGCTGCCGATCGTGGCGAGCGCGGACGGCGTGCAAGCCTCGCCAGGTGGCGAGGTGCGATGCCACTACGCGCTCGGCGATCCGCAGCGCAGCGCGCGCATCGCGCAGGACGGGCCGCAGCCGGAGGCGGCGGCATGAGTGCAGCGGCGGCACCCATGCCCACGGCCGCATCGGACGTGCTCGAGGACATCGTCGTCGAGGCCTCCGGTCTGAAGCGCGTCTACGACGTGCGCCGCGGCCTGTTCAGCCCGCCCGCCAAGCTGCAGGCCGTCGGCGAGGTCTCGTTTCGGCTGGCGCGCGGCCGGACGCTCGCGGTGGTCGGCGAATCGGGCTGCGGCAAGTCGACGCTTGCGCGCATGGTCGCGCTGATCGAGAAGCCCACGGCCGGTGGCCTGCGGCTGGTCGGCGTCGATGCGGTCGACACGCCGTCCGCGCGCCGGCGCGAGCTGCGCCAGGCCGTGCAGCTGGTCTTCCAGAACCCGTACGCCTCGCTCAATCCGCGCAAGAAGATCGCGTCGGTGCTCGAGGATCCGCTGGCGATCAACACGACCTTCACACGCGCCGAGCGGGCCGACAAGGCGCAGCAGATGCTCGCGCGCGTCGGCTTGCGGCCCGAGCACGCGAACCGCTATCCGCACATGTTCTCGGGCGGCCAGCGCCAACGGATTGCGATTGCGCGCGCGCTGATGCTGTCGCCGCGGCTGCTGGTCGCGGACGAGCCGGTGTCGGCGCTCGACGTGTCGATCCAGGCGCAGGTGCTCAACCTGCTGTCCGACCTGCAGGCCGAGCTCGGGCTGGCCTATCTCTTCATTTCGCACGACCTGGGCGTGGTGCGGCACATCGCGCACGACGTGCTCGTGATGTACCTCGGCCATGCGGTCGAGCAGGGGCCCAAGGCGCGCCTGTTCGAGCGGCCGCTGCATCCCTACACTCAGGCGCTGCTGGCCTCGACGCCGGGGCTCGGCCGGCCGCGCATCGTGCTGCAGGGCGAGCTGCCCTCGCCGCTGAATCCGCCGCCGGGCTGCGTGTTCAACACGCGCTGCGCCCATGCCACCGAACGTTGCCGCAGCGAACGCCCGCTGCTGCGCGCGCTCGACGAACGACTGGTGGCCTGCCACCATGCCGAACGCTTTCTCGACGGTGCGGCTTCGGCCGTTGCCACTTTCTCCGCAACCACTGCAACGCCTCCACAGGAGTCTTCGACATGACAGCCACATCCCCTGCCGTGCGCCGCCTGCGCGCCGCCGCACTGATCGTCCCGACGGCCCTGGCGCTCGCCTGCGGCGCCGCGTCGGCCAAGACACTGGTCTATTGCTCCGAGGGCAGCCCCGAGAACTTCTATCCGGCGGTGAACACCACCGGCACGTCCTTCGACGTGACCACGCAGGTCTACAACACCATCGTCGAATTCGAGCGCGGCGGCA
>JAZKDL010000577.1:0-2282 GCA_040387575.1 Pseudomonadota bacterium
AGCTCACGCTCGAATATGCGGCGCTGCGCGTGATCAACGTCGAGAACTTCGCGGACGGCGCCAATGGCGCGCTCACCAGTGGTGCCGACGTGCGCAAGGTCGACCTGCGCCACAGCATCGAATCGCGATTCGGTGCGGCCAACAAGACCGACAAGCCGAAGACTCTGCGCAACATCGGACCGAGCATCGGCTACAAGCTGCGCGACGCGTCGGGCCAGGCGCGCGAGTACCAGAACTACATGGTGCCGGTGGACACCGGCGACGGACAGCCGGTGTTCTTGCTGGGCGTGCGCGACCGGCCGGAAGAGCCGTTCCGCTACCTGCGCGTTCCGGCCGATGCGCAAGGCTCGATGGACGGCTTCGTGCGCATGCGTGCCGCGCTGGCCGACCCCGATGTGCGTGCGCGAGCAGTCGAGCGCTACATCGCGCGCGCGACCGACCCGAAGCGCCCCGATCTCGCGGAGCAGCTTCGCGTGTCGGCCAATCGCGCATTGGCGCTGTTCGCAGGCACCGAGCGCGCGCGGCCCGATGCGCAGAGCGCCGGAGGCTGGCAGGCGATCGCCGAGTTCATGGAAGCCAACGTGCCCGAGGCCGAGCGCGAGCGCGCCGGCGGTGTGCTGGTGCGCATCCTGAACGACGTGCTCTTCGAGGTGCTCAACCTCAGCCGCGAACCGGCGGGCCTGGCCGCGTTGCCCAGCGACGAGGCTTCGCAGGCTTATCTGACGCAGGCGGTGCTCGCGATCAGCGACGCGCATTTCTACCCGGCGCCGGTCGCGATGATGATGACCGACTTCAAGCAGGTCCAGGCCAGCGTGTTCCAGGTCGCGCGTGCGCCCGGCAAGAGCGTGGTCTACACCGGCTGCCTGTTGCTGATCATCGGCATTTTTGCGATGCTGTACGTTCGGGAGCGCCGGCTTTGGATCTGGCTCGAACCCCATGACGGCGGCAGCGCTGCGACGATGGCCTTCTCCGTGAACCGCCGCACGATCGACAGCGACCGCGAGTTCGGCAATCTCAAGAACAAGCTGCTCGCGCTCACGAACAACACAAAGCCATGACCACCACGACCCTCACGCTCAACGACGGCTGGCTGTCGCGCCGCAATCTTTTCGACTGGATCTTCGCCGCGCTGGTGCTGGCCGGCGGCGTGTTCGCCTTCTCACGCTACGGCGGGTCGATGGACTATTACGAGAAGCCGATCCTCCTCGCCGCGCTGGCTGCGGTGGTTTGGCTCGGGTGGTTCTGGCGTCCGCTGCGGGTGCTGGCGATCGTCGTCACCGCGGCATCGTTGCTCGCGGTGAGTTCGTACCAGGCCGATCTGGCGCGCGCCGACACCGTGTTCTGGCTCAAGTACTTCCTGTCGAGCCAGTCGGCCATCCTCTGGATGAGCGTGCTGTTCTTCATGAGCACGATGTTCTATTGGCTCGGGCTGTTCGGCGGCAAGCAGGGCGACGCGATGGAACTGATCGGTTCGCGCATCGCGTGGGCCGGCGTCACGATGGCGCTGATCGGCACCATGGTCCGCTGGTACGAGAGCCATCTGCTCGGCCCCGACATCGGCCACATTCCGGTCAGCAACCTGTATGAAGTGTTCGTGCTGTTCTCGTGGCTGACCGCCGCGTTCTACCTGTACTTCGAGTCGCGCTACGGCACGCGCGCCATGGGCGCGTTCGTGATGCTGGTGGTCAGTGCGGCGGTCGGTTTTCTGCTCTGGTACACGCTGGTGCACGACGCCCACGATATCCAACCGCTCGTGCCTGCACTGCAAAGCTGGTGGATGAAGCTCCACGTGCCGGCCAACTTCATCGGCTACGGCACGTTCTCGCTGGCAGCGATGGTCGCTTTCGCTTACCTGATCAAGGAACAGGCGAACGAGACGCGCTGGTACCGCCTCACGCCGATCTGGCTGCTCGGCGTGGCGCTCTGTTTCGTGCCGGTTGCGTTCCGTCAACGCGTGCAGGAAGCGGGCGGCAGCTATTGGGTCGTCTATGCGGCCATCTCGGCGCTGATCGCCGCGGGCATTCTGCTGGGCCGCAAGCGCATCGCCGCACGGTTGCCGGCCAACGAGGTGCTCGACGACGTCATGTACAAGGCGATCACTGTCGGCTTCGCGTTCTTCACGATCGCGACCGTGCTCGGCGCGCTGTGGGCCGCCGACGCCTGGGGCGGCTACTGGAGTTGGGACCCGAAGGAGACCTGGGCGCTGATCGTCTGGCTCAACTACGCGGCCTGGCTGCACATGCGGCTGGTCAAGGGTCTGCGCGGCACCGTGGCCGCCTGGT
>JAZKDL010000578.1:0-4053 GCA_040387575.1 Pseudomonadota bacterium
CGTCGCAGACATGCACGTTGAAACCGTTGTTGCGCAGGGTCTTGGCGATGCCGAGGCCCATGGCGCCGAGGCCGATCACGCCGACGTTCTTGGAGGTCATGGTGGATTGTTTCTCTGGAGAGGAAAAAATGGAGGGGATCCGTGCAGGGGAAAACCCGGCTCAGCCGACCAGCGCCCACAACACGGCGGTCAGGGCGAAACCAGCGACACCCAGCACGGTGGTCAACACGGTCCAGCTGCGCAAGCCGTCGGCCACGCTCAGTCCCAGGTAGCGCGTGACGATCCAGAAGCCCGAGTCGTTCACGTGCGACAGGCCGAGGCCGCCGAAGCCGATCGCCACTGTCAGCAGGGCGACCTGCACCGCGCTGTAGCCGCCGGCCGTCACCGCCTGCGCCAGCAGACCGCAGGTGGTCAGGATCGCGACCGTGGCCGAGCCTTGCGCCGCACGCAGCGCCAGCGAGATCACGAAGCCGGCCAGGATCAACGGCAGGTGGGCCGCCGTGATGGTCTGCGACAACGCCGCACCGATGCCGGTGGCCGTCAACACCTTGGCGAACACGCCGCCCGCACCGGTCACCAGGATCACGGTGGCGGCTGGCGGCAGCGCCGATTCCATCACTTCGTTGGTGCGTTCCTTGGACCAGCCCTGGCGCTTGGCGATCATCACGAAGGCCAGGCCAATGGCGATCATCAGCGCGAAGATCGGCGAGCCGATGAAACCCAGCGCATTGCGCAGCGGGTCGCCCTTCGGCAGCAGCGTGGCGCCCGTGGTGCCGATCATGATCAGCAGCAGCGGTACGGCGATGAGGGTCAGCACCACGCCGACGCCCGGTGCCTGCAGTTTGTTGCGGCCGGCGGTGTCGGCACCGGCATCGAAGGCGCCGAACTGCTCGGCCGTGGTCGGCAGCATCTCGAAGCGCGTGCGGTTGAGCCAGCGCGACACGAACTGCGACAACGGCGCGAGCAGCACGCAGATCGACAGGCCGATCAGCGTGATCCAGCCGATGTCGGCCTGCAGAACGGCGGCACCGCCGACGATGCCCGGGTGCGGCGGCACCACCACATGGGTGGCCAGCATGATGCCGGCCACCGGCAGGCCGAACTTCACCGGGTCCACCTTGGCGGCCTTGCAGAAGCCGTAAATGATGGGCACCAGGATGATGAAGCCGACATCGAAGAAGACGGGGATCGACAGCACCAGTGCCGCGGCCGTCAGCGCTGCGGGTACTCGCGTCGGGCCCAGCAGCTGGGTGAAGCGCTGCGCCATGCTGCCCGCGCCGCCCGATACCTCGATCATCCGGCCAAGCATCGCGCCAAGCGCCACCAGGATGGCGACGGAGCCCAGCGTACCGCCCATGCCGCTGATCAACGTGGGAATGATGTCGGCGATCGGCAGACCGGCGACGAGCGCCACGAGGAAGCTCACGAGCATCATTGCGATGAAGGCGTGAACCTGGAACCGGATGATGAGGATGAGCAGCAGTGCAATGCCGGCTGCGGCGATACCGAGAAGTGCGGGTGTGGACATAGGAGGAGGTAGGTAGTTAATTTATCAGGTTGTCATACAAATTTGGGCCGAAAAAAAGCGACACACATTTGTGTCGCTTTCCAGGCGGGGGTGGATCAGTGCCTTCCGAAGCAGATTCCACGAGGTCGAGCCGCTCGCTACCGTCGAACGGTTGCTGTTTCAGGCCTCTTCGCGCGGAAGATTCTTGATCGCTTGATTAATAAGGTCATCATACAAATTGACCTATCAAGTCATCTCAGGGATTACCCCCGAAATTCAGCGCCCGGCGCGCGGTCCGTTGATCAGGGGGCGTGCCAGCGCTTCACCCTCCTGTTGCCAGAACGCGGGATCGGCCTGACCGATGCGTCGAATGGCGTTGTTCATGTGTCCGGCGGCGGCCAGTCGGGCTTGCACCGGGTCGCCGGCCTCGATGGCGTCCACGATGTCGTTGTGCTCGTCTGCCACCTCGGCGGCGAAGTCGATGCGGCGTGCCTCGTTGGCACGCGTGACGCGCGTGGCTCCAGTGAGATATTGGCTCAAGTACTGGAGGGTATCCAGCAGGAATGGGTTGCGCGCCGCGTCGGCGATGCTTCGGTGGAAGGCCAGGTCTTCCGCCACGCCGTCCCCGCCAGTTGCGACGGCCGCTGCCAGCGCAGCGATGGCCTGGCGAATGCGGCGCATGTCGTAGGCATCGCGACGTTCGGCCGCGAGCGCAGCGACCTCGGCCTCCAGCGCGCGTCGCACTTCGACCATCTGCACCACGGCCGATTGGGAGCCCGCATAACGGGCATCGAAGCTCAGCGGGGCGAAGCCCGCCTCGCGTACGTACATGCCGCTGCCTTGGCGCGAGTCGACCAGGTCCAGCGACTTCAGGCGCGAGATGGCCTCGCGCACCACAGTGCGGCTGACGCCGAACTGCTCGGCGAGCGCAACCTCTGTCGGGAGCTTGGAACCGACCGCGAGACGGCCGGCGCGGATCTCGGCTTCGAGTGCATCGGCCACACGGTCGGAGAGCCGCGCACCTGGAACAAGGGACTGGAAGCGTGCGGTCATGCGGTGGGGAAATTCATCGCATGACTCTAGCGCATGCCCTCGGTGCGAGAGGCGCGGGGGCGAGCCCGCCGCGGTTGCGGCGGCGGGCGGCAGGCCGATCAGGCCTTGGTGAGCTTCGGCTGCACCGGGTCGCCGGTGATGTAGCCGACCGAGGCGCCGTAGCCTTCCTTGTAGTTGGCCTTGATCAGGCTGGTGATCTTGTCGCTCTGCTCCGCACGAATCTTGTCGTGCAGCGCGCTCCAGTCGCCCGGATGCTGGAAGTTGCTCATGATGTACGTCCAGCCGTTGATCTCGTCGACCGCGTGCAGGCCGGTCGATTCGGCGCCGGCCGGCGTCGACAGGATGCGCGACAGCGTCTTGGTGTCGACGTTGTAGGCCCACAGGAAGTTGTTCACGTGGTTGCCGCTGTCCTCGCCGATGAACAGCGTGCGCATCTTTTCCGAGAACTTCAGGTTGTCGGCGCTGGCGATGTTGCTCGGGTCCGAGGTGTTGCCCAGCGCGTCCGATGCGATGTCGGTGCCCATCATCAGCATGTACGACTGCGACGCGGCCCAGTCGCTGTTGATCGCGTTGCCTTCGCTGTCCTTCAGGCCGCCGGTCAGCTTGTGCGCGACGATGCCGCCGGCCTTGACCGTCTTCGAGAAGGTCACGTTGCGGCTGGCTGCATAGCTGGCGTCGCCCGGGATCATCGAGTTCTGGATATTGGCCAGGGCCGAGTAGGCGATCTTGTCCTTGGCGTTGACCGTGGTGCCTTCCATCTTCGTGAAGGCCATGCTGGCACCCTTCAGGTTGGCGTAGCGATGGGTTTCGAGGAAGGCCGCGGCCTTTTCCTTCTTGGCCTTCAGGCGCACCCAGTTGGCCTTGCCGTCGCAGTACATCTTGGTGTACGTCACGTCGGCCGGATCGGTGTAGGCCACGTCCATCAGGTCGGTGGGCACGAGCGAGTCGGCCAGCGCTTCGATCTCGTCGCTGGTGGCGTGGCCGAGCTTGATCCAGGTCAGCTTGGCGGCCGAGGTCTCGGTCGATTTCTCGGTCAGGACACCGTCGTAGCGCGCCGCGTACAGCGTGCCGGCGGACAGGTCCTTCTCCTTGTCGGCCACGAACATGAAGAGGCCGCCGTTCGTGTAGTCGTCGCCCATCAGCGCGGTGCGGTTGTCGGGCATCACCTGGATCAGCTCGTGCGAGATGCGGCCCAGGCAGTAGTGCTTCTTCACCGAGCCCGTGCCGTCCGGGTTGACGGTGATCTCGGGCAGATGGCCGTAGTGGTACGGGTTGGCGGTGGTCTCGTTGCCGAACACGTTCTTGCTGTAGGCCTTGAACTGCGTGTTGGTCGATGCGGTGAAGGCGTCGGGTTCGTACTCTTCGCTCGACAGGTGGGTGTTCCACGGCGACAGGCTGGCGCCGCAGGTGATCCACAGGCCGTGTGCGCTCGACATGTCGACGTTGTGGTACTTCACCAGCGACAGCTTGCCGGTGCTCTGGTTCTGGTCGAG
>JAZKDL010000579.1:0-2823 GCA_040387575.1 Pseudomonadota bacterium
GCCGGCGCAGCGGGTCGCCTGGCCCACACCGCGTACCGGGCGCGCCCCACCAACGACCAACGACTAGCGCCCGACGTCAACCGTCACCAGCATCGCAACGCACAACGCAGAACAGTCACCAGCTCACTCCCCAGGCTTCTCCAGCTTGTCCCGCCGAATGGCTTCATCGTCCATGAGCTCGTACCACATTGCGTTGAGCACCGCGAAGGTCGCGGCGAGCGGAAGGCCCAGGATCCAGGCGAAATACCACATGGTTGATTCCTTTCTTGTTCTGAAGATGGAAGAAGCTCAGTACGCGTGGCCGCGCTTCTCGCGGATCGCCTCGGCGTCGACCTTGCCCCACAGCACGTGATAGACCCAGCTCGTGTAGGCCACGATGAGCGGGATGAAGATCGCAGTCACCACCAGCATGATGAACAGCGTGAGGTGGCTCGATGAAGAGTCCCACACCGTCAAGCTCGCGCGCGGGTCGATCGACGACGGCAGGATGAACGGGAACATCGATACGCCCACGCTCAGCACGATGCCGGCGATGCTGGCTGCGCTGGCCAAAATCGTCAGCACTTCACGCCGCAATTGCAGGCCGGCGAAGGCGAGCAATGCACCCGCAAAGCCCAGCCCCGGCACCACCCACAACCAAGGATGCGCCGCATAGTTCGCGAACCATGCGCCCTGCTGGAGCGCAGCCGTCTTGAGCATCGGATTGGACGGCCCATCCACCGGAATCGCACTGGTGATCTGGTAGCCGTCGATCCAGCGCCACATCGCCCAGCCTGCGACTGCATACAGGACGATCGTCGCCAGCGCAGCCCAGCTGCCATAGCGCCGCGCACGGTCGGCCACGGCGCCTTGCGTCTTCAGTTGCAGCCAGGCTGCGCCGTGCATCAGCAGCATTGCCACCGACACCAGGCCGCACAGCACCGCGAACGGATTCAGCAGGCCGAAGAACGACCCGTCGTAGAAGATGTGCATGTCCGGCGAGAAGCGGAAAGGCACGCCGCGCAGCACGTTGCCGATCGCCACGCCGAAGATCAGCGCCGGCACGAAGCCGCCGATCGACAGCACCAGGTCCCAGCGCAGGCGCCATGTCGCGTCGTCGTGCTTGCCGCGGAACTTGAACGCTACCGGCCGCAGGATCAGCGCCACCAGGATCGCGAACATCGCCAGGTAGAAGCCCGAGAACGACACCGCGTAGAGCTGCGGCCAGGCCGCGAAGATCGCGCCGCCGCCGAGGACCAGCCAGACCTGATTGCCCTCCCAGACCGGGCCGACGCTGTTGATGATCACGCGGCGCTCCAGCTCGTCGCGGCCGGCGATGCGCAGCAGCATGCCGACGCCGAGGTCGAAGCCGTCGGTCACAGCGAAGCCCACCAGCAGCACGCCGAGCAGCAGCCACCAGACCAGGCGCAGGATTTCGTAGGAGATGAGTTCGTGAAGGATCATGGTCGTTCTCCGGGGTTCATTCGGCCGCGGCCAGCGGTGCGGCGGGCAGGCTGCGCAGCTCGGGCGCGGCTTCGGCGCGGTAGACCGCGGGCGGCGGCACGGGATGGTCTTCAGGCCCCTTGCGGATCGCCTTCAGCATCAGCTTGGCCTCGATGACGATCAGCACCGTGTAGATCAGCACGAAGCCGGCGATCGTGATCAGCAGCGTGGTCGCGCCGAGGCTCGACACCGCCACGGCCGTCGGCAGCACGCCTTCGATCACCCAGGGTTGGCGGCCGACCTCGGCCACGATCCAGCCGGCTTCCGCGGCAATCCACGGCAGCGGGATCGACCACAGCGCGACCTTCAGCAGCCACGGATGCGCATCGAGCTTGCGGCGCACCGACAGCCAGAAGAAGGTGGCCGTCAGCACGATGAAGAACATGCCCAGCGCGACCATGATCCGGAACGACCAGTAGAGCGGCGCGACTGCCGGAATGGTGTCGAGCGCGGCCCGCTCGATCAGCTCGGGCGTCGCCTGGCGCGGGTCGTCGATGTAGCGCTTCAGCAGCAAGGCGTAGCCCAGCGCGTGGCCGTTGTTCTCGAAGGTCGCCTTCGCCTCGACCGGCACGGCCGCGCTGCTGCCCGCTGCGCGGATCGTCTGCAGCGCGTCGTAGGCCTGGATGCCCTCGCGGATGCGTTGCTCGGCCAGCTTGACCAGGTCCTCGATGCCGGGGATTTCGGTGTCCAGCGAGCGCGTGCCGATCAGGCCCATCACGGCCGGGATGTGCACCGCGAAGTGCGTTTCGCGCGTGGCCTGGTCGGGGAAGCCGAAGGCGGTGAAGGCGGCCGGTGCGGGCTCGGTCTTCCACATGGCTTCGATCGAGGCGAGCTTCATCTTCTGGTGTTCGGTCGACAGGTAGCCGCTCTCGTCGCCGAGCACCACCACCGACAGCGTCGCGGCCAGGCCGAAAGATGCGGCCACGGTCATCGAGCGCTTGGCCAGTTGCAGGTGCCGCCCGCGCAGCACGTAGTAAGCCGACACGCCGAGCACGAAGATCGCGGCCACCGTGTAGCCGGCCGAGACCGTATGCACGAACTTGGCCTGTGCGACCGGGTTGGTCAGCACGGCGGCGAAGTCGGTCACTTCCATTCGCATCGTCTGCGGATTGAAGGCCGAGCCGACCGGGTTCTGCATCCAGCCGTTGGCGATCAGGATCCACAGCGCCGACAGGTTGGAGCCGATCGCCACCGCCCAGGTCGTCACCAGATGGCCGACCTTGCTGAGCTTGTCCCAGCCGAAGAAGAACAGGCCGACGAAGGTCGCTTCCAGGAAGAAGGCCATCAGCCCTTCGATGGCCAGCGGCGCGCCGAAGATGTCGCCGACGTAGTGGCTGTAGT
>JAZKDL010000580.1:0-3789 GCA_040387575.1 Pseudomonadota bacterium
GCCCAGCGCGCCTACCGCGCGCCGTGC
Source organism: Pseudomonadota bacterium (assembly GCA_040387575.1). Taxonomy (GTDB): domain Bacteria; phylum Pseudomonadota; class Gammaproteobacteria; order Burkholderiales; family Burkholderiaceae_C; genus Variovorax. Next base: position 28 of record JAZKDL010000580.1, read on the forward strand.
CCTGGTTGCGGCGCGCCGGTCGAATTCAAATCCGCGCAGTCGGCGTTCGCCGTCTGCCCGTTCTGCCAGAGCACGGTCGTCCGGCAGGGCGACACGCTCGCGCGCATCGGCAAGATGGCGGAGCTGTTCGACGACTTCAGCCCGCTGCAGCTGTTTGCCGCTGGCCGCATCCAGGACAAGCCGTTCACGCTGATCGGCCGATTGCAATACAGCTACGCCGGCGGACGCTGGACCGAATGGATCGCGTCGCTCGACGGCGATCGCACCGGCATCCTGAGCGAGGACAACGGCGCCTTCATTTTCGCGCTGCCGCTCGAACTCGACCGGGAGGCGCCGCCTGCCGACACGCTGCGCGTCGGCGCGACAGCCACGTTCAACGGCCAAAACTACACCGTCGCGTCCAACGAGCAGGTGACGCTGGCCTCGGCGCAGGGCGAACTGCCGAAGCTGCCGGACCTGGGCAAACCCTTTGCCGCGGTCGAGCTGCGCAACGACCAGGGCCTGGTGCTGAGCCTCGATTACGCCAGCACGCCGCCAACCGCCTACCTCGGTCGTGCCGTCGAACTCGACGACCTGAAGCTCACCGGCCTGCGCGACGCGCCCGCCAAGGAAGAGAAGGGCCGCAGCTTCAATTGCCCGAACTGCGGCGCGCCGGTCAGTGTCAGGCTGGACGACAGCAAGAGCATCGCCTGCGGCATGTGCCACAGCATCATCGACTTGACGCAGGGGATCGGCGGCGAGCTGAAACATGCAGAGCAGGCGGAGTCGGTTCGTCTGCTGATCGCGCTCGGCAGCATCGGCCAGTTGCAGGGCGTGTCCTGGCAGGTGGTCGGGTTCCAGCATCGCACGGGCGTCGAACCCGGCGACGACGAATCCTTCAGCTGGAGCGAATACCTGCTCTACAACCGCAAGCGCGGCTTCAGTTTCCTGGTGGACGCGGAAGACGGCTGGAGCATGGTTCGCCCGACCACCGGCGCACCCACGCTCGACGAATCGGCGAAGACCGCGACCTATCTCGGCAAGGCCTACCAGCAGCAGTACGCCTACGACGCGGAAACGACCTATGTGGCCGGCGAGTTCTACTGGCAGGTAGAGCGAGGACAGAAAACCTACAACCGCGATTTCGCGCGCGGCCCGGCGCTGCTGTCGATGGAGCGCTCGGCCAACGAGATCACCTGGTCGTCGGGCAGCAAGATCGACAGCGGCGCGGTGGCGTCGGCGTTCAAGCTCGACGACAACAAGACCATCTTTGCGCGCGGCGACGCCGCACCGCTGAGCGCCGCGTCGGGCATGGGTTGCGGCACGATCATCCTGATCCTTGTCGTGCTCGTCGTCGTCATGCTCCTCATGAGCACCTGCAGCACGCGCGGTGGCAGTGGCGGTGGCAGCAGCGGTTCGTCGTCGAGCAGCTCCCGCAGTTCAGGCGGCTCGTACGGCGGTTATTCGAGTGGCGGCGGCCACAAGTGATGTGCATGAAACAAATGAAGACTGGAGGTCCCGATGGGATTTGAATCGTTGAAGCCCGGCATCCTGCTGGGGTCGCTGGTCTACGCGCTGATCGGCGTGGTGATCTTCTGGGTGTGCTTCCTGATCATCGACAAGATCACGCCCTACGACCTGTGGGGCGAGATCGTCGAGAAGCAGAACGTGGCGCTGGGCCTGGTGGTTGCGGCCATGTGCCTGGGCATTTCGATCATCGTCGCCGCCGCGATCCATTGAGCTCGCCTGACCAGCGAAGCCCGCAGCCCGTCGAAATCGCCCTTCTCGCCAGCGTCTTCGTGGTCGCGGCCTGCGGGCTGGTCTACGAACTCAGCGCGGCGGCGCTCAGCTCCTATCTGCTGGGCGACTCGGTGCTGCAGTTCAGCACCATCATCGGCACCTACCTGTTCGCGATGGGCGTGGGCTCGTGGCTGTCGCGCTACTTCGATCGCCAGCTGCCAGCGCATTTCCTGCGCATCGAACTGCTCGTCGCGCTGATCGGTGGCGCACTGCCTGCGCTGCTGTTCATCGCCAACGCGTACATCCCGGGCGCCTTCCGGCTGCTGCTCTACGGGCTGGTGATGGTGGTCGGCACGCTGGTCGGCCTGGAGATCCCGCTCGTCATGCGCATCCTGCGGCGCAACGTGCGGCTGAAGGAGCTGGTGTCGCAGGTGCTGACCTTCGACTACCTCGGCGCGCTGGCCGTCTCGATCGCGTTCCCGCTGGTGCTGGTGCCGCAGCTCGGGATGATCCGCACCGGCCTGCTGTTCGGCCTGATGAATGCAGCGGTCGCCGTCTGGGCGCTGTGGCTGTTCCGGCACGAGATGCGGCGCATCGGCGCGCATGCCGTGGCCTGCGCGCTGTCGCTCCTGGCGCTCGCCGCGGGCTTCGCCGGGGCCGATCACATCACCACGCTGGCCGAGGACAAGTTCTATCAAGACCGCATCGTCTTCAGCGCGACATCGCCCTACCAGCGCATCGTCGTCACGCGCGGCCAGCTCGGGCACCGGCTCTTCCTGAATGGCAACCTGCAGTTCGCCGAGCGTGACGAGTACCGCTACCACGAGGCGCTCGTGCATCCGGTGATGGCCGCACACGGCGCGCCGAAGAAGGTCGCGGTGCTGGGCGGTGGCGACGGCATGGCGGTGCGCGAGATCCTCAAGTACCCATCGGTCGAATCGGTCACGCTGGTCGAGCTCGACCCGAACATGACCAAGCTGTTCACCGACCACGAGACGCTGGCGGCGCTCAATGGCCACTCGCTGTCGTCGCCGAAGGTGAAGATCGTCAACACCGACGCCTTCCAGTGGCTGCAGCAGACCGGCCCGGGCGCCGATGACGTGTTCGACGTGATCGTCGTCGACTTCCCCGATCCGACCAACTTCGCGATCGGCAAGCTCTACACCAACTCCTTCTATGCGCTGCTCGACAAGCGCCTGGCCGCGAGCGGCTATGCGGTGATCCAGACCACGTCGCCGCTGATCGCGCGCAAGAGCTTCTGGACGGTGGCGAGCACGATCGAGTCGGTCGGCCTGACGGCCACGCCGTACCACGTGCATGTGCCCAGCTTCGGCGAATGGGGCTTCGTGATCGCGAGCCATCGGCCGTATCGCCGTCCCGATGCGCTGCCGGCCGGCATGCGCTTCCTGTCGCCGGCCACGCTGCCGTTGATGTTCGACTTTCCGCTCGACATGGCGCGTGTGCCGACCGAGGTGAACCGGCTGTCCAACCAGACGCTGGTGACCACCTACGAGCAGGAATGGGGCAAGGTCTCGGGCCATTGAGCATGAAGCGCCGCGCATTCCTGGGCGCCGCCAGCGCGCTCGCACTGGCCGGCTGCGACGCGCCGCCGCCGGCCATCGCCGGCGGCTTCACCGGCATCGACGTGGCGCGCGGCCATGCGCTGCGCGACGGCGCATGGCGCACGTCGGCGCCTGTCGCGGTGCGGCGCACCCGCGTCGTGATCGCCGGCGGTGGCGTCGCCGGGCTGGCGGCGGCGCGCGCGCTGCGGCTCGGCGGCATCGACGACTTCGCGCTGATGGAGCTCGAGGGCGTTGCCGGCGGCAACAGCCGCGGCGGCATGGTCGGTGGCATCGCATGCCCGCTCGGTGCGCACTACCTGCCCGTGCCCGGCGACGATGCGCACGAGGTCCAGGATCTGCTGGAAGAACTCGGTTTGCGCCAACGTGTCGCCGGCCGCTGGGAATACGACGAGCGCAACCTCTGCCACAGCCCGCAGGAGCGCCTGTTCTTCCAGGGCGAGTGGCACGACGGCCTGCTGCC
>JAZKDL010000581.1:0-4074 GCA_040387575.1 Pseudomonadota bacterium
GCGGCACGGCGAAATGGGGCGCGGTGGTGGTCGAGGTCATGGCTGGGGCGGCTGTTCGTTGGAGACGAAGCGCTCGGGCGGCGCCGGCTTGGGAATGAAGGGCACGCGCCGCAGCCAGAGCTTGGCGGCCTGCCAGTGGATGCGGGCGATCAGCCCGAAGGTCATCGCGGGGTAGCGCCACAGCGCACGCCGCGCGCTGGCGGCGTCGAAGGGCACCAGTTCGCCGCTCACGCTGGTCTGCAGCAGCAACCCGTCGGCGTCGTCGTGGTCGATGCGCACCACGGTGCGGGTGCGGTCCTCGTCGACGAAGAAGCGGAAGCGATAGCCCCCTTCGACCTTGCAGAAGGGCGACACGTGGAATGCCTTGGGTGCGCACAACTCCATGCCGTAGACCGGCCGGTCGAGCAGGTAGCAATGCCGCTCGCCGAAGGTGTTGTTGACCTCGACCACGATCGCGCGCAACGCGCCATCGTTGGTGTGGCAGTACCAGAAGCTGACCGGCTTGAAGGTGTAGCCGAAGACGCGCGGATAGCAGTGCAGCCAGGCTTCGCCGGTGGCGTCGTGGATGCGGTGCGCGGCCAGCAACTCATCCAGCCAGCCGAGTGCGCCGCCCTCCTCGGCGCCGCGGCCGTCGCCATGGTCACGGTCGTGGAAGGACAACGCGGCTGCGCGGTTCACGGCCAGTGCACCGCCGCCCTGGGCGCGCAACGCCCGCATTGGCAGCATCAGGAAATAGGTCGGATAGACGAACGCATTGCGCGCCGGTCGCAGCCGCGCATGGCGTACTTCGCCGAACCCCAGCAACGGGCCGGAGACTTGCGGCGGCGTGGGTTTCGTGGCGCCGCGCAGGCCACGCCGCGGCACTGCGGGTGGCGCTACCGACTTTGTCGTCATGCGACACGCCTGTCGGATGACTCGCCGGAAAGCTGGGCGCGCAGCCCGGCGGCTGCAGCCAGGCCGGCTTTCAAGCCGTCCTCGTGGAAGCCATAGCCCATCCAGGCACCGGCGAACCAGGTATTGCGCACGCCCTGGAGCGATGAAACCCATGTCTGCGCGCGGATTGCCGGCAGATCGAAGATCGGGTGGTCATAGTGGTATTCGGCCATGACCTGACTACGTGCGATCGGCCGGATCGGATTCAGCGACACCACCACAGGCTGCTCCCACGGCAGGGGCTGCAACTGGTTGAGCAGGTAGTGCAGGCAGACGCCGCCTTCCGCCGCGCCCGGCGCCTTCGGCGTCGCCTCGTAGTTCCATGCGGCCCACGCGGCGCGGCGCTGCGGCAACACCGACGCATCGGTATGCAGCACGGCACGGTTCGGCTGATAGCGGATCGCGCCGAGCGTGGCCAACTCGCCTGGCGAGGCATCGGCGAGCAGCGCCAGCGACTGGTTCGAATGGGTCGCCATCACGACGTGATCGAAACGTTCTGTGCCGGAATCCAGCTCGACCAGCACGCCGTGCGCGGTGCGGGTGACGCGTCGCACCGGCGTCGACAGGCGCGCGTCGTCCAGACCCGCGACGATCTTCGCCACGTAGTTGCGCGAGCCGCCGCGGACGGTGCGCCACTGCGGACGGTTGGCGATCTGGATCAGACCGTGGTTGTGGCAGAAGCGGATCATGGTCGCGACCGGAAACGCCAGCATCTGCTGGGTCGGGCAACTCCAGATGCAACCCATCATCGGCAGGAAATACCAATCGCGAAACGCCGCCCCGAAGCCGTGCGCGTCCAGGAATTGACTGAGCGGCTGAGCCAGTTGCTGTTCCGTACCGGCGAGCGCGATGCGCGTGGTCAGGCGATTGAAGCGCAACAGGTCGCGCAACATGCCAAGAAAGCGGCCATCGATCAGGTTGCGCCGTTGCGCAAACACGGTCGCGAGGTTGTTGCCACTCCACTCGAGATGGCTCGCGTCAGGTCGCGCAGCCTGCACGGAAAAGGACATGTCCGATTCGGCCGTCTCGACGCCGAGTTCGGCGAGCAGCTTGATCAGTTCTGGATACGTTCGGTCGTTGTAGACCAGGAAGCCGGTGTCGACGCCATGACGCACCGTCGTCGGGTCGGCGGGCGAGCGCGGCAGTGTCAGATCGACGGTGTTCGCATGGCCGCCGAAATAGCTGCCGGCTTCCAACAGGGTGACTTGCGCATCGTTGCGCAGCGCATGCGCCGCGGAAAGGCCGGAAATGCCGGCCCCGATGACGGCGACCGTGGCGCGCGCGCTGCTCATGCGGCGCTCCCGGTGCGGGAAGGTCCCAAAGGATTGGAACAACCCGAATACAAAAATGTTGCGAGGCGCCCCGACGCGAAGGAGGGAGGGAGGGAGGAGGAGAAGAATCGCCTCGGGATTTCAACCTGGCGGCATGCGCCTGGAAGACCTCGCAACATGAAAACCGACGGACATTCGCTGTCCGAGCCCGTTATGAGCGTGGCGTCGCGTCCACGGTTCCCCAGCGAGTGGTAAGCATTTGTGACGAGGGCCGCGAGGGTCATTGGACGCATCGGTCGATATTAGTACCGATTCGTCATTTTGTGAACTGGTCAGTATTAAATTGACCCGAGCTGCTTTTCCACCGCGCGGAGGAAGTCACGATCGGTTGGTTCCGTGATGCTCGACCAAGCTGCGACCACCTTGCCGTCACGGCCGATCAGGTATTTGTAGAAATTCCATTTCGGACTGGTACCCGACTGGTCCGTCAGCTGTCGGAACAATGGGTTGGCCGCTGCGCCGCGCACCGACGACTTCGCGAACATCGGGAACTTGACGCCGAACGTGTTCTCGCAAAAGTCGGCGATCTGCTGGTTCGAACCCGACTCCTGCGAGAAATCGTTGGACGGAAAGCCCAACACCACGAGCCCACGCGCGCGGTATTTGCTGTCCAACGCTTCCAGTCCCTTGTACTGGGAGGTGAAGCCACAGAAGCTGGCGGTGTTCACGACCAGTACAACTTTGCCTGTGTACTGACACAGAGCCTGGGGCTTTTCGTCTTGCAGACGGGCAAAGGTGTGTTGCAGGATGGCGGGACACGCAGGTGATGTCGCGGCGCTCGTTGCCGCGGCAGGCGCGCCCTGTGCAAGCGCAGAGACGACGCCACAGGCGGCGAAGAGGCAAAGCGCCGAGCGTATCGATGAGAAAACAGGCCGTCGGATCAAGGTGAGCGGTTGCATGGGTTCTCCGTCCATAGACGCATCTGCAGGATGGCGGTGCGCGTATTCACATCATCGCGCGCCTGTCATGGGCGCGCCCCAGGCACTTCCTAGAATTTTTATAGGCTTACGAAAGACAACCATGCTCTACCCGGAACTCTTCAGACAACTCGAATCCGTCCGCTGGGACATGGATCGGGACATTCCGTGGCAGTCTTTCGAGGGCGCCAAGCTCTCCCCGGAACAGGCGCAGACGATCAAGATGAACGCCATCACGGAATGGGCTGCGCTGCCGGCCACCGAGATGTTCCTGCGCGACAACCGCCACGACAGCGACTTCTCGGCCTTCATGTCGATCTGGTTCTTCGAGGAACAGAAGCACTCCCTGGTGCTGATGGAATACCTCAAGCGCTTCAGCCCCGAGCACGCGCCGACCGAACAGGAATTGCATGACATCCGCTTCGACTTCGATCCGGCGCCGCCGCTCGAAACGCTGATGCTGCATTTCTGCGGCGAGATTCGCCTGAACCACTGGTATCGGCGCGCAGCCGAATGGCACACCGAACCGGTCATCAAGCACATCTACACCACGCTGAGCCAGGACGAGGCCCGCCACGGCGGCGCGTACCTGCGCTACATGAAGCGTGCGCTGGAAAAATTCGGCGACGAGGCGCGCGCGGCGTTCACCAAGGTCGGCGTGCTGATGGCGAGTGCGCGCCGCACCGCGCAGGCGCTGCATCCGACCAACCTGCATGTAAGCAAGGCGCTGTTCCCGAACGACACGATCCAGAGCCGCATGCCGGATCCGGACTGGCTCGAACACTGGCTGGACAACCAGATCAAGTTCGATGCGGTCTGGGAAAACAAGGTCGGCGAACGCATCCTGCACAACCTGAGCCTGCTGATGAACCGCAGCTTCAAGACCGTGCAGG
>JAZKDL010000582.1:0-1590 GCA_040387575.1 Pseudomonadota bacterium
TGGTCGGGCGCGGCGGCATCATGGGCGCGCTCGCGCGTCTGGTGAAGACCGGAGGCCGCACATGAGCGATTCGAACCACACGCTGCGCACCCGCGGCCTCGGCATCTCGTTCGGCGCGTTCCGTGCCGTCAGCGACGTCGACCTGACACTGGAGCCCGGCGCGCGCCAGGCGCTGATCGGGCCGAACGGCGCCGGCAAGACGACGCTGATCAACCTGCTGACGGGCGTCTTCAAGCCCACGGCCGGCACCATCCATCTGGGCGAGCGCGAGCTCACCGGGTTTTCCGCGGACAAGCGCGCACGGCTCGGGCTGGCGCGCACCTTCCAGATCAACACGCTGTTCCCCAGCCTCACGCCGCTGCTGTCGGTGGTGCTCGCGATCAGCGAGCGCGAAGGCCTGGGCAAGGTCTTCTGGCGGCCGCTCGCAGGGCAGACCGCGGTGTTCGACGAGGCGCATGCGCTGCTCGGCCGGCTGAAGCTCGACGCGCTGGCCGACGTGCCGGTCAGCGAGCTGCCCTACGGCAAGCAGCGGCTGCTGGAGATCGCGCTGGCGATGGCCGCCCGGCCGCGCATCCTGCTGCTCGACGAGCCGGCGGCCGGCGTGCCGGAGGACGAGAGCGGCGAGCTGTTCGAGGTGATCGACGCATTGCCGCAGGACATCAGCATTCTTTTCATCGAGCACGACATGAACCTGGTGTTCCGCTTCTCGCGCCGCATCTCGGTGCTGGTGGCCGGGCAGATCCTGACCGAAGGCACGCCCGCCGAGATCGGGGCCGACCCGCGCGTGCGCGAGGTTTATCTCGGCCACGGCCATGCGCAGCGGCAGGCGCAGCGCCACATCACCGGCCATGCTTCAGGAGCCGCCCATGCCGTCTGAAATGCTGGCCTTCGACAGCGTGGTCGCAGGCTACGGCAACGCCGTGGTGCTCGACCGGCTGAGCTTGTCGCTCGCGCAGGGCGAGAGCCTGGCGGTGCTCGGGCGCAACGGCGTGGGCAAGACCACGCTGCTCGAAACGCTGATGGGCAACACCCGCGTGATGCGCGGCGCGGTGCGCTGGCAAGGCGTGGACATCACGCGCTGGCCGTCGCATCGCCGCGTGGGCGCGGGCCTCGGCTGGGTGCCGCAGGAGCGCGAGGTGTTCCCTTCGCTGACGGTCGAAGAAAACCTCACGGTGATCGCGCGGCCCGGCAGCTGGAACCTGGCGCGGGTCTACGCCTTCTTCCCGCGGCTGCGCGAGCGCCGCGGCAACTACGGCAACCAGCTTTCCGGCGGAGAGCAGCAGATGCTGGCCATCGGCCGCGCGCTGATGACCAACCCCAAACTGCTGCTGCTCGACGAGCCGATGGAAGGCCTGGCGCCGATCATCGTGGAGGAGCTGGCCACGTCGATCCGACAACTCTGCGAGCAGGAAGGGCTGGCGTCGATCGTGGTCGAACAGCATCCGGTGCTCGCGCTGGAGATGACGCACCAGGCGATCGTGCTGGAGCGCGGCACGGTCGTGCATGCCGGTCCGAGCGCCGGCCTGGCGGACGATCCGGCGCTGCTCGACGGGCTGCTCGGCGTCGGCATGGCGGAAGCGGCGGAAGGCG
>JAZKDL010000583.1:0-6391 GCA_040387575.1 Pseudomonadota bacterium
TTCCGCTGGGCAGAAGCTTCGCCTTTTTGTAGCGAAGCCCGCGATTGTTGCACAGCGGTTTGGTGATGTCAACTGCAGAGCTCTGCGTGAAGCATGCGCCGTGCACAGCGGCGACAATTTCATGGAGACGGTGCGTCGGTTCGACCCGCCGGCCATCATGAAGTCCCAACATTCCCTTGCCTAACGACCCAGCTCGTCGCCCAAGCCATGCCTGAAAACAACCTGTCTGCCGCCAATCTCCCCCCCGTCGCCTTCATTGGAGGCGGCAATATGGCGAGCGCCATCATTGGCGGACTGGTGAAGCAGGGCTTGCCGCCCGTGTCGGTAGAAGTCGTTGAACCCTTCGAAGAAGCACGTGTGCGTTTGGCGCAACAGTTCGGCATCTCGGCGCAACCCGAGGCGGGGCCATCCATCGCGCGCTGCGCGGTGATCGTCTGGGCCGTCAAGCCGCAAATCTTCGCCGAGGCCGCGCAACCGGTCCGCGCAGTGGCTGGCAAGAGCCTTCAACTGAGTGTGGCGGCCGGAATACCGTCAGACAGCATCGCTCGCTGGCTCGGCACGGAAAGCGTTGTGCGTGCAATGCCGAACACGCCGGCTCTCGTCGGCAAGGGCATGACGGGGTTATTCGCCCGCGCCGCGGTGACAGCGCAACAACGCGCACTCGCCGAGCAAGTACTGGCACCGACGGGCGAACTGCTCTGGGTCGACGCCGAATCTGCGCTCGACGCCGTGACTGCCGTTTCCGGATCTGGTCCGGCCTATGTGTTCTATTTCATCGAGGCGATGGTCGAGGCAGGCATCGACATGGGGCTGACGCCCCGACAGGCACACCAGTTGGCAGTAGGCACCTTCACTGGCGCATCGGCGCTGGCCGCCGCGTCGGCGGAAACGCCTGCCGTGCTGCGTGCGCGGGTGACGTCCAAGGGCGGCACGACGCACGCGGCCATCAGTTCGATGGAGTCCGCGCAGGTCAAGACGTTGTTCAAGACAGCCATACGTGCCGCCGAATCGCGCGCCCGCGAACTCGGCGAAGAGTTCGGCCGCAGCTGAACCGACAAGGCTGTCGCAGCCGCCGTGCCTGACTCACGACGCGTGCCGTACCTATACAGGCGGCAGGCACTCAGCGCAGCGCGTATCCGGCGACGACACCCGCAAACACGGCGAATCCCAGCCAGTGGTTCTGGCGAAAGGCCCGGAAGCAACCATCACGCGTGCGATCCCTGATCAGCCGCCAGTGCCAGAGCGCCTGCGCGGCCGCAGTCGCCAAGCCGGCAAGGAATGCAGGCCCCAGTCCATGGCGAATCCCGATCGCGCCCCAGATCGCCAGGAAGAGCAGATAGCAGGCCATGACGATGGTCACATCGAGCCGCCCGAACGTGATGGCCGAGGTCTTCATGCCGATCTTCAGGTCGTCGTCCCGGTCGACCATGGCGTACTCCGTGTCGTAGGCCAGCACCCAGCCCAGATTGCCGATGAGCAGTGCCCAACCGTATGCCGGTATGCGTGAGAAAGCCTCAACCGCCGGCACGCCAGCACCGCCGGCCGCGCAGAAAGCCATCGGGATGCCGATCGAGAACGCGATGCCGAGCACCGCTTGTGGAATCGAGACGAAGCGCTTGGCGAACGGGTATGCCAGCGTCACGGCCAAACCGATGAAGGCCCAGACGATCACTGCCGCGTTGGTCGTCAGCGCAAGCCCGAAGGCTGCGAGCGCCAGCAACGCGCCAAAGCCGAGCGCCTGCTTGACCGAGATCGCGCCGCTGGTCACCGGCCGCTGGGCCGTGCGCTTCACGTGGCGGTCGAACTCGCGATCGGCCACGTCGTTGATGCAGCAACCTGCGCTGCGCATGAGAAACGTGCCCAGCACGAACACCGCCAGCAGATGCCAGTCTGGCCAGCCGCCTGCGGCAAACCATAGCGCGCCGAGCGTTGGCCACAGCAGCAGCAGCCAGCCGGCGGGCCGGTCCCAGCGGATCAGATCGAGATACAGCGCCACGCGCCCGGCAGCCATCAAGCGAGCTCCAAAGAAAAAGGAGCGGCGATTGTGCCGCTCCTTTTCATGGGACCAGGACGATCTCAGTCTTCCAGCAGCGAGCGCAGCATCCAGGCAGTCTGGTCGTGCACGGTGCAGCGCGCGGTCAGCATGTCGGCCGTCGGATCGTCGCTGGCCTCTTCGGCAACCGGGATGAATTCACGCGCGATGCGCGACACGGTCTCATGGCCCTTGACCAGGATGCGCACCATCTCGGTCGCCTTGGGCGGGGTCTGCGGCACGTCGGGCACGGTCGCGATCTTGCTGAACTCGGCATACGAACCCGGCGCATAGTGGCCCAGCGCGCGAATGCGCTCGGCGATCACGTCGGTCGCGTTCCACAACTCCGTGTACTGCGTCATGAACATGGCGTGCAGCGAGTTGAAGTGCGGACCGGTCACGTTCCAGTGGAAGTTGTGGGTCGTGAGGTACAGCGTGTAGGTGTCGGCAAGTACACGGCTGAGGCCTTCGGCAATGGCGGCGCGGTCCTGGTGGCTGATGCCGATGTTGATGATCGGCGCATTGCGGCTGCCCGATTCCTGCGCAACCAGTGCGCCACCCTTGGTGGGCACCTTGCCGCCGGACGATGCGGCGATGTCGGGCAGTTTCGATTTCTTCAGTGGCTTGCTGGGGACTTTGGCCATGGCAATGGATCCTCGTTGGTGTGAATGACAGACAGCGACTTTAGGAGCCGATCAACGGCGTCGCAACAGCGAGACTCTATCTCGCCGATTGGGACAGCCGTGTCGGCCGTTGCCGCTCTCACGAGAGGCGCTTGACGCCAGCCAGCTCGCAGGCATAGATCGCATTGCGCAACGCCGCGATCGCTTCGTAGCGCGTGAAGCTGCGGCGCCACGCCAGCACGACGCGGCGCGTCGGCGGCTCGCGGCCCTGGCCATCGCTGATCGGCAGGTAGCGAACCATCTCGCTGTCCTTGCGTCCGCGCTTCGGCTTCAACGCGTCGTTCGGTACCGACAGCCGTGGCACCAGCGTCACACCCATGCCTGAGGCCACCATGTGCTTGATGGTCTCCAGCGAAGAGCCTTCGAAGCTCTTGCGAATGCCCTCCGCATTGCTGGAAAAGCGCGCGAACTCCGGGCACACCTCCAGCACGTGGTCGCGGAAGCAGTGGCCGGTGCCGAGCAGCAGCATGGTCTCGTTGCGCAGTTCCTCGGACGTGATCGACGAGCGCCCCGCCAGCGGATGCGCAACCGGCACCACCGCGACGAACGGCTCGTCGTACAGCGCGGCGATCGCCAGACCGGTGTCCGGGAACGGCTCCGCCATGATCGCGCAGTCGATCTCGCCGGCGCGCAGCATGTCGAGCAGCTTGGCGGTGAAGTTCTCCTGCAGCACCAGCGGCATCTGCGGCGTGCTGGCAATGTTCTGGCGCACCAGGTCGGGCAGCAGGTACGGGCCGATCGTGTAGATCACGCCGAGGTTCAGCGGGCCGGCCAGCGGGTCCTTGCCGCGCTTGGCGATCTCCTTGATGCTGGCCGCCTGATCGAGCACGGTTTGCGCCTGCTGCACGATCTGCTCGCCGAGCGGCGTGACGGTGACTTCGCCGGCACTGCGCTCGAAGAGCTTCACCTCGAGCTCGTCCTCGAGCTTCTTGATGGCAACGGACAGGGTCGGCTGCGAGACATAGCAGGACTCCGCCGCTTTGCCGAAGTGCCGCTCACGCGCAACGGCAACGATGTATTTGAGTTCGGTGAGGGTCATAGTTTTTAACAATTATCGCCCGCCCTCGATGACGCGGTGCCGCGTCAGGCTTTCAGGTATTCGGCCTTGCTGCCAAGCCAGCGGTCGATGTGCTTGCGCGCCAGGTCGGGATGCTGGTCGAGCATGCGTGGCGCGAGTTCGCGGGCCCAGTCGAGCAGCAGGACGTCGGTTTCGAGATCGGCGAAGCGCAGCAGCGGCGCGCCGGACTGGCGGGCGCCGAGGAATTCGCCAGGGCCGCGGATCTCGAGATCGCGGCGGGCAATCTCGAAACCGTCGGACGTTTCGGCCATCGCCCGCAGCCGCGCACGCGCCGTCTCGCCGACGCGTCCGCCTTCGTTCGGCGCATAGAGCAACACGCAGGCCGAAGCCGCGGCGCCACGACCGACCCGGCCGCGCAACTGGTGCAGCTGCGACAGCCCGAAGCGCTCGGCATGCTCGATCACCATCAGCGACGCGTTCGGCACGTCGACGCCGACCTCGATCACCGTCGTGCTGACCAGCACCTGCACTTCATTCGCGGTGAAGCGCGCCATCACGTCCTGCTTCTCGGCGGTCGGCATGCGCGAGTGCAGCAGCCCGACCTGCACGTCGTCGCCGAGCATGCCGGCGAGCTCGTCGCGCGTCTCGGTGGCATTGCGCAGGTCGACCGCCTCGCTCTCCTCGATCAGCGGACAGACCCAGTAGACCTGCCGGCCCTGCGCCAGCTGATGGCGGATGCGGTCGATCACCTCGTCGCGCCGGTGCTCGGCGATCAGCCGCGTGACGATCGGCGTGCGGCCGGGTGGCAGCTCGTCGAGCGTGGACACATCGAGATCGGCGTAGTAGCTCATCGCCAGCGTGCGCGGGATCGGGGTCGCGCTCATCATGAGCAGATGCGGCTCCAGGCCAGGCGCCGGAACGCCGGAGCCGCCATCCGGGCTCGCCGCCTTGCCACGCAGCGCCAGCCGCTGGGCCACGCCGAAGCGATGCTGCTCGTCGATGATCGCGAGCGCCAGCCGCTTGAAGCGCACCTTCTCGGAGATCACGGCGTGCGTGCCGATGACCAGCGCAGCCTCGCCACTTTCGACGGCGCCGGCCATCACGTCGCGCTCCTTCTTCTTCTGGCTGCCGGTGAGCCAGGCGACGCGCAACCCACGGGCCGCGAGCAGCGGATCGAGCCAGCCAACCAGCTTGCCGAAATGCTGCGCCGCGAGGATTTCGGTCGGCGCCATCAGCGCGCATTGAAAGCCGGCGTCGATGCAGCGCGCCGCCGCCAGCGCCGCCACCACGGTCTTGCCGGAGCCGACGTCGCCCTGCAGCAGCCGGTGCATCGGCGCGTCGCGTGCGAGATCGAGCGTGATCTCGTCGACCACGCGGGCTTGCGCGCCAGTCAACGCGAAGGGCAACACCGCCATCAACTGCGCGTAGAGCGCGCCGGGCGCATCGGACGGCGGCAGCACCGGCGCGCGCTGCGCCGCACGCTCGCGCCGCGCCTGGTGCTGCGACAGCTGCTGCGCAAGCAGTTCTTCCGCCTTCAGCCGCTGCCAGGCCGGATGGCTGTGATCTTCCAACGCGGCGATCGACACGTCCGGCGTCGGGTAGTGCAGGAAGTTCAGCGCGCGGCGCAGGTCCCAGGCGTCGCCGCGCAGGCCCACCGGGCCGGGCACGGTTTCGTCCAGCACCGCGCGCGCCAGACCGGCGCGCACCTCGCGCCGCAGCGCGGGCTGCGCGAGCCCGGCGACTGTCGGATACACCGGCGTCAGCGCTTCGGGCAACTGGGTGCCGGCCGCCTTCACGACCGGATGCATCATCTGCCGCCCCAGAAAACCGCCGCGCACCTCGCCACGCAAACGCACGCGCGCGCCGACCTCCAGCTGCTTCTGCTGCGACGGATAGAAATTGAAGAAGCGCAGCTGGCAGGTTTCGCCGCCGTCGTCGACCATCACGATCAGTTGGCGGCGCGGACGAAAGCTGACCTCGCTCTCGATCACGGTGGCCTCGATCTGGCCGCTCTCGCCATCGCGCAGATCGGCCAGCCGCACGATGCGGGTTTCGTCTTCGTAGCGCAGCGGCAGGTAGAGCGCGAAGTCGATCGGCCGCAGCAGGCCGAGCTTGCGCAGCGCGCGCTGGACCAGGCTCAGGCCGGCGCCAGGCGCCTGCGGCGGAGCAGCAGCGCTTGCGGGAACTTCGGCTTTCTTCCGGGCGGTCACGGGATATGAGCAGGGATATGAGCAGAGATATGGCGAAGGTTCAGCACAGGTCCTGCAGGGCGCTGCGTGCGTCGGGAAAACTGAACTGGAAGCCCGTTGCCAGCAGCTGTGCGGGCGCCACGCGTTGGCCTTCGAGCAGCAGATCGGCCTGTTCGCCCAGCGCCAGGCGCATCGGCCAACCGGGCATCGGCAACCAGAACGGGCGATGCAGCACCTCGGCCGCCACGCGCGTGAAGGCTTCCTGCGTCACGGCGCCGGGTGCGGTGAAGTTGTAGACCTGCGGGTCCGTCGGCACGTCGGTGCGCGGCGCCATCGCGGCGATACCCCAGACATGGGCCATGGCGCGCAGAACGTCTTGCACATGCACCCAAGACATCACCTGCTGCCCCGAGCCCAGACGCCCACCGGCACCCATGCGCACCGGCAGCAGCAGCTTGGGCAACGAGCC
>JAZKDL010000584.1:0-9441 GCA_040387575.1 Pseudomonadota bacterium
GCCAGCGCGGCGTCGGTGCCGGGCAGCAGCGCGATGTGCTCGTCGCACTTGTCGGCGGTTTCGGTCTTGCGCGGATCGATGCACACCAGCCGCGCGCCGGCGCGCTTGGCGGCCTGCGCGTGACGCCAGAAATGCAGGTTGCTGCCGATCGAGTTGCTGCCCCAGATCAGGATCAGCTTCGACTCGGCAAACGCCTCGATGCGCATGCCTACCTTGCCGCCCAGCGTGTAGTTCATCGCTTCGCCGCCAGCAGTCGAGCAGATCGTGCGGTCCAGCAGCGACGCGCCCAGCTTGTGGAAGAAGCGCCGGTCCATCGATTCGCCCTGCACCAGCCCCATGGTGCCGGCGTAGCTGTAGGGCAGCACGGCCTGCGCATTGCGCTGCGCGATGGCGCCGAGGCGCGCGGCGATGTCGTCGAGCGCCTCGTCCCACGACACCGGCGCGAACTGGCCCGCGCCCTTCGGCCCGACCCGCTTCATCGGCTGCACCAGCCGGTCGGCGTGGTCGTTGCGCTCGATGTAGCGCGACACCTTGGTGCACAGCACGCCGCCGGTGTGCACGTGCGCCGGGTTGCCTTGCAGCTTGATCGCGACGCCGTCCTGCACCGTCGTGACGAGCGCGCAGGTGTCGGGGCAGTCGTGCGGACAGGCGCCCAGCACGGTGCGGGCAGGTGAAGCCGGCGCGTCGGTCGCGGAAGGTGCCAGGGTCTCAGCCATCGTTTCAGCCTGATCGTTGTGTTCGTGGAACGTCGATTTTCGGCGCAGAGCGCCCGGATCAGCGCAGCAGCTCGGTCACCGTGTGGATCAGCAGGCCGACCAGCCCGCCCACCAGCGTGCCGTTGATCCGGATGAACTGCAGGTCGCGGCCGATGTTGCGCTCCAGCTCCAGCGTCATCTCGTCGGCATTCCATTGCCCGACGCGCTCGACGATGTAGCGCCGGATGTCCTCGCGGTAGCGCTCGATCGCGAGCGGCGCGGCGGCGGTGATCTGCTCGTTGATCCAGCGGCGGATTTCCGCGTCCTGCGCCAGCCGAGCACCGACCGAGCCGGCCATCTGCGCGATGCGCTGGCGGATCGTCGAGTCGGCGCGGCCCAGATCGTCGTGCAGCCAGGCCAGCAGTTGGCGCCACAGGTCGTGCAGGTACTCGCCGAGCGCCGGATGCGCCTGCAGCTCGGCACGGATCTGCTCGCCGCGCGCATGGAATTCGGGGTCGTGCCGCAGCCGCAGCACGAAGTCGTCCATGAACGCGTCGAAGCGCTTGCGCAGCGGATGGTCGGGCTCGGCCGCCAGTTCGTTGAGCGTGCGCGCCACGGCGGAAACGATCTTGCGGGTGCCGAGCCGCGCCGCCATCTGGTCGAGGCCGACGTATTTCAGCGTCTTGACCTCGCGCGCGATCGATTCGGTGATGCGCGCCTGCACGTCGTCGTCGTCCATCAGCGCGGCCACCTGCGCCAGCACGTCGTCGAGCAGCGCCTGGTGCCGGCCACCCGCCGTCAGCGCGTCGAGCGCCTGGCCCAGCAGCCGCGACAGGTCGACCTTGGCCAGCCCGGCGACGGCCGCGCGGCCCAGGAAGTCGCGCACCCGCGCATCGTCGAAAGCGCCCAGGCCGTAGCGCACCACGGTGACCGCGTGCTCACCCAGCTTCTCACCGGTGGCCGGCTGCGACAGCCAGCTCGCCAGCCGCCCGGCCGGGTCGAACTGCGCGAGCTTGGCCAGCACCTGCGGCGTGCTCAGGAAGTTGTCGACGATGAAGCCCGCGAGCTTGGCGCCGATCCGGTCCTTGTTGGCCGGAATGATCGCCGTGTGCGGAATCGGCAGGCCGAGCGGATGGCGGAACAGCGCGACCACCGCGAACCAGTCGGCAATCGCGCCGACCATGGCCGCCTCGGCGAAGGCCGCGACATAACCCCAGGCCGGATGGCGGGCGGCCAGCACGCTCGCCACTGCATACAGCAGCGCCGCGGCGCACAGCAGGCCGAGCGCGATCCGCTTCATGGCGATCAGGCGATCTCCCGCGTCGCGGCCAGGTCGAGCAGGAATTGCTCGCAGCGAGCGAGCTGCGCGATCGACACGTATTCGTCGGGCTGATGCGCCTGCGTGATGCTGCCCGGGCCGCAGACCACGCTCGGAATGCCCGACGCCTTGAACAGGCCGGCCTCGGTGCCGAACGCCACCAGCGTGGTGCCGGTTTCGCCCGACAGCCGCTGCGCGAGCCGGGTGATCGCGTCGTCGGCCGAGCCCAGGAAACTGGGCACTTCGCAGATCGTCTCGAAGCTGAAGCCGGCGTCCGGCGCGACCTTCTTCATCGCGTCTTCCTTGCCGCGGGCGTAGGCGATGACTTCCTTCTGCATCAGCGCGGCGTCGGCGGTCGGCAGGTTGCGGAATTCGTAGCGGAACTCGGCGTCGCGCGGCACCACGTTGTCGGCGATGCCGCCGTGGAACTGGCCGACGCTGGCGGTGCTGAAGGGCACGTCGAAGCCGTCGTAGCGGGGTTCCTCGCGCTCGAAGCCTTCGGCCATGTCGCGCAGCTTGCCCACCACGCGCGCCGCCATCTCGATGGCGTTGACCGACTGCGGCGTGAGCGACGAATGCGCTTCCTTGCCGCGGACGCAGCATTTGTAGCGGTAGACGCCCTTGTGCGCGATGGCCGGGACCATCAGCGTCGGCTCGCCGATCACGCAGGCCAGCGGCTTGATGCCGGCCTCGCGCATGTCGGCGATCAGTTCGCGCACGCCGAAGCAGCCGACTTCCTCGTCATAGCTGAAGGCGAAATGGACTGCGAAGGGCGAGTCGCTCGCCAGGAAGCGATCGGCGTTGGCCAGCGCCAGCGCGATGAAGCTCTTCATGTCGGCCGAACCGCGGCCATACAGGCGCTGCTCACCATCGCCTTCGCGCACCACGGCGGACAGCGGGTCGACGCTCCAGTCCTGGCCGTCCCACGGCACGGTGTCGGTGTGGCCCGACAGGATCACGCCGGCGGGCTTGCCTTCGCCCAGCGTGGCGAACAGGTTGGCCTTGGTGCGGTCGGCGTTGTAGGTGAGCCGGCTCTGCACCCCGAGCGTGGCCAGGTGGTCGCGCGCGAAATGGATCAGTTCCAGGTTGCTGTTGGCGCTGACGGTGTTCATGCGCACGAGCGCCTGTGCGAAGGCCAGGCCGCGATCGGAAAGTGTGTGAGGCATAGAGGGGCATTGTCCGGGAGTCCGCACGGCCACGCCGGCCGTCGGGCAATCCGAAAACCTTTCGAATGCACGAACCGCGCCCAAGACCGAGTGCTCTCCGGGGCCGCAGGCACGCTCTTTGCGGGCGACAGAAGCAACGCCTAGACTGTCTCCCATGAAACTCCTCGATTCGCTCGTCACCCAGGCGGCCGGAATCGCCGCGATCCGTCGCGACATCCACGCCCATCCCGAACTCTGCTTCCAGGAAGTCCGCACCGCCGACGTGGTGGCGGCCAAGCTGACCGAGTGGGGCATTCCGATCCACCGCGGGCTCGGCACCACCGGCGTGGTCGGCATCCTCAAGAACGGCACCAGCACCCGCGCGGTCGGCCTGCGCGCCGACATCGACGCGCTGCCCGTGACCGAACTCAACACCTTCGCCCACGCCAGCCAGCACAAGGGAAAGATGCACGCCTGCGGCCATGACGGCCACACCGCGATGCTGCTTGCTGCGGCGCAGCACATGGCGAAGCACCGCAATTTCGACGGCACGGTCTACCTGATCTTCCAGCCGGCGGAAGAAGGCGGCGGCGGCGCCCGCGAGATGATCAAGGAAGGCCTGTTCGAGAAATTCCCGATGGACGCCGTGTTCGGCATGCACAACTGGCCGGGCATGAAGGTCGGCCAGTTCGCGGTGAGCCCCGGCCCGGCAATGGCGTCGAGCAACGAATTCAAGATCACCGTCCGCGGCAAGGGCGGCCATGCGGCGCTGCCGCACACCGGCATCGACCCGGTGCCGGTCGCCTGCGAGATGGTGCAGGCCTTTCAGACCATCCTGACGCGCAGCAAGAAGCCTACCGACACCGGCCTGATCTCGGTCACGATGATCCACGCCGGCGAAGCCAGCAACGTGATCCCCGACACCTGCGAGCTGCAGGGCACGGTGCGCACCTTCACGCTGGAAGTGCTCGACCTGATCGAGCGGCGCATGCGCAAGATCGCCGAGCACATCGGCGCCGCGCACGACACCGAGGTCGACTTCTACTTCCACCGCAACTACCCGCCGACCATCAATTCGGCGGCCGAAGCCAACTTCGCGCGCGGCGTGATGGCCGGCATCGTCGGCGAGGAGAACGTGCTGGTGCAGGAAGCCGCGATGACCGCGGAGGACTTCTCCTTCATGCTGCTGGCCAAGCCCGGCGCCTATGCCTTCATCGGCAACGGCGACGGCGCGCACCGCGACATGCACCATGGCGGCGGCCCCTGCACGCTGCACAACGGCAGCTACGACTTCAACGACGACCTGATCCCGCTGGGCGCGACCTGCTGGGTCGAGATGGCCGAGCAGTTCCTGAAGCCGCAAGGCACGGCCGCGTGATGGCGGGTGCGGATGCCACCATCGCCGCGTTTTCACCGACCTACGCGCAGGCGCGCCGCAAGTTCCTTCAGGCCTGCGTCGCAGCCGGCCTGCAGGTCGACACGTACCCGCATCCGCTGAAGGGCCGCGAAGGCGAGGACCTGGCAACCGACGTGGCCTATGACGGTCCGGCCGACACGACGCGGCTGCTGCTGGTCAGCAGCGGCTGCCACGGCGTCGAAGGCCATTGCGGCAGCGGCGTGCAGGTCGCCGCGCTGCAGGACGCGGCCTGGCGACGAGCCGCGCACGACGCTGGCGTCGGCGTGCTCTACGTGCATGCGCTGAACCCGCACGGCTTCTCGTTCGGCCGGCGCGTGACCAATGAAAACGTCGACCTGAACCGCAATTTCGTCGACTTCTCGCAACCGCTGCCGGTCAACACGGCGTATGCCGGACTGCACCCGCTGCTGCTGCCGCGCGAATGGCCGCCGACCGCGCAGAACCAGGCCGAGCTCACCGCCTGGATCGGCACCCACGGCGTGACCGCGTACCAGGCGGCCGTGAGCGGCGGCCAGTACCAGTTCGATGACGGCCTGTTCTACGGTGGCCAGGCGCCGACCTGGAGCAACCGCACCTTCCGCCAGATCCTGCGCAAGCATGCCGGCCAGGCGCGCCGGCTCGGCTGGATCGACCTGCACACCGGACTCGGCCCGTCGGGCGTGGGCGAGCGCATCTACGCCTGCAAGGGCGACGACACGGCCGCCTATGCGCGCGCCAACGCCTGGTGGGGCTCACCCGAAACGCCGGTCACCTCGATCTACGACGGCTCGTCGACCTCGGCACTGCTGACCGGCCTCAACTGGAACGCGATCTACGACGAATGCCCGCAGGCCGAGCACACGGCGATTGCGCTGGAATACGGCACGCTGCCGATCCTGGAAGTGACCGGCGCGCTGCGTGCCGACCATTGGCTGCACAAGTACCCGGAAGCCGCGGCGCCGGAACTGGCCGACGCCATCCGGGCACGCATGCTGGAAGCCTTCTACACCGACACCGACGCGTGGAAGAAGCGGGTCGTCGAGCAGGCGCGCCAGACGATGCACCAGGCCGTCGCCGGCCTGAACGCCTGATGATTCAGGTGGATGCGCGTCGCTGCGCAATCACCAGCAGCCCGTCCATGATCAGCCCGTCGACCAGCTCGAAGGGGCTGACCATCGACGGCGCCATCTTCCAGCCCGCACCGCCGGTCATGTAGCAGGCCGGCTCGGCGCCGCAGTGGGACTTCACGTGCTGGCGCATGCGCTCCACCGCACCGGCAATGGCGTAAGTGCCGCCGCTGGTGAGCGCGTCGCTGGTGTTGGTGGGGAACGGCGTGACCTCGCCGGTCGGCACGTGCAGGCCGGCCGTGCCGGACTCCAGCGCGCGCAGCATGATGCCGTGGCCCGGCAGGATCAGGCCGCCGAGGAACTTGCCCGCCGTATCGATCGCCTCGACCGTCACGGCGGTACCGATCATCACCACCACCATCGGTCGCGCCGGCCCCTGCGACAGCATCCGGTGGCGCGCACCGATCATCGCGACCCAGCGGTCGGCGCCCAGCCGGGTCGGGTGGTCGTAGCCGTTGACCAGCCCGGCCTCGGCCGCGCTCGACATGACCCAGCGCGGCGTGCAGTCGAAGCGCTCCTCGATCTGCTCCTCGGCGCGGCGGCGAACCGCGTCGCCGGCCACCACGCAGCCGAGCATCGACGACGGCGCCGGAAAAGCGAGTTCAGCCCACGGGCCGTCCGCGAGGCGGTCGATGTGGTCGAGGAATTCGGCGCCCTGCGCATGCAGCGCCGCGCCCGGCCGGGCGTCTTCATAAAGCGCCCATTTGAGCCGGGTGTTGCCGATGTCGATCGCGAGGAATGTCATCGGGCGATTATTGCGGTTGGGGAGGATTTCAAGGCGTCGTTCTAATTCTGCTTCCACGGCAGGCCGCGGAAGCGCCAGCCGCCGACACGGCCACGATGGCCATCGGCATCCGGATTGCCTTCGAAGCCCTCGAGGATGTTGTACGCCTCGACGCCCAGTTCGGTGGCGCGGCGCGCGGCCGCGATCGACCGCACGCCGCTGCGGCACAACATCACGGCCTTCTTGCCGGCTGGCACGCCGTCGCGCAGGCCGCCGTCGAAGCCCGCGTTCGGCACCATGCCGGGCCATTGCTTCCATGCCAGCGGCAGCGCGCCGGGCACGAAGCCGACCCATTCGCGCTCGGCGTCGCTGCGCACGTCGACCAGCACGGCGTCGCCGTCGGCCACCCATTGCGCGGCCTGCTCCGGCGTGACGTCGCCCGCGTAACCCTCGGCCGGCGTGAAACCCTTGCCCTGATTCGATCCGGTGTCCATGGCGATCCTTTCTCACATTTGCATTGATTCGACCGGCGCATTCTTGCAGCCCGCGGCAAGCCATCGGCCGGACAGGGACGGCGCGCGCTCGCTACAGTCGGCGCCAAGGAGCTTCCATGAGCACATACGACTTCGATCTCTTCGTCATCGGCGGCGGCAGTGGCGGCGTGCGCGCGGCCCGCATGGCGGCGCAACGCGGCGCCCGCGTCGCACTCGCCGAGGTGGCCGAACTCGGCGGCACCTGCGTCAACGTCGGCTGCATCCCGAAAAAGCTCTACAGCTATGCGGCCGGCTATGCCGACGCGTTCGAGGAAGCCGCCGGCTACGGCTGGACGGTCGGCGAACCTCATTTCGACTGGGACACGCTCAAGCAGCGGCGCGCCCACGAGATCCACCGCCTCAATGGCGTCTACCGCGGATTGCTCGATACGGCAGGCGTCACGCTGATCACCGGCTGGGCGCAACTGACCGGCCCGCACGGCGTGCAGGTCGGCGAGCGGCACTACAGCGCGCGCACGGTGTTGATCGCGACGGGCGGCATGCCTTTCGTGCCGGACCTGCCCGGCCGCGAGCACGGTCTGGTGTCGGACGCGATATTCGACATCGCGCCGTTCCCGAAGCACCTGGTGGTGATCGGCGGCGGCTACATCGCCTGCGAGTTCGCATCGATCTTCAACGGCCTTGGCACCCAGGTCACGCTGCTGCAGCGCAATGCGCACCTGCTGAACGGCTTCGACCACGACCTGCGCGAGTTCCTGGCGCGCGAGATGGGCAAGGCCGGCGTCGACATCCAGCTCAATGCCGACCTGTCGATGCTGAGGCGCAACGACAAGGACGGCGCGGTCACGGCGGTGCTGTCGCGCGGCCAGCAGATCGAGGCCGACGCGGTGCTGTTCGCTACCGGGCGCTCGCCCAACACGCAGGGGCTCGGGCTGGAAGCGGCCGGCGTGGCGCTCGACGAGCGCGGTGCCATCGTGGTCGACGGCGACTACCGCAGCTCGGTCAAGTCGGTGTACGCGATCGGCGACGTGTCGACCCGGCTGCAGCTCACACCAGTGGCGCTGGCCGAGGCGATGACGGTGGTCGACGCGCTGTTCGGCGACGGCCGCCGCCGCGTCGACTACGAGTACGTGCCGACGGCCGTCTTCACCCACCCGAACGTCGGCACCTGCGGCTACACCGAGACCGCGGCGCGCGCGAAGTTCGGCAAGGTCACGATCTTCAGCAGCGAATTCAAGGCGCTGCGCCACACGCTGTCGGGCAGCAACGAACGCATCTTCATGAAGCTGGTGGTCGACACCGCGAGCGACCGCGTGGTCGGCCTGCACATGGTCGGGCCGGAGGCCGGCGAGATCGTGCAGGGCTTTGCGGTCGCGATGCGCGCGGGCGCCACCAAGGCGATGTTCGACACGACCATCGGCATCCACCCGACCGTGGCCGAGGAGTTCGTGACGATGCGCGAGCCGATGACGGCATAGCGCCGACCGGCGTCGGACCAGCGCCGACACGACGCCGGCGGGGCGCGAACCGTCAAGGCTGCATTGCACAATGTGCGCATGCCCTACATGCCGCCTTTCATCGCTCCCGCCCGCTTCACCGATGCCGCCGCCGCCCTGGCCCAGGTCCAGCAGATCTACCAGAGCGCGCTCACGCATCTGCGCAGTTCGATGCTGCGCTTCGTCGCCGGCGATTCGCTGCCGGGCCGTGTTCGCGCGTGCTACCCCTTCGTGCGCATCCACACGCACACGGTGTCGCGCCAGGTGCCCGACACCACGTCGGGACTGAGCTACGGCTTCGTCGCCGGACCCGGCCGCTACGAGACCACGCTGACGCGGCCCGACCTGTTCCAGCGCTACTACCTCGAGCAATTTCGGCTGCTGCTCGAGAACCACGGCGTGGAGCTCGAGGTCGGCACCTCGACCCAGCCGATCCCGATCCATTTCTCCTTTGCCGAGAACGACCACATCGAAGGCACGATGAGCGTCGAGCGCCGCGCGCTGATGCGCGACGTGTTCGACCTGCCCGACCTGGCCAGCATGGACGACGGGATCGCCAACGGCACCTACCGCGCGAAGCCGGGCGAGCCCGAGCCGCTGGCGCTCTTCACCGCGGCGCGCGTCGACTACTCGCTGCACCGGCTGCGCCACTACACCGGCACCGCGCCGGAGTGGTTCCAGAACTTCGTGCTCTTCACCAACTACCAGTACTACATCGACGAGTTCATGGCGCTCGGTCACAAGGAGATGGCCGACCCGGACAGCCCCTATGTCGCCTTCATCCAGCCTGGCAACGTGACGAGCTACCGCGTCGGCTACGACGGGCCCGAAGGCGGCATCGCGCCGCCTCGGCTGCCGCAGATGCCGGCCTACCACCTGGTGCGCGCGGACCGCACCGGCATCACGATGGTCAACATCGGCGTCGGTCCGTCGAATGCAAAGACGATCACCGACCACATCGCGGTGCTGCGCCCGCACGCCTGGATGATGCTGGGCCACTGCGCCGGCCTGCGCAACAGCCAGCAACTGGGCGACTACGTGCTGGC
>JAZKDL010000585.1:0-3764 GCA_040387575.1 Pseudomonadota bacterium
GCCGAACTCGGCTTCCGGCAAGCCCGCGACGTCCAGTTGCACCGCGAGCAATGCACCCGCCAGATGCTCATTGGCCAGCACTTGGGGCTCGAGCATCTTCGTTGCGGTCGTGATGTAGAGCGTCCGCAAGTCCGGTCCGCCGAAGCACACGCAGGTCGGATGGGTCACAGGCAATTCGATGACGCGGTCGATCCGGCCATCGGGGCTGTACCGGACCACGCGATGGCCGGCGAACACCGCGTTCCAGACGAAGCCTTCGCTGTCGACGCAGGCACCGTCCGGACGGCCTCGCTCCGCGGTGTAGTCGACGAAGACCCGCCGATTCGACAGGCGCCCTTCGTCCGGATCGAGGTCGAAGGCCCAGAGCTTGAATCGGCGGGTGTCCGACATGTAGAGCGTGCGGCCGTCCGGCGAGACCGCGACCGAGTTCGTCACGATGATGTCGTCGAACAGCCAATGCCGGCTTCCGTCGGGGTCGACCCGGTAGAAGCTGCCGAGCGGCTTCTCGATCGCCGCGTCCATGGTGCCGATCCAGAGCCGGCCATTGCGGTCGCATCGCCCGTCGTTGAGCCGGGTGCCGAGCGCGACCGGTTCGACTTCGACGATCGCATCGAGTGCGCCCGTCGAGGGCTGAAAGCGGTGCAGCGTGTTGTCGAGTGCGACGACGAAGCCGCCTTGGCGATGCAGTGCCAGGCCGCCGAGATAGGTGCTGTCGAAAGGGAACACCTCGTGCACGCCGGTGCGCTCGTCGAAGGACTGGAGCTTCGGCCGTTCGATGTCGATCCACCAGATCTTCTGTGTCCGCGAGCACCACAGCGGCGTCTCGCCCAATTGATCTCGTGCCTGGACGACGCAGCGTACTTCGTGGTTCATTGGACTCATTGGGTCGACTCCGGTTCAGGCGTGCTCGGGAAGCTCGATGCGCCGGATGTCGCCGAGCAGGAAGATGTACGACAGCGCACCCAGCAGCGCCAGGACGGCCATGAAGGCCAGCGCCCAGACGAACGACCCGGTGCTGCCGACGATGAAGCCGATGACCAGTGGCGTGGTGATGCCCGACAGATTCGTCATGAAGTTGTAGATGCCGCCCGTGAGTCCCATGAGCTTCGTCGGCGCGATGTCCGCGATGACGACCCAGCCCAGACCCACCATGCCCTGGCCGAAGAAGGCGAGCGACAGGATCGCGATCACGACCGCATCGGTCTCTACATAGTTCGCCGCGACGATGGTCGATGCGAGCAACAGGCCCGCGACGATCGGCAGCTTGCGTGCGAGGTTCGCAGAGCCGGTGCGCGTCAGCAGTCGGTCGGACAGCCAGCCGCCGAACATCACGCCGACCCCGGCGGCGATGAACGGCAGCACGGCGAAGAAGCCGACCTTGACCCAGCCCATGTGGCGCTCGGTGGCGAGATAGGTCGGGAACCAGGTCACGAAGAAGACCAGGGTCGCATTGCCGGCGAACTGGCCGATGCTGGCGCCCCAGATCTGGCGGTACGACAGCAGCAGTCGCACGTTCTTCCAGGAGAACGGAACCGCCTCGACCGCCTGCTTCGAAAAGCCGCCGCCCGCGGCGATGTGCGCGAGTTCGGCACGATTGGCCCAGCGGCTGTCCTGCGGTTCGCGGTAGCACAACCACCACACGATGCCGAAGGCGACGCCCACCAGTCCGACCAGGACGAAGAGCGTCTTCCATCCGTAGATGCCCATGATGAAGAACAGCAGCGGACTGAAGAAGGCCAGGCCGACGTACTCGCCCACGGTGTAGACGCTGGTCGCGCGTGCTCTCTCTTTCTGCGGAAACCAGGTGCTGACGATGCGGCTGTTGGCGGGGAAGCAGGGCGCTTCTGAAATGCCGAGGCCCAGGCGCATCGCGATGAGGCTGTAGAGCCCGGTCGCGAAGCCCTGGAGCAGGGTGAACAGCGACCAGAACGTCAACGACAGGAAGTAGGTCAGCTTGTTCCCGAAGCGATCGAGAAAGATCCCGCCGGGGATCTGTGCGGCCGCGTAAGTCCACGCGAAGGCCGAGAACACCAGGCCCATCATGGCCGGCGACAGCGCCAGGTCCTTGGACAAGGTCGGTGCCGCAATGCCGAGGACGGTGCGGTCCAGGTAATTGATCATGGTGCCGGTCGCGAGCAGCGCCAGGATGCCGAAGCGCGCACGCGTGGGTGCCGCCCCCGCGTCTTTGCCTGTGCCATTGCTGTCGCCGTTGCCGGCAACTTCCGTGGCGGGATTGAGAGAAGTCATGGTCAGCCTCGTTGTTGTTCAGGGTGTTGGAGGACGAAGCGCAATACGGTGTCGACCACCTGGCCCCGCAGGCGCGCGACGACTTCGGGCGCGCCAAGATCGCAGTCGAACAGCGTGGAGAAGGTCGCGCGGTTCGACACGTTGTAGAAGCTCAGTGCGCTGATCTGCCAATGCAGATCCAGCGGAAGCAGTCCCGCGCGAAAGAGTCCGGCGTCGACGCCGCGCCGGTAGATCTGGCCCACGCGGTCGATGGCCGACGCGCTGAGTTGCCTGATCACATCCGAGCGCGCCAGAAAGCGCGCGTTGTGGATGTTCTCGATCATGACCAGGCGAACGAAATCCCGGTTCTCGAAATGATGGTCGAAGCGGTATCCGACGAGCATCCGCAGCGCTTCGTCGGGCGGCGGCGCTTCCAGGTCCATCGTGGCTTCTGCGCTGCGCACGCGCTGGTAGACGTTCTCCAGCACGGCGAGGTAAAGGCCGTCCTTGTCGCCGAAGTAGTAGTAGATCAGTCGCTTGCTGCAGGCCGTCTTTGCCGCGATCTCGTCGACGCGGGCGCCCGAAAGTCCGTGCTCGGCGAACTCCGCGGTTGCCACGTCGATGATGTTCCTGCGGTTGGCTTCGGGGTTCACGACCCGGGACGGAACTTTGTCGGAAGCCGTTCGCGCAGCGGGCGGTGCAAGCGGATCAGGTGGGTTGTGCTGGGGAATCGTCACTGCTTCGAGTCTTTGTACTGTTCAGTACATCGATTGTACGAACTGGTACAAAGACCGATACCGGGTTTCCACCAGGGTTGCTGCCGTCATCCGATGGTCTGTCGCGCCTACAACGCGGCAGCAGGGCGCTTTGGATCGTGGCGATTTGGGAGAAACGCATGGTCAACGCCACCAAAGCAGGCATCGAGCGCACACCGACCGCGCAGGGCGAGACACATGAAGCACAGCGGAACGTGCCCGGCGTACCCGGCTTCGATGCGGCCGACGAGTTCGAGCACCGCGGCTGGCGCTTCTTCTGCAGCGGCGAGCAGTTGCCCGACGGCACCTTTCACGCAGTTGTCAGATACCGCGCGCCATCAGATGACCTGCTTCGGACGCTTCGACTCGGAAACGAGCGCTTTGCTTCGAGTACGGATGCATTGAGTCAGGCGCGCGAAATGGCCACACAGTGGGCGGCGAGCAATCCGCCCGGACCGACGTCTCCGCCTGCCTGATGCGTTTGCTCATGACTTCTGTCCAGAGTCCGGCGTTGCGGGTGTCACTGCCGTCGCCATGCATCCGATGCCTCCGACCGCCAATTCCCTACGCGGTCGCGGCGATGCCGACGACGTGGCGCCGGCAGGGGGCCGGTGATCGTGCCTCATGCGCTTCAACTGAACGCTGAATCCAGATGCCAAGCGATTCACCGATTCAAACGAAGCAATCTTCTTTAACCATGAAGCCGAGAGGCAAAGGAATTGAAATGACTGAAAAATCTCAAGTGGTGAGCGTGCTGAACGACTTGCTGGAGAACGCACGCGA
>JAZKDL010000586.1:0-9317 GCA_040387575.1 Pseudomonadota bacterium
TGATCGCCGACGCCGACGTGGTCACCAACAACTTCCGCGCCGGCGTGATGGAGCGGCTCGGCCTGGGCTACGAAGACTGCAAGCGGCTCAATCCGCGCATCGTCTACGCGGTCGGAACCGGCTTCGGCGAGACCGGCCCCTATGCGCACAAGGGCGGCCAGGACGTGCTGGCGCAGGCCATGACCGGCGTGATGGCGCGCCGCGCCGACGCGGCCGTGCCGGTGTCGATCTACCCGACCGCGCTGGCCGACTACACCGCCGGCATGCACATGGTGCAGGGCATCCTGCTGGCGCTGCTGCAGCGCGAGCGCAGCGGCGAAGGCCAGAAGATCGCCGTGTCGCTGTACGACTCGATGCTGGCCATGCAGATGCAGGAGGCCGCGATGATCATGATGGCCGACTCCGAGGTCAACTGGGCCGCGATGCCGCTGTCGGGCGTGTTCCACACGACCACCGGTCCGCTGGTGCTGGTCGGCGCCTTCAAGGCCAATCCGCTGCGAGACATCTGCGCGGCGCTGGACATCGACGACCTGTCGCTGGACGTGCGCTTTGCCGATCTGAAGGCGCAGTTCGCGCACAAGGAGGAACTGCACGACATGTTCCGCGCGCGCTTCGCGAGCGACACGCGCGAGCACTGGCTGGCCCGGCTGGAAGAACAGGACCTGCTCTCTGCACCCGTGCGCGAGATGCGCGAGGCGCTGGTCGATCCGCAGACGCTGCACAACGCAATGGTCATCGAAGGCCGTTCGTCCACCGGTCGGCCGCTGAAGTTCGTGGCCAGCCCGATCCGCATGGACGGCGTGCGCGCCGGCCTGTGGCGCGAGCCGCCACGGCTCGGCGAGCACACGCAGGAAGTGATGGCCGAGGCGCGCGCGTTGTCTGAACAGGCCGCGGCATGAGCGTTGTCTACACGGTCGACAACCACGTCGCCTCGGTCACGATCGACCGGCCCGAGGTGCTCAACGCGATCGATCTTGCGACCGAGGCCGATCTGCAGCGCATCTGGAAGGACATCGAGTCGCGCGACGACGTGCGCGTGGTGGTGCTGGGTGCGACAGGCGACCGCGCCTTCTGCGCTGGCGCCGACCTCAAGAACACGTCGGGCCTGAGCGGCCTCGACTACTGGGCCGCGCCACGGCCCGGCGGCTTCGGCGGCATCGCCTTGCGCGAGACGCTGGACGTGCCGGTGATCGCCCGCGTCAACGGCTTCGCGCTCGGCGGCGGTTTCGAGATGGTGCTGGGCTGCGATCTGGTCGTGGCCTGCGAGGAAGCCAGCTTCGGCCTGCCCGAGGCGCTGGTCGGCCGGCTGCCGCTGGACGGCGGCATGCTGCTGCTGCAGCGGCAGATCCCGTACCGCCAGGCGATGGCGATGATGCTGACCGGCCAGCGCATCCAGGCCGCGCGGGCGCTCGCGCTGGGGCTGGTCAACGAGGTCGTGCCGCGCGCCGAACTCGATGCGGCCGTGCAGCGCTGGGTCGCGCAACTGCTGGCCTGTGCGCCGCTGTCGCAGAAGGCGATCAAGCAGGTGGTGCGGCAGACCGCCGCGATGCTGCCGGCACAGGCCCATGGCCTGCGCCTGCCCGCACTCGTGACGGCGCTGCAATCGGAAGATTCGCAGGAGGGCGTGCGTGCCTTCCGGCAGAAGCGCAAGCCGCAGTGGCTGGGCCGCTGACGCGCGTGCTGCAAAGAGAACGGCCATGGCCCACGTCATCACCACCGCCTGCATCGACGTCAAGGACGGCGCCTGCGTGCAGTGCTGCCCGGTCGATTGCATCTACGAAGGCGAGCGCACTCTGTACATTCATCCAGATGAATGCATCGACTGCGGAATCTGCGTTTCGGCCTGCCCGACCCAGGCCATCTTCGAAGTGCTGCGGCTGCCGCCGGCGCTCGCGCACTACACGGCCATCAACCGCGAGTTCTTCGCCCCGGAGGTCAGCGGCCTGGGCTCGCCTGGTGGCGCGGCGGACGTGGGCGCGGTCGCCTGCGACCATCCCGGCATCGCGCTGGAACAGCCGATTGCGCGTGCGGGCGGTTGAACAGCCGTTGGTCCCGACCGCCGCATCCGCCGCCAGCGACGGGGCGGTCTGATGCACGCGACCATCCTTCGCTACTTCGTCGAGGTCGCACGCTGCGGCTCGGTGCGCAAGGCGTCCGAGAAGCTGTTCGTCGCGGCCAGCGCGGTCAATCGGCAGATCCTCAAGCTGGAGGACGAGCTCGGCGTCGAGCTGTTCGATCGCCTGCCCAACGGCATGCGGCTGAACCCGGCCGGCGAGCGCCTGCTCAAGCACGTACAGGAGACGCTGCACGAGTTCCAGGTGATGCGCGGCGAGCTCGATGCGCTCAAGGGCGAGCGCACCGGGCACGTCAAGCTCGCGACCATGGACTCGTTCTTCATCGACTTCCTGCCGGCTGCGG
This sequence comes from Pseudomonadota bacterium, assembly GCA_040387575.1. Lineage (GTDB taxonomy): Bacteria > Pseudomonadota > Gammaproteobacteria > Burkholderiales > Burkholderiaceae_C > Variovorax. The sequence goes on from JAZKDL010000586.1 coordinate 2,419, forward strand.
TGGAGGAGTTTTTGCAGGCCTTTCCCGCGGTCACGTACACCATCACCGCGGTCCAGCCGATGGACGTGCCGCAGATGGTGCTGTCGGGGCAGGTCGACGTCGGCCTGACTTTCGTCGGCCGGCTGCCGGCGGGCGTGATCGCGGTGGCGCTCGCGCGCATGCCGCTGGGCGTCGTGATGCCGCCGGGCCATCCGCTGGAGAAGTTCGAGCGCGTGAGCCTCAAGGAATGCGCGCGCTACCCGTTCCTGCGTTCGAGTTCGAACCCGGTGGTGAGCAGCAGCATGTCGCCCGAGTTCTTTCGCTTCTGGGACGAGATGGAGCCGGCCGCCACCTGCAATTCGACACCGATGCTCAAGCGGCTGATCATGGCCGGCAAGGGCATTTCGTGCTTCTCGAAGATCGGCTTCATCGACGAACTCAGCCGTGGCGATGTCGTGTGGCGGCCCTTCGATCTGGAGGCGCTCAACAGCATGCAGGTCGGCATCGTGGTGCCGACGCACCGCGTGTTGCCGCACATCACGCAGAACTTCGTCGGGCGCCTCGCGCGGCGGCTCACTCAGACCGAGATCGCCGCCGCCGCGTTCTGACGCCGGCTTACTTCAGCACTACTTCATCAGCTCGCTCAGGCTGATCGGCTTGATCTTGCCGCCGTCGACCGTCGCGACCACCGGGTCGACCACGGTGCCGCCGACCGCGTCGACGCCCTTGAAGTCGCCCGCGTTGGTTTCCTTCGGCAGCGCCAGCAGTGCGTCGCCGATCTTGGCGCGGATCGCGGCGGCATCGGTGGTCGTGCCGGCCAGCTTCATCGCGCCCGCGAAGGCGTGCGTCAGCGTGTAGTTGTAGGAGGACTCGGTGGTCGGGTCCTTGTCGGCGCCGTAGGCCTTGCGGTAGGCCACGCTGAAGGTCTTGGCACCGACGCGTTCGTCGTACGCGACCGGCAGCACGCCGATCGAGCCTTCGAGCGGCGCGAGGCCACCGGTGACCTTGGCCATCTCGTCCAGCTTGGCCTGGTCCATGATCAGGAAGCCGCCCTTGAAACCGAGTTCGCGCGCCTGCTTGGCGACCAGCGCGGTCGGCTCCGACGGGCCGCCGATGAACAGCACGTCGGGCTTCTCGGCCAGCACGCGGCTCACGCCGCTGTAGAAGTCGGCCGAGCGGTTGTACGACATCGGGTTGTTCGACGCGACCGTGCCGCCCGCCTTGACCCAGGCCGGTTCGAACAGCGCGCTCCAGTTCTTCGCGTACTCATGGTCGCCCGGCAGCATGCCGACCTTCTTGCCGTACTTCTTCATCTCGTAGGCGGTGAAGGGCTCGATGTAGGAGTTGAAGGTCGGCGGAATGCGGATCGTGAGCTTGTTGCCGGTCTCGGTGATCTTCGGCGTGCTCGAGTACGCCATCACGATGAACTTCTCCTGCTCGTTGAAGGCCTGCATCGCGTAGATGCCGCCCGAGTGCGGCACGAAGACGGCCGTCGTCTGGTGCTGCTGCACCAGCCGGCGCGCGTTGATCGCGGCTTCGGCCGGCGAGTACTTGTCGTCCAGCGACACCAGCTCCAGCTTGACCTTCTTGCCGGCAACTTCGAGGCCGGTCGCGTTGATCTCCTTGATCGCCATCTCGATGCCGTTGACCACGTTCTTGCCGTACAGCGCCGCACCGCCGCTGAGCGGGCCGGTGAAGCCGATCTTCACGGTGGTTTCCTGCGCCAGCACGGCGCCTGCGCCAAAGGTGGCGGCGAGCGCGGCGGCCAGCGGCAGGGCGGCCAGGCGGCGTCGGGGGAAGGCGATCTTCTTCATGGGTTTGTCTCCTGAGGATCTGTGGGTTGGAAGAAACGGAAAACGCGAGACGGAAATGAAAGATGCGACGCGTTCAGGCGCCGATGTACGCGGCCCGCACGGCCTCGTTGTTGAGCAGCGACTCGCGGTCGCCCTCGAGCGTGATGTGGCCGCGCTCGATGACGTAGGCGCGGTGCGCGATGGCCAGCGCCGAGTACGCGTTCTGCTCGGCCAGCAGCACCGTGGTGCCGGCCTTGTTGATGCGCTGGATGACCTCGAAGACCTGCTTCACGACCAGCGGCGCGAGGCCCAGCGATGGCTCGTCGAGCAGCAGCACCTTGGGCCGGCCCAGCATCGCGCGGCCGATCGCCACCATCTGCTGCTGGCCGCCCGACAGCGAGCCGGCCGGGTCGTTCTGCTTCTTCTCGAGGATCGGGAACAGGCTGAAGACCTCGTCGATCGAGCGCTGGATGCCGGCCTTGTCGCCGCGGTGCACGTAGGCGCCGAGCTGCAGGTTCTTCTTCACCGACATCATCGGGAACAGCTTGCGGCCTTCGGGGCAATGCACCAGGCCCGAGCTCACGATCTGCGCCGGCCGCATGCCGGTGATGTCGTTGTCGCCGAGGCGGATGCGGCCCGCGCTCGGCTTCTGGATGCCGCTGGCCGCCATGAAGATCGATGTCTTGCCCGCGCCGTTGGCGCCCAGCAGCACGACCAGTTCGCCGGCATCGGCATGCAGCGTCACGCCGCTGAGCGCGCGAAAGCTGCCGTAGTGCAGGTCGACGCCTTCAAACCGCAGCATGTTCGGCTCCATGGTCCGCACCCAGATAGGCCTCGATCACCTGCGGGTCGCGCCGGATCTCGGCCGGCGTGCCCTCGGCGATCTTGCATCCGTTGTTGAGCACGACGATCTTGTCGGCCAGCCGCATGATCATGTCCATCTTGTGTTCGATCAGGCACACGGTCTTGCCGTGGTCGACCAGCTTGCGGATCAGCGCCGCGAGGCCGACGGTTTCTTCGGGGTTCACGCCACCGGCCGGCTCGTCGAGCAACAGCAGCTCGGGGTCGGTCGCGAGTGCGAGCGCGAAGGCCACGCGCTTGCGTTCCTCCTGCGTGATGTCGGCCGCGATGCGGTTCGACACGTGCGACAGGCCGACGAAGTCGAGCGCCTCGCGCGCCTTGTCGCGGCACAGGCGTTCTTCTTCGCGCAGGCGCTGCGAGTTGGCCAGCACGTCCCACAGGTTCGACCTGGTGCGCAGCCGGTGGCCGACGATCAGGTTGTCGAGCACGGTCGCGTTGTCGAACAGGTGCGTGGTCTGGAAGGTCCGCGCGATGCCGAGCTTGGCCACGTGGTCGGGCCGCAGGCCGGTCACGTCCTGGCCCTTGAAGACGATGCGTCCCGACGTTGGCTTGTGCGTGCCCGCCACCAGGTTGAAGAAGGTGGTCTTGCCCGCACCGTTCGGTCCGATGATGGCGCTGACCTCGCCGCGCGCGAAGCGTGTCGTGATGTGGTCGACGGCGGTCAGGCCGAAGAACTGCTTGGTCAGGTCGTGGATCTCAAGCATGGCTCTGCGCCTTCTGGACGGTGGCTGGTGCGGCAGGCATCGCAGGCGTGGCAACGGCCTGCTTCGCTGTACCGGCGGCCGCCTCGCGCCGCGCACGGCGCTTGAGCCAGGTGCCGACGATGCCGTCGGGCAGAAAGATGATCAGCGCGATCAGCACCGGGCCGAACACCACCATCCGGTAGTCCTGCAGGAACTGCAGGCTCTGCGTCAGCCAGGTCACGAGGAAGGTGCCGACCAGCGGCCCGAGCAGCGTGCCGGTGCCGCCGACCAGCATGAACATCACGAGGTCGAAGGTCACGGCCTCGCTCGCCAGGTCGGGCCCGAGAAAGCGCACCTGGCCCGCGTACAGCGCGCCCGCGAAGCCGGCGTAGACAACGGACAGCACGAAGGCCAGCGTCTTGGTGCGCATCAGGTCGATGCCCAGCGCCTCGGCCAGCTCGTCGCTGTTGCGCACCGCGATGAAGCTGCGACCCAGCAGCGAGCGCACGATGCGCGCCATCACCCACAGGCCGAGCGCGAGGAAGGCCAGCACCAGGTAGTACTGCGACAGCGGCGTGCCGAACTGCAGCGGGCCGACGCCGGTCGGCGCCGGGATGCCCATGATGCCCACCGTGCCGTGCGTCAGGCTTTCCCACTTCTCGATCAGCAGGAACAGGATGTAGCTCACGCACAGCGTGAAGATCGAGAAGTAGTGGCCGCGCAGCCGCAGCGACAAGAGGCCGATGAAGTAGCCCATCACCGCGGTCACCACACCAGCCATCGCGAAGGCGATCCAGAACGGCACATGGTGGTCGACCGTGAGGATGCCGACCGTGTACGCGCCGATCGCCATGAAGGCGCCGTGCGCCAGGTTGAACTGCCCGGTGTAGCCGGTGATCAGGTTCAGCCCGAGCGCCGCGATCGCCATGATGAAAGCCTGTGTCGCGACAGAGATCAGGTAGTTGTTCTGCGCGAACATCGGAAACGCCAGCGCCACGATCGCCAGCAGCGCCCAGCCGGTCTTGCCCTGCAGCAGCTTCATGCGCGCGCTCCCTTCGGCGTGAACAGGCCCTGCGGCCGGAACGACAGGATCACCACCAGCAGCACGAAGGCGATGATGTCCTTGTAGTCGGTCGAGAAGTAGAAGCCGCCGAAGCTCTCGGCCATGCCGATGATCAGCCCGCCGACGATCGCGCCCGGAAAGCTGCCCATGCCGCCGAGGATGATGATCACGAAGGCCTTGGTGATCACCAGATTGCCCATCGCCGGATACACGAGGTTGATCGGCGCATAGAGCACCGCCGCGATGCCGGCCAGTGCACCGGAGATCGCGAACACCAGCAGCGTGACGCGCGTCGCGTCGATGCCGACCAGCGCCGCGCCGTCGCGGTTCTGCGCCATCGCGATGATGGTCGAGCCGAGCGTCGTGTGGTTCAGGAACAGGTGCAGCAGCACCATCAGCCCGAACGCGCCCGCGATGATCAGCAGCCGCTGCAGCGGCGCCGTGAGGCCGAAGATCTCGACGATCTGGCCGTAGGGCGTGGGCATGCGGTGGAAGTCGGCGCCGAACATCGCCTGCGCGCCGGCTTCGAGGAACAGCAGGATGCCGATCGCCGCAATCATGTCGTGCAGTTCGGGTGCATTGCGCAGCGGATGGAACACCAGCCGCTCGGCCAGCATCGCGAGCACCGCGACGACGGCGGCCGCGCCGGCCATCGCGATCCAGTAGTTCAGGCCGAGCGACGCCATCAGGTAGTAGCCCGCGAAGGCGCCCGCCATGTAGAAGGCGCCGTGTGCGAAGTTCGGCACGTGCAGGATGCCGTAGACCAGCGTGAGGCCGAGGGCGACCAGGCTGTAGACGCCGCCGACCGTGAGGCCGTTCAGAAGTTGCTGGAAGAAGAGTTCCACATCGATCCTTGAAAGCGCCGGGCCATGCCGGCATGCGGCATCGGGGGTTGCAAGGGGCGGATTGTGGGGAGCGAAGCGGCGAGCGTCGACTGAGGTTTGCCCGCATCCCGCGTCGCGTGGGCGACTTCGGCGCTACCCGGCGGTAGGTCAGCCGCGGGTGATGAACACGTTGTCACGGCCCCAATGAAAAACGCGCCCGTCGGGGCGCGTTCTTCACTGGGTGGCCGCAAGGCCCGGCGTTTCAGCCGCCCTTCTTGGGGCGCTTGCCTGGGTTCTTCTTGCTGCGCGTCGCGGTGCCGCGTTCGAGGCTGACCTTCTGGCCGCCACCCGAACGGGGGATGTTGTAGCCGGCGATGGGCGTGGGAGCGGGAGTGGCAAGACGGTCTGCCTCGGTGCGGATTTTCTTGGGCATGGGTAGCTCGTAAAAAGTGAAGGTTTCGAAACGTGATTAGGCCACATCGTCGAGCAGGCGGACCTTGACGGTCTTGCCCTTGACGCGGCCGGTGGAGAGCTTGTGAACGGCTTCCTGCGCGATGCGGCGGTCGACCGCCACATAGGTGGAGAACTCGTTGACGTTGATCTTGCCGACCTGCTCTTTGCTGAAACCGGCGTCGCCGGTCAACGCGCCGAGCACATCGCCCGCGCGAATCTTTTCCTTGCGGCCGCCCACGATCTGAATCGTGGACATCGGCGCGCGCAACGGCTCGCCGCTGCCGGGCGTGAGCTCGGCCAGCGGATGCCATTCGGACTCGCGGCCCTGCAGTTGTTCGATCTTGCCGACGCTGCCCATCTCGTCCATGCTGGCCAGGTTGAGCACGATGCCTTCGGCGTCGCCGCGGCCGGTGCGGCCGATGCGGTGGATGTGCACTTCCGAATCGGGCGTCACGTCGACGTTGATCACGGCGGCCAGCTGGGCGATGTCCAGCCCGCGGGCGGCCACGTCGGTCGCCACCAGCACCGAGCAGCTGCGGTTGGCGAACTGCACCAGCACCTGGTCGCGCTCGCGCTGCTCGAGTTCGCCGAACAGCGCCATCGCGCTGAAGCCCTGCGCCTGCAGCACGGCGACCAGGTCGCGGCATTGCTGCTTGGTGTTGCAGAAGGCGAGCGTGCTGGCCGGGCGGAAATGGTCGAGCAGCAGCGACACCGTGTGCAGCCGCTGGTCGTTCGTGACCTGGTACCAGCGCTGGCGGATCTTGCTTTCTTCGTGCTGCGCCTGCACCGTGATCTGCTGAGGCGCCTTCATGAACTGGGCGCTGAGCTTGGCGATGCCTTCAGGGTAGGTGGCCGAGAACAGCAGCGTCTGGCGCGTCGGCGGGCATTGCCGCGCCACCTTGGCGATGTCGTCGAAGAAGCCCATGTCCAGCATGCGGTCGGCTTCGTCGAGCACCAGCGTGTTGAGCGCGTCGAGCACGAGGTTGCCGCGCTCGAGGTGGTCCATGATGCGGCCGGGCGTGCCGACCACGATGTGGGCGCCGTGCTCGAGGCTGGCGGTCTGCCCGCGCAACGCGACGCCGCCGCAGAGCGTGACGACCTTGACGTTTTCTTCCGCGCGGGCCAGCCGGCGGATTTCGGTCGTCACCTGGTCGGCGAGTTCGCGTGTCGGGCACAGCACCATGGCCTGCACCGCGAATCGGCGGGAATTGAGATTGGCCAGCAGCGCGAGACCGAAGGCGGC
>JAZKDL010000587.1:0-4198 GCA_040387575.1 Pseudomonadota bacterium
CGGAGATCGCGCCGTGAGCGCCAGCGCGGCTTCATCGGCCGTGGCGCCAACCGGCGCATTCGGCTCATTCGGCATAAGCAAGGCCGTCCAGAGGCATAAGGCTTGCGGGACAATCCCGGCACCCATGGGAATCAGCCACTACATCAAGGAAATCGGCCGCGGTGCGCGCGGCGCACGCCCGCTCACGCGCGAACAGGCCGCCGATCTGTTCGGCCAGGTGCTGGACGGCAGCGTGACCGACCTCGAGATCGGTGCGTTCTGCCTCGCCATGCGCATCAAGGGCGAAACGCCGGAAGAGATGGCCGGCTTTCTCGACGCCACGCATGCCCGGCTGGCGCGCTTTCCGGCGGGCACCAAGCCGCTGATCGTGCTGCCGAGCTACAACGGCGCCCGCAAGCTGCCAGTGCTCACACCGCTGCTGGCGCTGCTGATCGCACGCGAAGGGTTGCCGGTGCTGGTGCATGGCGCGGCGACCGAATCGACCCGCGTGCTGGCGTCCAGCGTGCTGGCCGCCATGGGCATCGATGCGCTGACCGCCGTACGCGCCGTCGCGCCCGGCGAAGTCGTCTTCGCACCGACCGAACTGCTCCACGCCGGCCTGAAGCGCCTGCTCGACGTGCGTCGCGTGGTCGGCCTGCGCAATCCGGGCCACAGCGTGGTCAAGCTGATGCAACCGGCGGACGGCCCGAACGTGGTGGTCGCCAGCTACACGCATCCCGAATACGCGACCTCGATGGCCGCGACTTTCGAGCTGATGCAGACCACCGCCCTGCTCTCGCGCGGCCTCGAGGGCGAAGTGGTGTCGGACCCGCGCCGCACCGCGCAGATCGACGGCTTCGTGCGCGGCACGCGCAGCGCGCTGCAGGCGCAACAGCCGGGCACGTTGTCCGACGTGCCGGGCCTGCCGAGCGAGATCGATCTCGACACCACGGTGACCTACACGCGCCGCGTACTGGCCGGCGAAGCGCCACTGCCCGACGCGATCGCGCGGCAGGTCGAACACATCAGAACATTGGCAACCCACGCATGAACAACCTTCCATTCCAGGGCCGCTGCACGCTGGTCGGCGCGGGCCCCGGCGACCCCGACCTGCTGACGCTCAAGGCCGTCAAGGCGATCCAGGCCGCCACCGTGCTGTTCGTCGACGACCTCGTCAATGAAGCGGTGCTCGGCCACGCGCGACCCGGCGCACGCATCGTGTACGTGGGCAAGCGCGGCGGCTGCAAGAGCACGCCCCAGTCCTTCATCGAGAAGCTGATGATCACCGCCGTGCGCGAGGGCGAGACGGTGGTGCGGCTCAAGGGCGGCGATCCGTTCATCTTCGGTCGCGGCGGTGAAGAGGTCGAGCACCTGCGCGAAGCCGGCATCGAGGTCGCCGTGGTCAACGGCATCACGGCCGGCCTGGCCGCCGTGACCGCGCTGGGCGTGCCACTGACGCACCGCGACCACGCGCAGGGCGTAGTGTTCGTCACCGGCCACGCGAAGACCGGCGCCGCCGCCGGGTCGGACCCGACCGACTGGCGCGCGCTCGCTGCGGCCGTGCACCACGCGCGCCTCACGCTCGTGATCTACATGGGCGTCGCGGGCGCCGCGCACATCCAGAAGGAACTGCTGCATGGACTGCCGGCGTCGACGCCGGTCGCGGTCGTTCAGCACGCGAGCCTGCCGCACCAGCGCCACACCGTGACGACGCTCGGCCGGCTGCAGCAGGACATCGCCGATGCCGGACTGGCCAGCCCGGCCGTGATCGTGGTCGGCGACGTGCTGCGCGGCATCGCAGCGGCGGCCGGCACCGAGGGCATCGGCCACTTCGGCACCTGAGGAAACCCGGCACCTAGAATCCTGCCGATAACAACGTCAGGAGTCAGGGATGCTCGAGAAACTCAACGAATTCACCGCGAGCCATGGCGAACTGCCACGCGGCCGCGGCCTGGTCACCGGCACGATCGCGCTCAGCCTGGGGATCCTCTGCTTCCTCGGCGTGCTCGCCTTTCACTTCCCGCAGTACCTCACGACGCCGGAGCTGCGCAAGAGCTACAACGTCGACCTGATGCGCATCATCCTGCTGGTCGCGCTGGTGGTGTCGGGCGGGCTGGCGCTGGTCAACATCGTCTTCAATCGATCGCGCTGGCTGTCTTCGGCAGCGTTCCTGCTGGTCGTGTCGTCGGCGCTGCTGGGCGGCCACAAGGTGCCGGTACACGACTTCGCGGACAACACGCCGTACATCGGCCTGGACTGGTTCATCCTCGACCTGCTCGGCTCGGCGCTGATCTTCATCTTCATCGAGAAGCTGTTCGCGCACCGCAAGGACCAGCCGGTGTTCCGCGCCGAATGGCAGACCGACTTCCATCACTTCGTCGTGAACCACATGATCGTCGGCTTCGTGCTGCTGGCGACCAACCTGATGGTGCACCGGCTCTTTGGCTGGGCCGCCAACGACGGCATCCGGGGCTGGGTCGGCAACCTGCCGTTCTGGGCCGGCGTGTTGCTGATCATCCTGGTGGCCGACCTCGTGCAGTACTGGACGCACCGCGCCTACCACGAGGTGCCGACGCTCTGGCGGCTGCACGCGGTGCACCACAGCGTGAAGAGCATGGACTGGATGGCCGGCTCGCGCCAGCACATCCTGGAACTCCTCATCACACGCACGCTGGTGCTCGCGCCGATCTACGTGCTGGGCTTCAGCAAGGAAGTGATCGACGCGTACATCGTGGTGGTCGGCTTCCAGGCGGTGTTCAACCACTGCAACGTGAACGTCCGGCTTGGGCCGCTGCGCTACATCATCGTCACGCCCAACTTCCACCATTGGCACCATGCGCAGGACGAGGAAGCACTCGACCGAAACTACGCCGCGCATTACGCCTTCCTCGACTACATCTTCGGCACCGCGGTGAAGAGCACCAGGCTCTGGCCCGATCGATACGGCGTGCTGGGCGACTACGTGCCGAACGGCTTCTTCAAGCAGCTGAAATTTCCCTTCGTCTGGAAGGGCTGAGACCTTGAACTTCGATGTCGTCGTCATCGGTGCCGGCGCGGCCGGACTCTTCTGCGCAGCCCAGGCGGGCCAGCGCGGGCTGAAGGTGCTGCTGGTCGACCACAGCGAGCGCGTGGCCGAGAAGATCCGCATCTCCGGCGGCGGCCGCTGCAACTTCACCAACCGCGACCTCGACGTGCGGGCGCCGCAGAAGCACTTCGTCAGCGACAACCCGAACTTCTGCCGCTCTGCCCTGTCGCGCTACACGCCGCAGCAGTTCATCGGGCTGATGGAGAAGCACGGCATCGCGTTTCATGAGAAGCACAAGGGCCAGCTCTTCTGCGACGGCCCGTCGCAACAGATCATCGACATGCTGCTGGCCGAATGCGATGCCGGTGGCGTCACGCGCTGGCAGCCGTGCGGCGTGAAGAAGATCGACTTCACGCCGCCTGACGGCGACGTGGCCCAGGCAGGTGTCTATCGGCTCGACACCGATCGCGGAACGGTCGACACGCCGCAGGTCGTGATCGCGACAGGTGGGCTGTCGATTCCGCAGCTCGGCGCCAGCGACTTCGGCTACCGCATCGCACAGCAGTTCGGCTTGCGCATGATTTCGCCGCGCCCTGCGTTGGTGCCAATGACTTTCGCGGGCGAAGGCTGGGCGCCGTACGCCAGTCTGGCCGGGCTCGCGCTGCCGGTGCAGATCGAAACCGGCAGCAAGAAGGAACGCATGACGTTCCTGGAAGACCTGCTGTTCACGCACCGCGGTCTGTCCGGCCCGGCCGTGCTGCAGATCTCGAGCTACTGGCGCGAAGGTACGCCGCTGAGCATCGATTTCGCACCGGGCACCGACGTGGCGCAATCGCTCGGAGAAGCCAAGTCCCGATCGCGCAAGAAGATCGCCAACGAGTTGGCGACGCTCGTGCCCTCCCGCCTGGCCGAAGCCTGGGTCGGCGACGATGCTGCGCTTCAGCGCCCGATCAACGAAGCCGCGGACCGCGCGCTCGCCGCGTTGGCGGACCGCATCGCACGCTGGCAGATCACGCCGTCCGGCACCGAGGGCTACAAGAAGGCCGAGGTCACCGCCGGCGGCGTCGACACCCGCGAACTCTCGTCGCAGACGCTGGAGTCGTCGAAGCAGCCCGGCCTGTATTTCATCGGCGAGGTCGTCGACGTGACCGGCTGGCTCGGCGGCTACAACTTCCAGTGGGCCTGGGCCAGCGC
>JAZKDL010000588.1:0-2288 GCA_040387575.1 Pseudomonadota bacterium
CGGCCTTTGACCATGAACAAGTTCGTCATCACCCTGGCGCTGGCCGCATCGGCGGTATCGGCGTTATTGAGCGGCTGCGGCAAGAGTGCCGACACGGCTGCCGCGCCCGGTGCCACGCCCAGCACTGTCGCGGTCGCCGCGGCCCCCACATCCCCCACATCCCCACTCAGCCCTGCCGCCCAGGTCGGCGAGAAGATGTTCGTCGACGCCACGCTGTCGGGCTCCGGAAAGATGTCGTGCGCAAGCTGCCACGACCCGAAGTCGGCTTTCGGCCCACCCAACGACCTCTCGGTCCAGCTTGGCGGCGCCGACCTCCAGACACAGGGCACGCGCGCCGCGCCATCGCTGCGCTACAAGGACGCCACGCCGGCCTATGCCGACCTGCTCGACAACCCCGACGGCATCAGCGTGCCCGGCCCCGGTGGCGGGCTGACATGGGACGGGCGCGCCGCCACGCTGGCCGACCAGGCCCGCATTCCGCTGCTGGCCGCCAACGAGATGGCCAACGCCAGCATCGCCAATGTCGTGGCCCGGCTGCGCGACGGCAGCTACGCCGATCTGTTTCGGCAAGCCTTTGGCAAGGACGCTTTCGCGAACGACGACGCGGCCTTTGCCGATGGGCTGAAGGCGCTGCAGGCCTACCAGCTCGAGGAGTCGGACTTTCATCCGTACAGCAGCAAGTTCGACCTGTACGCGGGCAACAAGATCGGCGGCACGTTGACGCCGGCGGAGTCGCGTGGCCTCAAGGTGTTCTCGAATCCGGCGGTCGGCAATTGCGCGTCCTGCCATTACCAGGGCGCGGGGCTGAACGGCACTTCGGCGCTGTTCACCGACTTCTCGTACGAGGCGATCGGCGTGCCGCGCAATCGCAAGATCGCCGCCAACGACGACGCCGCGTACTTCGACATCGGCCTGTGCGGACCGGCGCGAGACGATCATCCGGCCGTGGCCGGCAACACCTTCTGCGGCATGTTCAAGGCGCCGACGCTGCGCAACGTGGCCACGCGCAAGAGCTTCTTCCACAACGGCGCGATGCACTCGCTGGAGCAGGTGATCCGCTTCTACAACACGCGCGACACGATGCCCGAGATCTGGTATCCGACCGTCGGCGGCAAGCCGAAGGCGAAGCCCGATGCGGGCTTTCCGTCCTACGGCCTGATCACCACGCAATACGTGGGCGGCAAGGTGCAGAAGTTCGACGACCTGCCACCCGGCTTCGTCGGCAACATCGACACGCAGATGCCGCAGGACGGCCGCCCCGCACACAGCAAGCCGCCGATGTCCGAGCAAGACATCGCCGACCTGGCCTGCTTCCTCAACACCCTGACGGACGGCTACAAGCCGCCCGCCGTAGCGCCGAGCTCCGGCCCCTGCATCCAATGACCTTCATGCGATCCATTTCATCCATCGCGCTCTGCGCCCTGGCCGTTGGCCTGGGCGCCTGCAGCGGCACCCCGGCCGATGCGCCGAGCGATGCGGTCTTCACGACGGCAGTCCAGAACTACCTTGCCCGGCACGGTGACCTGTGCCTGGCCAAGAACCATTGGCCGATCGACGTCACGCAGCACGAGATCGATGTCGGCGGCCGCAACGCGCGCCAGATGCCGGTGCTCGAACGGCTCGGCCTCGTCGACTCGTCCGTCGCCGAAGTCGATGTCGACGACGAAGGCACGCTGCACCACATGAAGGTGCGCCGCTTTGCGTTGACCGATGCCGGCCGCAAGTACTACGTGGTGCGCGATGTCAGTGGCGACGCCAGCAGAAATGCAGTGGGGCAGGGCGACTTCTGCGCGGCGCATCTGAGCCTGGACCGCGTCGTCGGATGGAAGCTCAACCCCGCGGCCGAAGGCCGGCCGCAACGTGCGGTCGTCAGCTACACCTACAAGATCGACCCGGCGCCCTGGACGTCCGACGCCGAAGCGCAGCGCGTCTTTCCGGTGGTGGCCGGCGTGGTGCGCGGGGCTGGTACGGCACAACTGCAGGAGAGCTTCAGGCAGACGAAGGACGGCTGGGTTCCCGTCGAGCTCGAGGGCTCATGAGCGGCGGCGTGCGCGACGCGGTACCGCAGGTCGTGCGCTTTGCGCCGGCGCTCGGTGCGTGGGTCCGGGGGAACCTGAATGGCGGCCACGCGCCCGACGTGCTGGTCGATGCCATGCAGGCGCAAGGCATGGCAGGCGAGGCTGCGCAGGCGATCGTCGCTGCATTCGTGCGGGCGCAACGTGACGGCACGGCGCCGCCGATCGATGTGGTCGATCTGCCGGTGCCTTCGGCGAACGATGCGCGCGATG
>JAZKDL010000589.1:0-19693 GCA_040387575.1 Pseudomonadota bacterium
GTGCTGTTGATTTCGGCGGGCGTGTACGTGCTCATCAATTTGTTGATCGACCTGAGCTACCGCCTGTTCGATCCGCGCATTCAATACTGACCCAGAAGCAGGCCACCCCACGATGTCTTCCCTGCCCCTCGATTCGTCTGCAGCCAAGGCGACTGCGCCCGTTGCCGACGACATCCCTTTCGTCCCGCCACGCTTCCGTTTCCTGCGCAAACATCCGACGCTGATCGCCGGCACGCTGCTGCTGGTCGCGGTGGCGGCGCTGTCCATCGGCGCGCCGTGGATCGCCACGCACGACCCGCAGGACATGGACGTGCTCGCGCGCATGCAGCCGCCGTCGGCCGAGCACTGGTTCGGCACCGACGCGCTCGGGCGCGACGTGTTCAGCCGCGCCGTCTGGGGCGGCCAGGTGTCGATGATCGTCGGCCTGTCGGTCGGCATATTGGCCACCGTGCTGGGCGTGCTGCTGGGCCTGTTCGCGGGCTTCGTGCGCTGGGCCGATGGCTTCGTGATGCGCGTGATGGACGGCCTGATGGCGATCCCCGGCATCCTGCTGGCGATCGCAGTGATGGCCGTCACGCGTGCCAGCCTGACGACGGTGATCGTCGCCATCACCATCCCCGAGATACCGCGCGTGGTGCGGCTGGTGCGTTCGCTGTCGCTGACCTTGCGCGAGCAGCTGTATGTGGAGGCGGCGCACGCGGTCGGCACGCGGCTGCCGGTGATCCTCGCGCGCCACGTGCTGCCCAACATGGTGGCGCCGCTGATCGTGCAGGCCACCTTCGTCGCCGCCGCCGCGGTGCTGACCGAGGCGGCGCTGTCGTTCCTGGGCGTCGGCGTGCCGGCGCAGGTGCCGAGCTGGGGCAACATGATGGCCGAGGGCCGCAACTTCGTCGCCGTGGCCTTCCACATCATCCTGTACCCCGGCCTGCTGCTGGCGGCCACGGTGCTGGCGATCAATCTGCTGGGCGACGGGCTGCGCGATGCCTTGGACCCGCGTCTGGCGAGGCAGCTATGAAACCGATGTCCCCCATGTCGCGTGTTGCCCTGCCGACCGGCGAGCCGCTGCTCGAGGTCGACGACCTGCGCACCCACTTCGACACCATGACCGGCCCCGCGCGCTCGGTCGACGGCGTGAGCTACACCGTGCGCGCCGGCCAGACGCTGGGCGTGGTCGGCGAGTCCGGCTGCGGCAAGAGCGTGACCGCGCTGTCGATCATGCGGCTGCTGCCCGCACCACCGGCGCGCATCCGCGGCCAGGTGCGCCTGCGCGGCACCGACCTGCTCACGCTCAGCGAGCGCGAGATGCGCCAGATCCGCGGCAACCGCATCTCGATGATCTTCCAGGAGCCGATGACTTCGCTGAACCCGGTGCTCAGCATCGGACGCCAGATCGCAGAGACGGTGCAGCTGCACCAGAAGGCGAGCCGCGCCGAGGCGATGGCGCGCGCGGTCGAGATGCTGCGCATCGTGCAGATCCCCGAGCCCGAGCGCCGCGTGCACGAGTACCCGCACCAGCTCTCGGGCGGCATGCGCCAGCGGGTGATGATCGCGCTGGCCCTGGCCTGCAATCCGGAAGTGCTGATCGCCGACGAGCCGACGACCGCACTGGACGTGACGATCCAGGCGCAGATCCTGGAGCTGATCCGCCGCCTGCAGAAGGAGCTGGGCATGGGCGTGGTGATGATCACGCACGACCTGGGCGTGGTCGCCGAGAGCTGCGACCGCGTGGTCGTGATGTACGCCGGCCGCAAGGTGGAAGAGGCCGACGTGATGGACCTGTTCGACCGGCCGCTGCATCCGTATACGCGCGCGCTGATGGCGTCGATGCCGGCGATGAACACGCACGCCGCACGGCTGGCGGAGATTCCGGGACTGGTGCCGTCGCCGCAGGAGCCGCGGCGCGGGTGTTCGTTCGCGGCGCGCTGCGCGTATGCGGATGCGCGCTGCCGCAGCGAGGTGCCGCAATTGACCGAACATGGCACGGGACAAGGCAACGATCAAGGCAGCAGCCACGTGGTGGCGTGCTTCGCGGTGGAGGAGCAGCGGATCGATCTCTCGCCGCCGACCGACGCCGGTGCAGCAGCCGCAGCCGTCCCAGGTGCGCCAACCTTCGAGGCCACCGCCGCATGAACGCCGTTCTTTCTTCCGAGGCGTCCGACACCGTGTCCAACACCGCACCCGCCAACACGCTGCTCAAGGTCGAGAACCTCAAGAAGCACTACATCTCGCCCAAGCGCTGGCTCGCAAAGCAGCGCCCGCCGATCCAGGCGGTCGACGGCGTGTCCTTCCACGTGTCGCGCGGCGAGACGCTGTCGCTGGTCGGTGAATCGGGCTGCGGCAAGACGACCACGGCCAAGTCGGTGATGCGGCTGATCGAGCCGACCTCGGGCTCGGTGCAGCTCGACGGCGAGGAGCTGACGACGCTGAGCGCCGAGCAGATGCGGCTGCGCCGGCGCGACGTGCAGATCATCTTCCAGGACCCGTATGCGTCGCTGAGCCCGCGGCTCGCGGCCGGCGAGATCGTGGCCGAGCCGCTGAAGAATTTCGGGATGCCCGCGGCCGAGCGCAAGGAGCGCGTGCGCTGGCTGTTCAGCAAGGTCGGGCTGCGGCCGGAGGCGGTGACGAAGTTCCCGCACGAGTTCTCGGGCGGGCAGCGCCAGCGGCTGGGCATTGCGCGCGCGCTGGCATTGAACCCGAAGCTGATCGTCTGCGACGAGCCGGTGTCGGCGCTGGACGTGTCGGTGCAGGCGCAGGTGGTGAACCTGCTGATGGACCTGCAGGCGGAGTTCGGCATCGCCTACCTCTTCGTCGCGCACGACCTGGCGGTGGTGCGCCACATCAGCCATCGCGTGGCGGTGATGTACCTGGGCCACATCGTGGAGGTGGCCGACCGCGACACGCTGTTCTCGGCGCCGCGCCATCCGTACACCGAGATCCTGCTGTCGGCGGTGCCGGTGCCCAACCCGCGCACGCCGGCCAGGCGGATGCTGTTGCAGGGCGATCCGCCGAGCCCGGCCAACCCGCCGTCGGGCTGCCGCTTTCACACGCGCTGCCCGCTGGCGCAAGCCATCTGCAAGACCGACGACCCGGCGCTCAGCGAGCGCGCTTCGAATTCGAACGGCGGGCACTGGGTGGCTTGCCACTTCCGCTGAACACGCTCACCGCCCCAAGCAAAGGATTCCCATGACCGCAACCCACTACGACCTGCTCATCACCGGCGGCACCGTCATCGACGGCACCAAGGCACCGCGCTTCACGGCCGACGTCGGTGTCATCGATGGCCGCATCGCCGCGGTCGGCGACCTGGCCGGCCACACCGCCGACAGCGTGCTCGACGCCACCGGCCGCATCGTCGCGCCGGGCTTCATCGACTCGCACACGCACGACGACCAGGCCGTGCTGTCGCAGCCGGCGATGGCCTTCAAGGTCTCGCAGGGCGTGACGACGGTGATCGCCGGCAACTGCGGCATCAGCGCCGCGCCGCTGCGCACCGACATGGACCTGCCGATGCCGCTGAGCCTGATCGACACGCCCGCCGAAGGCCGCTTCACCACCTTCCGCGCGTACCTCGACGCGCTGCGCGCCACGCCCTCGTCGGTCAACGTCGCGGCCATGATCGGCCACTCGACGATCCGCGCGGTGACGATGGGCGACAAGGACCTCGACCGCGTCGCGACCGGTGCCGAAATCGCCGCCATGCAGGCGCTGGTCGAAGAGGCGATGCAGGCCGGCGCGATCGGCCTGTCGACCGGCACCTTCTACCCGCCCGCGGTGAAGGCGACCACCGAAGAGATCATCGAAGTGAGCCGGCCGCTCGCCGCGCGCAAGGCGCTGTACGTGACGCACATGCGCGACGAGGGCGACAAGGTGATGGAAGCGCTGGAAGAGACCTTCAGCATCGGCCGCGCGCTCGACATTCCGGTCGTGGTGTCGCACCACAAGGTGCAGAACGTGCAGAACTTCGGCAAGACCAAGGTGACGCTGCCCTTCATCCAGGAAGCGATGAAGCACCAGTGCATCGGCCTGGATTGCTACCCGTACACCGCCGGCTCGACCATGATCCGCACCGACCGCGGAATGATGGACGGCCGCGTGCTGATCGCCAGCAGCGAGCCGCACCCCGAATGCGCGGGCCGCGACCTGAAGGACATCGCGGCCGAATGGGGCGTGTCGGGCGAAGAGGCCGCCAAGCGGCTGCAGCCCGGCAGCGCGATCTATTTCATGATGGACGAGGACGACGTGCAGCGCGTGCTCGCCTTCGACGAAACCATGATCGGCTCCGACGGCATTCCGCTGGGCGACAAGCCGCATCCGCGGCTGTGGGGCACCTTTCCGCGCGTGCTCGGCCACTACAGCCGCGACGTCGGGCTGTTCCCGCTCGAGACCGCGGTCTGGAAGATGACCGGACTGACGGCGCGCAACTTTGGCCTGCACGAACGCGGCGCGCTGAAGCCCGGCCACCATGCGGACATCGTGATCTTCGACGCCGCCACGGTGCGCGACGCGGCCAACTACGAGACGCCGACGCGGCCGGCCGAGGGCATCGACGCGGTGATCGTGAACGGGGTGGTCACCTGGCAGCACGGCGTGCATGCCGGCGCGCGCGGCGGACAGGTGATCGTGCGCAAGGACATGGCTGCAGCCTGAAGATCGTGCAGGCTCGGCGGCAGCCACGCCGCCGCGGGCGCTAAGCTCTGCGCCCCAACAGGCTCTTGCGGCATCCGGCGCACTCGTTCATGACCAAAATCCAGGCGCGGCGCAAGCTCATCGTCATCATCCTGCTCTGCGTGGCCGTCTGCGGCGCGGTCATTCGACAGCGCGCCACACCCGGCACCACGACGCGCGACATCGGCACGCTGCTGATGCTGCTGTGGATACCGATCGTCGGCAACATCATCGCGTGGCTGGTCGCGCAGATCCGCCGCAAGCCGCCGGCGGCCTTGCCGTCCACGACTGCTGCCACCGACTTCGACCCGGCCGCGCCCTTCGCGCCGCAACTGCAGGTGTCGCTCACGCTGCGTCCGCCACAACTCCCATCGGAAGACGTGCCGCTGGCCGAAGGCCAATACCGCTGCGCGCTGGTGGTCGACAACCAGGGCTTCACGGCGCGCTGGGTGGTGCAGCCAGGCGAGTCGATGCGGCGCGGCCAGGCGCAGGACATCGGCATCGAGTTCCTGTCGCCCGCGCTCGCCCTGCCCCGCTTCGCGCCGGACACGGTGTTCCGCATGATGGTCGGCGAATCGTTCATCGCCGATGGGCGTGTGCTGCGGCTGGTGTCCTCCGTTTAAGGCTCCAGGCCTGGCGCGGCTGGCTCGTTCAGCGCACCGACGCGCCGAACACCGGCCATCGGGCCGCACGCGGATACGCCAGCTCGATCTGCCGCGCCAACGCCAGCACCGCCGCATCGGTGCGTGCGCGCCCGACCAGCTGGAAGCCGGTCGGCAGGCCGTCCACCTCGCCGCAAGGCACCGCGATGGCCGGCAATCCGGCCGCGTTCGCGAACGCGGTGAACACCGCATGCCCGCGCGGCCCGACGGCTTGGCCATCGATGGTCTCCGGGTGCGTCTGCGCCGCCGGCCAGGGCAAGGCAGCCGTGGCCGGTGTGAGGATGAAGTCGTGCACGGCGAACAGCGCATCGAGCGCCTGCCGCATCCGCTGCACCGCGGCGAGCACGTCGAACAGCGATGCGCCAACCGCCGCACGGCCCTGCGCCAGGGCACCACGGGCGGCATCGCCGCACAGGCCCGCATCGGGCGCCTGCCCGTCATGCCAGCCGAGGCCGGGCCAGGTGTCGGCGCTTTCGAACATCCAGGCCAGCCCAATCGCCGAGAGCAGCGGCCACATCGCATTGACCTCTTCCGCGAGGTCGAAGGACGACGCCTCTTCCACTCGATGGCCGAGCGCCTCGAAACGTTCGGCAGCCACGCGCACCTGCGCCGCAATGCCGGCATCGACCGGATGCGCGCCGAAGCGCGGCACGAAAAGAATGCGCGCAGCCTGCGGCGGTGAAGCGATCAGCGGCGCGCCGGCCAGCACGCCGGTCAGCATGCGCACGTCGTTCACGCTGCGGCCGATGCCGCCCGCCACTTCGTAGTCGAGAAAGATGTCGGGCAACCCGCCACCGCGCGGCACCATGCCCATCGACGGCTTGAAGCCGACCAGGCCGCAATGCGATGCCGGCCGGCGGATCGATCCGCCGCCATCGGTGGCGAGCGCCAGCGGCCCGTAGCCGGCCGCCACCGCAGCGGCGGCGCCACCGGACGAGCCGCCCGGTGTGAGCGCCACGTTCCAGGGGTTGCGCGTCGTGCCGGTCAGCGCGTTGATCGTCACGCCCTGCATTGCGAATTCGGGCAGGTTGGTCTTGCCGAACAGCACGGCGCCGGCTGCGCGCACACGCTTCACCGGCAGCTCGTCGAAAGCAGGCACGACGTCGCGCAGCAGACGGCTGCCCCATGCCGTCGGCGGGCCGGCGACATGCAGGTTGTCCTTCACCGTCATCGGCACGCCGTCGAGCGGACCGAGCGGCTGGCCCACCGCCCAACGCGCACGACTGGCTTCGGCCGCGCGATGAGCGCCATCGCGGTCGAAGCACACCATGGCGTTCAGCGCCGGTTCGCACGCCTCGGCCCGCGCAAGGCAGGCGTCGAGTGCATCGACCGGCGTGAAGCTGCCCGCGCGGAAACCGCGGACGAGTTCGGACGCCGACAGGCGCCAGAGCGCATCGGGTGAGCCCGAAACGTCGGGCGCATCGGTCATATCAGGTGCATCGGTTGCATCAGGTGCATCGGTCGCCATCGGCCCCGGCTTATTCAGGCAGGTCACCGGTCGGACGGCCCAGCCACTTGACGGCCATCTTGTCGAGGTCGCCGCCCTTCTTCGCCGCCAGCAGGATCTCGTTGACCTTGGCGCGCAGCTTGTCCTCACCCTTCGCCAGGCCGACGAAGTTCGGCGAGTCCTTCAGCACGAACTTGAACTCGGTGCCCATCTGCGGGTTCTTGGTCATCATGGTGCTGGCGACCTGCGCGCTGGTCGCGACCAGCTGCGTCTGGCCGGCCACGTAAGCCGAGATGGTCGACGTGTTGTCCTCGAAGCGGCGCATCTCGGCGGCCGGCGGCGCGACCTTGGTCAGCTCCATGTCGTCGACCGAGCCGCGTGTCACGCCGATCGACTTGCCGGCCAGGTCGGCCGGCGTCTTGAGCGCGATGGTCTTCGGGCCGAACACGCCGATGAAGAACGGCGAATACGCCACCGAGAAATCGATCACCTTCTCGCGCTCCGGGTTCTTGCCGAGCGTCGAGATCACGAGGTCGACCTTCTTGGTCTGCAGGTACGGAATGCGGTTGGCCGTGGTGACAGGCACCAACTCGACCTTCACGCCCAGCTTGCCGGCGATGTAGCGCGCCGTGTCGATGTCCAGGCCTTGCGGCGCCATGTCGTTGCCGACGAAGCCGTAGGGCGGGAAGTCGGTCGGGATCGCGATCTTGATGAGCTTGGCCTTCAGCACGTCGTCGAGTGCGTTCTGGGCCTGGGCGGCGCCCACCGCGCACAGGGTGCAGGCGGCGGCGATGGCGGTGATGAAGTGGCGTTTCTGGATGCGCATGGGAACTCTCCGTGGATCAGATGGAAGTGGAAGTGACAGTGACAGGAAGTGCGGGACGGGATTTGCGGATGCGTTTTGCGGCGGGAGCCGAAGCCGAACTGGCATGCGAGTTCGGCGCGGCGTTGTCGAGCGGCTGCAGCGCGTTGCGCAGCTGCTCGAGCGGATCGTTCTCCTCAGGGATCGGCAGCTTCGACTGCCAGGTGCTGAGGTGCAGCGCCATCAGCTGCTCGGCGAGCGCCAGGTCGCCGGCGCCCAGTGCGTCGACGATCTGCGCATGCTCGGCGCAGGACTTGGCGGCGTCGCGGTCCGACTGGTAGCGCATCGCGGTGAGCGTGGTGCGCGCCGTGAAGTCGCGCAGCGTGTCGGCCAGCAGTCCGTTGCCCAGGCAGTCGGCCAGGCAGACGTGGAAGTCGCCGAGCAGAAAGCTGCGCAGGCCGACGTCGCCGGCATCGATCGCGCCGCGCTGGCGCGCCATGTGGTCGCGCAGCCGCTTCATGCCGGTGGCGTCGATGCCCTTGGCCTTGCGGATCAGCCCGGTCTCGATCACCTCGCGGGCCTCGAAGGCCTCGCGCGCATCGTCCTCGGTCGGCTCGATCAGGTACCAGCCACGACGCGCGCTGACGGTGACGATGCCGCGCGCGGCCAGCCGGGTGAGCGCTTCGCGCACGATGGTGCGGCTGCAGTCGAACAGCAGTGCCAGCGGCAGCTCGCCGAGCCGGGCGCCCGGCAGCAGCTTCTTGGCCAGCACGGCCTCGATGATGCGATCGCTGATGTCGGAAGAATTGGCCATTCTTCTTGCACAGCAGATTCCATGCCACTTGTATGCAAGATTTGCAGTACTCGGTATGCCAGTCCTGGTGCGCCGGACGCCCGGCCACGCACCGGGAAACGTCGGAAGCGATCCAACGCGGTGCGCGGCATGGCGCCTGTGGCCCGAAGAGTTTCAGAAAGCGAGAAGCGCGACAAAAGGCAAAACCGACGCGGGACAGTCGTCCGCGCCGATGTCCGACGTGCCTGCGCCGGCAGCCATGTTGCACTGCGTGCATGGGTTATTTCACAAGCTTCGATCGCCACCGTTTTTGCGCCAGCGCCGTGTTCGGCCTCGCTGCCTGGTGCGGCGCCGCGATGGCCACCGACCCGGTCAAGGTACCGCTCGAAAGCAACGACAGCGGCAGCATCTATGTGCAGCCCAACGTGGCATCGACCGAGGATTCCGTCAACACCAAGGGCGCGGTCATGGGCGTACAGCGCAAAGACGGCAGCGGTGCCTATGCGGGTGTCGACACCGGCACACCCAAGCCGACCTATTCGCTGGGAGCGAGCACCGGCGGCAACACGTCGTTCTCGGCAGGCGTGCAATCGGACGGCAAGGAGAACAACGGGGTGAAGGCGGGAGTGACGATCAAGTACTGATTGATTTGAAGAAAGTCGAAAAAAATTCTTTGTCGATCGCATTTCTGAATCCGGACGGTGCAGCCGGCACGTCGATGCCAACATTGCGACGCCTCGGTGGCCCGGCCGAAGACCTCACCAGCGAATACGAGGTGAATGCCGAATTCATCAAGCTGCAGTTGCCCACAGGAGAGATCGACGTCGTGGTCGGTGCGCCCTTGACGGATCCCAACTGCGAGATCACCGAATACGAAGGACGGCCGGTTCGCGTGGAGACCTCGGCCGAAATCAAGTGGAGTTCAACCACATCGAGGCTCGGGCATTCAGAAAATCTTTCTGGGAATGCCTCTTGATCGCCCATGCCATTCTCGATCCGCTGGTGCCGGTACAGCGAGACCGGGCCGCCGCCGACATCGCTCCGCACTGAGCGGACCGATACGCCTGTCGCGCACTTCCCGCACTTCGCGACGGCCTGAGGCATTCCGTCGCTTCCCGCTGGCTACGTCGAGCGCTTCGCGAGACCGTCGGGGCTCCACTTCCGACGGAGCCTCGACATGAATCCTTCCCGTGCACTGACCGCCATTGCGGCGATGCTGCTGCTTCCGCTGGCGGCCAGCGCCGCCGATCTTCGCGTCACCGTGAGCGATGGCCCGGCGACGCCGGCCACGCTCTATGTGGCGCTGTTCGACACGCCCGAGTCCTTGGCCGCCGACAAGCCGCTGGCTTCGCAGACGCTGCCGCTGCGCGACGGCGCGGGCCAGCTGGTGTTCATCGGCCTGCCGGCCGGGCGCTACGTGCTCAAGTCCTTCGCCGACGAGAACGGCAACGGCAAGCTCGACACGAACCTGGTCGGCCTGCCGACCGAGCGCTACGGCTTCTCGAACGATGCCAAGGGCCGCATGGGCCCGCCCGGGTTCGATGCCGCCGCCGTGCCGCTGGACGCCGACGCCAGCATCGCATTCCGCCTGCACTGAGCGGAGAAACCAGACCATGGACCGCCGTGAACTCCTGCGCCGGCTGGCCGTTGCCGGCAGCGCGCCTTTCCTGTTGCCGCTCTGGGCGCGCGCCGACGCCCCCGAGGCTGCTGAAAATTGGCAAGCCGAATTCCAGTCGTCGACCGCGCCCTGGAAGCCGGCCTTCACCACGCTGCCCGACGACCTGCCATTGACGGCTGCCACGGTCCGCGGACGTTTCCCCGATGCGGTCGCAGGCACGCTATTGCGCATCGGCCCGGCCGGCCACGACCTCGGCCGCGAGCGCTATCACCATTGGTTCGACGGCGATGGCATGGCGCATCGCTTCGTCATCGCGGGCAACCAGGTCCACCATCAAGGCCGCTATGTGGCAACCGCCAAACGCGTGGCCGAGGTGCGCGCCGGGCGCCGGCTGACGGAGGGCTTCGGCACGACCTTCCCGGGCATCGAGCCCGTGACCTCTCCCGACAGCATGAACGTGGCGAACATCAGCGTGCTGCCGATCGGCGGCGAATTGCTCGCGCTGTGGGAAGGCGGCTCGGCCACCCGGCTGGACCCGCGCACGCTGGAGACACGCGGCCTCAAGACCTGGCGCGCCGACCTCGCGGGCGTGCCTTTCTCGGCGCATCCGCGGGTCGATCCCGACGGCACGGTCTGGAATTTCGGCGTCAGTTCTGGCAACGGCCTGCTGGTGCTCTACGAGATCGCGGCCGATGGCACGCTGCGCCGGGCCGACGCATTGCCGGTCGACCATCTGCCGATGATTCACGACTTCGCGGTGACGCCGCGATACCTCGTGTTCCTGATGCCGCCGCTGGTGTACGACGCGCAGCGCAAGGCGGCGGGTTCGAGCTTTCTGGATGCGCACGTGTGGCGCCCCGAACTCGGCATGCGCGCGCTGGTGATCGACAAGAAGGACTGGAAGCGGCAGCAGACGCTCGCGCTGCCGGCCGGCTTTCTGTTCCACCTCGGCAACGCATGGGAAGAAGACACCGCCAGCGGCACCGTGATCCATGTCGACTACATGCGTTCGCTCGACGCAACGAGTGTGCTCGCGAGCACCCGAGAGGTCATGCGTGGCCGCCTGGTGCGCGACGCCGGCCCGCGCCTGACGGTCGCCCGCCTGAACCTGGGCACCGGCCGGGCGACCCAGTCCGAGCTACCGATCGACGCCGAATTCCCGCGCATGGACCCGCGAAAGGTCGGCCTGCGGCACCGGCACGTGGTGCATGCCACGGAGTTGCGCGACGGCCTGCCGTTCTGGAATGCGGTCGCGCGCACCGACGTCGAATCCGGGGCATCGCAACGCTTCAGGTACGGGCCGCGGGCTCTGGTCGAGGAGCATGTGTTCGTGCCGGACGGCACCGGTCCCGGCTGGATTCTCGGGACCGTGCTGGACCTCGCGCAGAACAAGACGGTGCTGTCGTGCTTCGCCGCCGATGCGCTCGGCGACGGCCCGGTGGCGCAGGCGACGCTGCCCTATTCGCTGCCGCTCGGACTGCATGGCGCTTTCGTGGGTGCCGAAGGCGCCATGGCCGGATAGCGCGCCAGCACCTCGTAGTGCCCGCGCCCCGAGGGCTCGAAGCGCGACCAGATCAGCGCGAAGTCGCGCGGCGCCCAGTGCACCGTCGGCACTTCCGCGGGCGGCACCGCGCCATCGGTGTTGTGCGCCAGCGTGACGTGCGGCGTCCACTTCTTGCTGACCGGCAGGCCCATGCGGCGCAAGGGCTTGCACAGGCGTTCGCGCAGCGCACCGAGCCGCTCGTTGTCGTCGGGCCGCACCACGGCCACGCCCCAGACTTCGGGCTTGCGCAGGTCGAGCGCGATGTCGCCCATCTCGACGTCCGCGAGCGCGGACTGGAGAGACGGCACCGCATCGCCATCGACGTCGCCGAGGAAGTGCATCGTCATGTGGAGGCGCTCGGCCCGCGTGAACACGGCGCTGTCGGGCATCTGCTGCCAGGCACTCTGCTGCGCATGAAAACCGGACTGCACGTCGGCCCCGGGCAGCAGCCCGATGAAGAGGCGTTTTGCGGCGGTGCGCTCGAACAGCGTCAGTTGATCGGGCGAGACATATCGCGCTTTCCTGGACATCGTTTTCTTCCTTGAAAAGGTGGGCTGCAGCCATGCTGCAGCGGTCAATGGAAATCCCGGCTCTTGTTGCGTTCGGCCAGCCGCCCGAGCCAGGGCGTGAGGTCCTTGAAGGCGCTGGCGACCAGGTGGCGCACCTGGCCGCCGCTGTCGACGTCGCGCTGCCAGGTGCCCATCACCGCGAGCAGGTGCGACTTGAGCAGCGGGTCGCGCCACTTCTCGGCCACATGGTTCCAGACGATCACGTTGACGGTACCCGTCTCGTCTTCGAGCGTCACGAACATGGTGTTCTTGGCGGTGCCGGGCCGTTGGCGCACGGTGACCATGCCGCAGGCGCGCACGGTGCGGCCGTGCGGCATGTCGCGCAGTTCTTCCGCGCTCAGCAGCTTGAGCCGGCTCAGGCGCGGGCGCAGCAGCGCCAGCGGATGCCGGCGCAGCGTGAGGCCGAGCGACGCGAAGTCGCCGACGATCTCTTCGCCCTCGGGTGCCTCGGGCAATTGCAGCGCACGTTCATGGATCGGCACGCCCTTCAGCAGCGCCGGCGCGCGGCGCTGGGCTGTCGCGTCCCAGACCTGCTGGCGCCGGTGGCCCGACAGCGTCATCAGCGCATCGGCGGCGGCCAGCGCCGCCATGTCCTTGCCGTCGAGATCGGCGCGCACCGCGAGGTCTTCGGTGCTGGTGAACGGCGCCTGTGCGCGGGCCGCGAGCAGGCGCTTCACGCCGATCTTGCTGAGGCTCGCGATGCGGTTCAAACCCAGCCGCACCGCCGGCTGGCCGGGCCGTCCCTGGCGATCGGCATAGCGCGCGTCGGTACCCGGCGGCACGCTCGGCGCATCGGCTGCGCGCGGCTCCAGCGTGCTCTCGAAATCGCTCACCGTCACGTCGACCGGCCGCACCTCGACGCCATGGCGCCGCGCGTCCTGCACCAGCTGCGAGGGCGTGTAGAAGCCCATCGGCTGCGAGTCGAGCATGGCCGCCAGAAAGCAGGCTGGCTCGTGGAACTTGAGCCAGCAACTCACCAGCACCAGGATCGCGAAGCTGGCCGCGTGGCTTTCAGGAAAGCCGTATTCGCCGAAGCCTTCCATCTGCTTGAAGATCGCTTCGCAGAAGTCGGGGTCGTAGCCATGCTCCTTCATGCCGGTGGTCAGCGGCTCCTTGAACTTGTCGATGCCGCCGCTGCGCTTCCAGGCGGCCATCGCGCGGCGCAGGCGATCGGCCTGCTCGGCGGAGAAGCCGGCCGCGATCATCGCGATCTGCATCACCTGCTCCTGGAAGATCGGCACGCCGAGCGTCCGCTTCAACGCATCGTCCAGCGCCGGATAGGGGTTGTCGATCTCTTCCCCGCGCCGCTTCTTCTCACGGTTCTTCAGGTACGGATGCACCATGCCGCCCTGGATCGGCCCGGGCCGCACGATCGCGACCTCGACGACCAGGTCGTAGTACTCACGCGGCTTCAGTCGCGGCAGCATCGACATCTGGGCGCGGCTCTCGATCTGGAACACGCCGACGGTGTCGGCGTCGCAGATCATGTCGTACACCGCGTCGTCATCGGCGGGCACGGCTTCGTGCATTTGCACCGCGCTGCCGCGCCAGCCGTTGACGAAGCCGAGCCCGCGCTGGATGGCGCTCAGCATGCCGAGCGCGAGCACATCGACCTTGAGCATGCCCATGGCCTCGAGGTCGTCCTTCTCCCACTGGATGACCGAGCGGTCCTTCATCGACGCCTTCTCGATCGGCACCAGCCGCGTGAGCTTGGCCTCGGTGAGCACGAAGCCGCCGACGTGCTGGCTCAGGTGGCGCGGAAAGCCCTTGAGGTCGTGCGCCAGTTCCAGCCATTGCGCGATGCGCAGTGGGTCTTCGCGCACGCCGGCAC
The DNA here is from genome assembly GCA_040387575.1 of Pseudomonadota bacterium. GTDB lineage: Bacteria > Pseudomonadota > Gammaproteobacteria > Burkholderiales > Burkholderiaceae_C > Variovorax. Next base: position 13,931 of record JAZKDL010000589.1, read on the forward strand.
GCTGCATCGCTTCTTCGAGCCGCTGCTGCAGGATCTCGTCGTCGAACCAGTAGTGGTCTTTCGCGAACTCGTCGATCAGCCTGTCGGCCACGCCGAGCGCCTTGCCCACGTCGCGCAGCGCACTGCGGGAGCGGTAGCAGATCACGACCGCGGCGATGGCGGCGCGGTCGCGGCCGTACTTCTTGTAGATGTACTGGATGACGTCTTCGCGCCGCTGGTGCTCGAAGTCGACGTCGATGTCGGGCGGCTCCTTGCGCGCCCGGCTCAGGAAGCGCTCGAACAGCAGGTTGCCGGTCTCGGGGTTGATCGCGGTGATGCCGAGGCAGTAGCAGACCGCCGAATTGGCCGAGGAGCCGCGGCCCTGGCAGAGGATCTTCTGCTGGTTCGCGAAGTCCACGATGTCCTCCACGGTCAGGAAGAACATCTCGTATTCCAGCTCGATGATCAGGTCGAGCTCTTGCTGCACCTTGGTCCGCACCGCGTCCGGAATGCCGCCCGGGTACTTGTGCGCCGGATAGCGCTTGTGCGCACCCGCCCAGGTCTTGCGTGTCAGCGTCTGGGCGGGCGTTTCGCCCTCACCGATCAGTTCTCGCGGGTATTTGTATTCGTCCTCGATCTGCCCCGGATCGAAGCGGCATCGCGCCATCACCACCAGCGTGTTGGCCAGCAACTCGGCCGGGAACAGCGAGGCCAGCCGCAGGCGCGAGCGCAGATGCCGCTCGGCGTTGGACTGCAGGGCGAAGCCGCATTCCGCCACCGTGCGGCCTTCGCGCACGGCCGTGATCACGTCGTGCAGCGGCTTGCGCGAGCGCAGGTGCATGTGCACGTCGCCCGAAGCGATCAAGCGCACGCCGGTCTGCGCGCTCGCCTGCTGCAGCGTGAGCAGCCACAGGTCATCGTCCATCTCGTTGAGCAGTTCGACGGCCAGCCAGAGATGCTCGCCATAAAGCGCAGCCGCCGCGTCGAGGTCGATGCACAGCGCCGCGATGTCGATGTCGGCGCCCGGCGCGCGGTGCGGCACGAACAGGATCTCGCAGCGCTGCAGCGAAGCCACGTCGCTGATGCTGCTGTCTTCCCAGCTCACCTGGTAGTCCCCCTTGGGCGCTGCGCTGCGGGCCGCGGTGATGAATTCGCAGAGGTTGCCCCAGCCCTCGAAGTCGTGCGCGATCACCACCAGCTTGAAGCGCTCGAAGCGGAACTCGCTGCCGTAGAGGACGCGGAATTCCTCGACCGGCTGCAACGGCAGTTCGGGATGCTTCTCGCGTTCTGCCTTCAGCGCTTCTTTCTCTTCGCGCAAGCAGACATGCGCCCGCACGATGCCCGCCACCGAACACTCGTCGGTGATCGCCAGCGCCTTGTAGCCCAGCTGATAAGCACGCGCCACCAGTTCGGCCGGCGACGAAGCGCCGCGCTGGAAGCTGTAGTTCGTCAGGCAGTGCAGTTCCGCATAGTCCGGCAGGTCGCGCTCGGCAGCGGGTTCGCGTGCGGGTTCGGGTGTGCGCTGCGGCAACACGTGCAGCCGTGCCGCCTGCCGCGCCCGTGCCTGCTTGTCGCTGAGTTCAGGCATACAGCCCCTGCAGGAACCAGCGCGGGGATGCGCCGTCGGCAAGCGGCACCGGCCGGCGTTCGCGGAACACCCACAACAGGCCGGCGCTGGGACTCTGGGCGATGTAGTAGTCGCGCACGTCCGGCTGGCCGCCGTCGCGGCTGTCGCCCCACCAGCCGGTCTCGACCCGCTGCGGGCCGACCAGCCGGCGCAGCGGACCGCCGTAGCAGGGCTGCCCGTCGTGCATTTCGAGCGGCAGCGGTTCGCGCAGCAGCCAGGTCGGATGCAGGCCGGCACCGGCCTTGGCAGAGGCTTGCAATGCGGCGGCCTGCGATGCGGTGGCTTGCGCAGCGGACGGCGCCTTGCCCGCGCCAGCCGACACGCCGTGCAAGGCCGGCGCCCAATGCTGCATGGCCTCGGGCCGATGGTCGGCGCCCGCGGCCGCACGCAGCACCTGCTGGGCGCCCAGCCGCACGCTGAGCCGCTCCACCAGCTCGTGCAGCCGATCGCCCTTGCGGTTGTCTTCGGGCAGAAAGCTGGTGCTGGCGCCGGCCCAGGGCGTGGTGTCGACAGTGCGCAGGCGCAACCAGCTCGCGGGCGCGGCCAGCGTGGTGAGCGCGAGCCGCTCGCTCAGCAGGCGGCGCAGGTGCGACATGTCCTGCGTGGGCTCGGCGGTGCGCACGGTGATGGACTGGTTCGGCGGCAGGTCGACGCCGTTGTAGCGCTTGAGGTCGAGCGTCCACTGCAGCTCCATCGACAGCACGCCGCGCTGCCGCGCGCGCAGCCAGATCTGCAAGGCGGCCAGCAGGCGGTTGGCCGACCACATGAGTTCGGGCGCGCCCTCGGCCAGCGCGGGAAGCTCGAGCTTCTGGTCGAACAGGTCGGGCAGCGTGAGCCATTCGTGGCTTTCCGGGCGCAGACCAAAGGCCAGGTCGAGCGCGTCGCGCAGGGCCGCGCCGAAGCGCCGCGCCAGGCCGGCACGCGGCAGCGCCGCCACCTCGCCCCAGGTTCGGCAACCCAGGTGCGCGAGCACGTCGAGGTGATCGCGCGCGGCCGTCAGCGTGTCGAGCGGCAAGTCGGCGAGCATGTCGACGGGCGGCCTCCGGTCGCGCGCGAACAGGCGCAGCCGCGCCAGCGCCACCAGGCTGGTCGGGCCGCGGGCCTGCTTCAGATCGCATCCTTCGGGGCTGGTGGCCGCCAGTTGCCGCATCAGCGACAGCCGGCCGCCCCAGAGCCGCTCGCAGGCGGAGACTTCGATCAGCAGCGCCTCGTCGACCCAGCAGACGCGCGGCGTGTATTGCAGCGCCCACCAGCCGAGCGCCTCGGGCGACGGCAGCGCGTGGCCGTCCTCAGGCACCCACCGCAACGCGATCCATTGCATTTGCAATTGCACGGGCACCTCCTTTCCACGCATCGATGCGCACCACCGTGGCGGACGCCAGCGCGGGCGGTGGCGCGCTGCCCTCTTCCTGCCTGCGCGCCTTGCGCCGCAACTGGCTGGCCGCCAGCAGCATCGACATGCGCTGGCTGCGCGCCGGCAACTGCACGGGCGCGGCGAGCGGCGGGCCGCGGCGCTTGAGGATGCGGACGTCCATCTGGCCGGCGCTCTCGGCGTCCTTGCAGGCTTCGAGCTGCAGCCGCAGCCGGGCCGGCGAGGCCGACAGCGCGACGTGCTCAGGCCGGAACACGAACAGCAGCGCCTCGTGCTGGGCAGCCGCCAGCTGCAGCCGGCGCAACTCGCCCGCGCGCGCCTGCGGCAGCCAGGCCAGCACGGCCGCCACGTCGGCGCAGCGCAACGCCTGTTCGCAGGCCCACAGGCGCGCTGGCGCCGCGTCGCTGCGGATCCACATCAGCGCCTCGACCGGCAGGCCGTGCGCGGCCAGCGCCGGACCGAAAGGCTCGAAAGGTGCGCCGATCAACGCCACCGGCCCCGTGCCCTGCGCCACCGCCTGCGCCAGCGCCGGCAGCAGCAATTGCCACACATGCGCCTCGGGCCGCGACTGCAGCAGTTCCGTCATGGCGCCCACCGGCCAGCCGCCGCCAGGCAGTTCGGCATCGAGTGCCGCATGGCCGGTGCCCATGACCTGCATGTCGGCCACGCCCAGCTCGTCGCCGCGCCAGACGTTGTGCTGTGCGGAGACGAAAGACGAGGAAATCAGAGGGAGGGCCATGGGCAGTTCACAATTTACTGTATTTTTATCCAGTATTTTGCTTTTGGGCAAATCGCCCTGTGATTGCGCTGCATCAACACGCCGCTGCGACCCACCTGACATCCTGCCGGCACGCCCACCACCTGCCAGGTTCACCATGCGCACGCACGCCGCCGCCCAGATCATTCGCCAGGAACACGCAGCCCTGTCCGCCATGCTGCGTTCCATCGAGATGCTGCTGGCGCGGCATCGGCAACGCGGCACGCTGCCCGACTTCGGCGTGCTGCGCGCCATGCTGTTCTACGTCGACGAATTCCCCGAGAAGCGCCATCACCGCAAGGAATCGGAGCTGCTCTTCCCGAAGCTGCGCGCCCGCACGCCGGTGTCGCGCGAGCTGCTCGACCGGCTCGACGACGACCATGCGCGCGGCGAGCGGAAGATCCGCAACGTCGAGCACGCACTGCTGGCCTTCGAGATGATCGGCGAGCCGCGCCGCGAAGCCTTCGAGCAGGCGGTGGAGCGCTACGTCGAGTTCTACCTTGCGCACATGGCGCTGGAAGAAAAGGAGATCCTGCCGCTGGCCGAGCGGGTGCTGACCGAGGCCGACTGGGAAGAACTCGACCGCGCCTTCGAAGCCAACCGCGACCCGCTGACCGGCCACCCGCCCGAGGCCGATTACCGCGCGCTCTTCACGCGCATCGTCAACGTGCTGCCAGCGCCGATCGGGCTGGGCGACGAGCGCTGACGCCAGGCCGGCGGCGCAAGTGCCGGCGCCAACGTGAGTGCTTCAGGCGCCGAAGAAGCGCAGCAGCGCCCGGTTCGTTTCTTCCGCGCGCTCGAACTGCGCCCAGTGCCCGGCGCCGTCGACCACGACGCCTTCCCGCAGCGGGTGACCGGCCGTCAGGCTCGCGACCAGCGGACGCGGGTCGGCCGTGACGTCGAATTCGCCCCACAGCAGCAATTGCGGCACGCCTCGCGCGTCCATCGTGTCGAGCGCGTCTTCCAGCCCGCCGCCTTGCGACACCTCCTTGCTGCGATAGCGCGTGCCGTGGCACGAGATGTCGTGGATCGTGAAGGCCAGCGCGTCGATGGCGGCTTCGTCATGCAGCATCAAGGCGGCCAGGTTGTGGCGCAGCGCGGCGACTTCGGCCGCGCGATCGGGTGCGGCGCGCCAGTTGATCATGTCGACTCTCAAACGGCGCAAGGTGCCGTGCCCACCGCTGCCGAGCAGTGCGATGCGGCGGATGGCGCCACGCCGCAGCGCGAAGCGGGCGGCGGTCAGGCCGCCGAAGGAAAAGCCGGCCAGATCGATCGGCGTGCCGGCGCCGATCAACTGGTCGAGCGTGCCGCCGAGCGCGGCCAACAGCGGGTCGAGCGGCGCCTCGCCCGGCACGGCGAGCGGTGGCACGTCGGAGTCGTGGAAGCCAGGCATGTCGGGCACCCACAGCGTGTGCTTTGCGGACAACGCTTCGACATTGCGCAGCCAGTGCATCCAGCTGCCGTGGCCGCCGTGCAGCAGCACCAGCGGTGGATTCGGCGCATGTGGTGCCGACGTTGCATCGCGCGGGCCGAAACGGCGCCAGCGGACACGCGTGCCTGTGGCTTCGTGCACTGCGTCATGGTGCGTCGACAGCGCATCGACACCGGCGATGACGGCGTGCGCATCGTCTTCGGAGAGCGCGGAAAACAAGGAGGAAGGCAGGGAAGAAGAATTCATGCTTCGCAGATTTTCCGGCAGACAGGGAATGTCAAAACGCCAGCGATGTCAGATTTCTCCTACGTTGCACTGGGTTATTTGCTGACAGCTTGGCCAATCGTTACAACATTGTTAGCATTTGTGAATGTTGCAACGTTCATCCGTTTCTTCTACAGCCTACCGTCCCGTCCAGGAAAAGCCGACGAACAAGCAGCGCGGCATCCTCGCGGTGGGTTATGTCTGCAGCGTCGCACTGTGGGTCGTGGCGCTCGGGTCGGCATTCCGGTCGTTCTTCCACTGACGCCGGCGTCCCGCCCGCCGGGTCGCCAGCGACTCAGGGCAGCATCCGCTGCAACTCGCGCTCCTTGTCG
>JAZKDL010000589.1:19703-20224 GCA_040387575.1 Pseudomonadota bacterium
CGGCCAGATGCGCCAGAACAGGCCGTCACGGTCGATCCACTGGTGCTTGAGCGCGCCCAGCACGTGCAGCGCGAACAGCCCATACAGCACGTAACCCGCCCATTCGTGCAGCAGGCCGAAGGCGTCGTGCAGCATTTCCTTGGTGTCGGGCGCGATGTTCATGATCCAGCCGATGCGCGGCCACGGCACGACGCCGAACAGCTGCATCGGATGGGTCGCCGCGTCCTTCCAGGCCGAGTCGTGCATCCAGCCCGACAGCGGCAGCAACAGCATCAGCAGGTACAGGCCGAGATGTGCCGCATGCGCGCCGAAGCGTTCCAGCCGACCGTAGGACGGCGGCATCGCGGGCGGCCGGTGCGTGAAGCGCCACAGGATGCGCAACAGCACCAGCCCCAGCACCGTGATGCCGAGCGATTTGTGGGTGTCGATCGCCGGGCGGATCCAGTCCTCCGGGAAGCGATCGACGAGCAGGATCAGCGCGATATTGACCGCCATGAGCAAGGCGATGAGCCAATGCAGGA
>JAZKDL010000590.1:0-4100 GCA_040387575.1 Pseudomonadota bacterium
CGTCTTCCACCAGCGTGCGCGAGAACCACGAATGCAGGCGCAGCTGGACGCCGGCACGCTGCACCGATTCGAGCGACACGCGCTTCCAGGCGTCGGGGTCGAAGGCCGCGGCGAAGCAGGTCGGCTGCGGCTTGGCGCGGCTGTGGAAGTCGTAGGTGCCCCAGCGGCGCCAGCGGCGCACCGATTCGGGCAGGCTGCCCCATTCGTGCTGCTTGGGATACTCGGCCAGGCCGAGCGCGGCCATGCGCTCGATCATGTCCATGCAGACGCCGCGCACCGAAATCTCCTGCAGGTGGTTGTCCCACATGTCGTCCAGCACCAGCACCATGCCGCCCGAGGCGAGTCCGCCCAGGTGGTTGTAGCGCTCCAGCAGGATGGTGCTCGCACCGTTGCGCGCGGCGGCCAGCGCCGCGGCCTGGCCGGCGGGGCCGCCGCCGACGACCACCACGTCGGCCTCGGCGGCCACGCGCACGTCGCGCGCGGATTCCTGCATCCAGTCTCCAATTCGGCTCATCGCCATCTCCTTGTGATCGGTCTGATCGATATGAATAAAGGGCGCCGGCGCGTGCTCAATGCACGCCTTCCGGCTGCCAGCGAATGAACCAGCGCTCGGCCAGCGTCACGAGCAGGAAGAACGCGCCCGACAGGCTGGCGCTCATGACGATCGCGGCGTAGAGCAGCGGCGAGTCGAAGTTGAAGGTGGCCTGCAGGATCAGCGCGCCGATGCCCACGGTGGAGCCGACCCATTCGCCGACGACCGCGCCGATCACGCACATCGAGGCCGCGATGCGCAGCGCCGAGAACAGGTAGGGCAGCGCATTCAGCAGCCGCAGCCGGAAGAAGATCTCGGTCTTGCTGGCCGATAACACGCGCATCAGCTCCATCGCCTGCGGGTTGACCGACTCCAGCCCGCGCACCATGTTCACCAGCGTCGGGAAGAAGCAGACCAGCGCGGCGATCGTGATCTTCGGCTCCATGCCGTTGCCCATCAGCAGCACCAGCACCGGCGCCTTGGCGACCAGCGGCACCGCGTTGAAGGCCAGCACCACCGGGAAGAAGATGTCGGCGATCGTCTTGTTGTGGATGAAGACCGTCGCCACCACGATGGCCGCGAGGTTGCCGAGCATGAAGCCGCCGGCCGCCTCCAGCGCGGTCGGCCAGAGGTTGTCGAACAGCACCGCGCGCTTGTCCATCAGCGTCTGCAGCACCGCGATCGGCGACGGCGCGATGAAGGGCTTGACGTTGAAGACCGTGATGGCCGCCCACCACAGCAGCAGCAGGCCGCCGATGCCGAGCACCGGCAGCACGCGTCGGCGCATCAGTCGGCGCCGGCGCGCGGCCGACCACGCGAGGTATTCGGGGTCGCCGGCCGCTTCGGCATTCGAGAGCGCACCGGGCGCGGAGGCGGCTACCTTGGGAACGTCGACGATGTCGATGGAACGTGTGTTCATGGCGTCCTCAGCAGCTTTCGAGCACGCGCCGCAGATGCGACGTGAGCTGCACGAAGGCCGGCGTCTCGCGCAGTTCGAGCGCTCGCTCGTCGGGCAGGTCGACCGGCACGATCTCGCGCACCCGGCCCGGGTTGGCGGCCAGCATCAGCACGCGCTGGCCGAGAAAGGCGGCCTCGTGGATGCTGTGGGTGACGAACAGGATGGTCACGCCGGTTTCCTTCCAGACCCGGCGGATCTCGACATTGAGCCGGTCGCGCGTGATCTCGTCGAGCGCGCCGAAAGGCTCGTCCATCAGCAGGATCTTCGGGTCGCAGACCAGCGCCCGCGCGATCGACACGCGCTGCCGCTGGCCGCCCGACAGTTCATGCGGATAGGCGTTCGCGCGGTCCTTCAGGCCGACCAGCTCCAGCAGTTCCATCGGGCTGCGCCGGCCCTTGCGGCCCGCACCGCCGCCGACCTGCAGCGGCAGCTCGACGTTCTGCAGCGCAGTGCGCCAGGGCAGCAGCGCCGCGTCCTGGAACACGAAGCCGATGTCGCGGTTGGCGCGCGCCGCATCGGGCGCGACCGACAGCACGCGGATGCTGCCCTTGCTCGGCGGCTGCAGGTCGGCCACCACGCGCAGCAGCGTCGACTTGCCACAGCCCGACGGCCCGAGCAGCGTGAGGAATTCGCCCTGGTGCACGTCCAGGTCGAGCGCCTTGATCGCGGTCACGTCGCGGCGCTCGGTGAAGAAGCGCACGCCGATGTCGCGACAACTGATCGCTGGTGCGGCGGTGCTCGCGGCGGTCATGGCTTCAGCCCTTCGCGGCGCGCGCGGCGGCGGTCGCCTTCAGCGCGTCGAGCCAGATCAGGTCGTCCACCTTCGGCGTGCGCGCGGTGAACTGGCCGAGTTGCGCGTACATGTCGACCTGTTCCTTCCAGACGGCCGGGTCCATGCTGCCCCAGCCCTGGGTCGCCGCCTGGCCGCCGAAGCTGTAGTCGAGCATCACGTCGAGCGCGACACGCTCGTCCTCCGCCTTCAGGTTCGGGTACTCCTTGACCAGCATGTCGACCGCCTGGTCGCGGTTGGCGCGCGCATGGTGCCAGCCGCGTGCGCTGGCCCGCAGGAAGGCCTCGATCACCTTCGGCTTGGACTGCAGCGTCTCGACCGTGGCGTAGTAAGGCAGCGCGTAAAGGCGCACGCCGGCGTCCCACAGCGGCATGTCGACGCGGTCCTTGCCGAGCACCTTGAGCGCGGTGGTGTTGGTGAGCCAGCCGGTCACCACGTCGACCTGCCCGGTGAGCAGCGGCGACATGTCGGCGCCCATCGGCACGATGGTCACGTCCTTCTCGGGGATCTTGTTCTGCGCCAGCAGCGCGCGCAGCAGGATCACCGAAGTCGACGGCAGCCCGACCTTCTTGCCGGCCAGGTCGGCAGGCTTGCGCACCGGGTTCTTCTCGAGCGAGAAGAAGGTGAAAGGGTGCTTCTGCGCGCCGACGGCAAAGCACTTGATCGGCAGGCCCTGCGACACCGCCAGCATCACCGACGGGCTCGACGACACCTGGCCGACCTCGTGCCGGCCGGACGCCACGATCGCGACGCCGTCGATGTTCGGACCGCCGGGCTGGATCGCGAAGTCGATGCCTTCCTGCTCGTAGAACCCCATGCGCTTGGCGACCACCTCGCCGATCTGGTTGCCGCCGGTGATCCAGCCGAGCTGCATGTTGATGCGCGTCTTGCCCTGCGCCATGGCGTCGATCGACAGCAGGCCGCCAGCGGACAGGCCGCCGGCGATGAGCGAAGTCTTGAGCAGACGGCGACGAGCGGGGTCGCGAAGCGGTGCCATGGCGAATTCCTTCAGGACAGAGAAGAGGGACGAAGACCTTGGCGCGATCGAGCGGGCCAGCGGACGCATCCTAGGATTCGGGCCCGACGCGTCCAAGCATCGTTTTTCGTGGAGGGCGAGCGAAGAATTCGCTCGCTCCGCGGCCATGCACCGTTGCGGATCGGCCGCCCCGGAAAAGCCGCGACACTTCGCCGCATGAACCCCAATCCCACGAAGACGCCCGCGCGCGTCGTCTACTCGACCCTGGCGGCCGAGACGATCGCGCAGAACGTCGAAGCCGCATACCCCGTCGGCCGCATTGCGGCCAGCAGCCTGATACGCCGCGGCTTCAACGACGTCTATGAACTCCGGCTCGGCGATGGTCGCCGCTGCGTCGCGCGCCTGAGCGGCCTGCGTCGGCGCGGCGACGCCAACATCGACTACGAGACGGCGCTGCTGCTGCACCTCAAGGCCGCCGACGCACGCGTCGCCGCGCCCTGGCACACGTCCGACGGCGCCACCTGCGTCGCGCTGCAGACCACCGAAGGCGAACGCACGCTGGCGGTGTTCGACTTCCTCGACGGCGAGCCGCCTGGTGACAATCTGGTCGACGTGCAGGCCACCGGGCTCGGCCTGGCGCGGCTGCATGCGGCCGCACAGGACTATCGCGGGCCGGACAGCCGCTATGCGCTCGAACTTCCGCATCTGCTGCAACGCTCACTCGCCGCGCTGCTGCCATTGCCGACGCTGGACGATGCGCTGCGCGCGCAATTCACATCGCTGGCCGATCGCGTGGCGCTGCGGATCGGCGACATGCCCGGCCTGCAGCGCGTCCATTGCCACG
>JAZKDL010000591.1:0-3549 GCA_040387575.1 Pseudomonadota bacterium
CGCGCTGTTCCGGCGCTGCATGCGCCGGTATGTTGAAGTTCCAGCCGCCGGCCTACCGGACTTGCCTCGCAGAACTCCAGATTCGATCGGCAAGCCGGTCGAGCAGCGGTGGTTTCTTCGCGCGTGAAACCTCGGTCTCAGGTTGATTGATGAGGGCGGAAAAGCCGGAACCGGAAAGATTCGGATGGTCCGAGAAGATGCGATTCGCGTTGAGGTACCGCTCGACGCCATCCGCCGTCAGATGCAGTTGCGGCGGTTGGCCGTGCAGCTTGGCACCGATGGATCCGTCGTTCATTAGCCAAACCCTGGGATGCCGGTGCAGTTCGCCGTGCTTCGGCTCACCCACCTTGACCTTGCCGCCCCAATACTGCGCTGCCACCTGATTGAAGATCGCAGCGACGTACTTCGGCGATGCGAGACCAGGCTCGAAGCCGCGGCTCTTCAACACCTGCTCGACCTCTTGCATGCTGCTCAGCACGACCTGCTCGTACCCGCGTCCATGCAAACCTACGCCGCCGTCGACCAGAGGCCAGATCGTGATCGGCAGATGGTCGAGCGGAGGCTGTACGTCGCTGACCGACACCTGGCCTTTCCAATGGTTCTGAACGCTCTTCCGAAGGGCTTCCAGTCCTCGCTCGAATTCCTTGCGCAAGGCGAGAAGGCTGGGTTCGCCCATTAGTTTCTTGAAGGCTTCCGCGTAGTTGCCGACATGGAACCTGCCCGCCGATGTCCGTCCGGAGATGCCGCCTTTTTTTTGGTCCGGCCATATCTCCACCCGATCCGTGGCCCGTGTGGCGGGGCGGCGCTCGAGCACTCGTACAGCGTCGCCAAAGTCGCGTTTCACCAGCGCGGCCAATTTCTGGAAGTTCTGTTGATGCAGATCGGCCCGCGTGAGGGTGCCATGTGCACGGAGCTGGGCGATGGCGTCGGTGAGGTCGCGTGCGCTGCTGATCCCATGTTGCGGATGGTAGATTTTCAAGACGTTGGGTGTGACGGGATCCCGCCAGATCTTCTGGTTGGGTCCGCTTGCGATGCCGTGCCCTACGCACTCGACCGCGGTTCCCCACAGTTCGTGGGTCATCCGGTGGAGCTCATCTTCGGTCAGGTTCCTTCTGGTGAGGGCATCGGCCGGGGTCGATCCCGCGGCAGGCGAGTGGATGGGTCGCGACTGCGTCGCAGCAGGGCGTGCCGACCCGGAGAGATTCCCCGCGCTCGGCGTTGCCGAGAAAGTCGATGGGTCGGTCGGCAGGGCGCTGCGTTCGCGCGGCGTCATCACCGGCGTGTAGATCGTGCTGTGCGACCGTCGATTGAGCTGGCTGCCGGGCTGACCTGCATTGCCCTGGTCGACCGCGACGGTGCGCACATCGGATGGCAGCATCGCCGGTGGAGGGTTGCGCGTGATTCCATGGGTCATGCCGAACTTTCGTATTGGGGGAACGGGCGGCCGCTATGGCCGACACCGATTCTTTTCCCGCCACGAAACCCGTCCCTGCTCAACCCGAAGACAGGATCGGGCTCGCGAAGGCACTCACGGTGCCATCGCGAGCCATGCCGCTTACCTCGCAGCTTCCACCTTGACCCGCGCGTTCGGAGTTTCGCCGAACATCTCCGGCGCATACATGGCTTCGACCCGGCTCGGCGGCAGTGCGAAGTCGCCGACGTTGTTGAGCCGCACCGTGTACTCCATCTTCACCACGCCCTTGGGCAGGTACTCGTAGTAGCTGCGGAACGACTCGAAGCTGCGTTCCTCGAAGGCCGGCGAGCCGTTGCCGCTCTTCTTCTCGCCCTGCGTCGCGATCTGCGAGTCGCGGCCCAGGCCGCTGCCCAGGATGGTCGCGCCGCCCGGCACCGGATCGCTGATCACGACCCAGGTCATGTCGGCACTCGCGTTGACCTCGAGCGTCACGCGCAGCACATCGCCGCGCGTGTACTTGCCGGCGACTGCCTGTTCGACCGGCGTGATCGTCTTCTTGATCGCATAACCGGCTGCGAACGGCGCCTTCAACTGCACGGCCGCGACCGACTGCAGCGTGAGCCACGGCTTGCCGCTGCCGTTCTGCGTGACGGTCAGCGTTTCCTTGGTCGGCAGTTGCCAGGGCAGGAACATCGTGTTGTTGCGCAGGTTGCCCGGTGATGCCGGTGCGCCAAACCAGGTCGTCTGGTTGGGAGCGCCGCTGGCGTCGCTCGGCTTCACGCGCTCGACGCGGCTCCAGTCGACGCTCTCGGTGCGCCCGGCCGAGTCGGCGCCGCCGACCGGTGGCGGGCGCAGCAGCGCGGTCGTCGTGCCGGCCACCGGCGTGCTCTCGTAGACCTTCGAGAACCTGTCCAGCGCCAGGCCGCCCCAGAGGTTGGCCGTGGTCGTGTGCCACGCGCCGTTCTGCTGCCGGCCGATGAAGCCGTTGGCCAGCTTGCCGATGTCGTCCTTCCAGGCCGGATCGTCCATCACCGCCAGCAGCAGCCGCGCGGTGTTGACGTCGCCGTTGGTCATCAGCCACCACCAGTAGTCGTCCTGCTCGGTGCTGAAGAGCACCTTCGTGCCCTGGTAGCTCAGGCGCGCCTTCAGCACGTTGTTGGCCTCGTCCAGCCGCTGCTGGCGTTGCGGCACGTCCTGCACGCGCTTCAGGATCTGCAGCCAGTCGATCACCGCGCTGGTCGGCCACTGGTTGGGCGCGATCGTGATGCTGCCGAGCATCCGGCCCTGTGCCTTGCCGTAGCGCGACAGCGCTTCCAGCGCCGCCAGCTTGCGCACGTCGAGGTCCTTGCGCGGGCTCCAGAACTCGCGCTGGATGCGGCCTTCGACGAAGGCGATCAGGCCGGCTTCCATCGGCGCGCGCACGTCGTCGGCGATGGCGAAGGCCGGGTCGAGTGCAGCGGCTTCGTTGGTCGCGGCGAGCAGATACGACGTCAGCGTGTCGCTGCCGCGGCTCGATTCGCCGTCGCGCGGCGGGAAGTAGCTGGCGAGCCCGTCGCTGTCGAGGTAGCTCGGCAATTGCGCGAGCACGCCTTGCCACATCTTGGTGTCGCGCAGGCCGACCGACTTGCTGGTCTTCTGCTCGAGGCAGGCGAACGGATAGTTGGCGAACCAGTCGCGCACGCCGGGCATGCCTTCCGCCAGCTTCGGCTGAAGGCTGAGCCGAAGACCACCGCGGCCGGGCAGGGCGTCCGCCGGCGGCGCCACGTCGAGCGAGAAGCTGCCGTCGACCTGCACCAGCGTGGCCTGCTGCACGGTGAGCGGAACGGCCGGCACGATGCGCTGGCGCACGTTGAGCGCGTCGCGCGCGCCGCCGATCGTGTCCTTCGCCTCGATCTCCCAGAGGATCGCTTCGGCACGCGTCTGCGCGAGCTGTGCGGGCGCGGTCACGTTCCATGCGATCTCGCGCGATTCGCCAGCGGGGATGTCGACCGTCTGCGCCTCCAGCGTGAGCAGCGTGGCGCGCGGCGAGGCCTCGACCTTCATCGCCTTCTGGGTCGTGTTGCGCACGGTGATCTGCGCACGGAACTGGTCGTCCTCGCGCACCAGCGGCGGCAGGCCGCTGATGATCTGCAGGT
>JAZKDL010000592.1:0-13049 GCA_040387575.1 Pseudomonadota bacterium
AGTCCTTCGGCGACAAGACCATCGTGCGCGACTTCAGCATGACGATGCTGCGCGGAGACAAGATCGGTCTGCTGGGCCCGAACGGCGCGGGCAAGACCACGCTGCTGAAACTGATCCTGGGCGGACTCGAGCCGGACAGCGGCAAAGTGCGTCGCGGCGCCAATCTCGAAATCGCGTACTTCGACCAGATGCGCGAGGCCATCGACCTCGAAGCCACGCTCGAAGATTTCATCAGTCCCGGCAGCGAGTGGATCGAGATCGGCAAGCAGCGCAAACACGTCAAGAGCTACCTGACCGACTTCCTGTTCTCGCCGGCGCGCGCCAATTCGCCGGTGCGTTCTCTCAGTGGCGGCGAGCGCAACCGGCTGCTGCTGGCGCGTCTGTTCGCGCGGCCGGCCAACGTGCTGGTGCTCGACGAACCGACCAACGACCTCGACATCGACACGCTCGAACTGCTCGAAGATCTGCTGCAGAACTACGACGGCACTGTCTTCCTCGTGAGCCACGATCGGACCTTCATGGACAACGTCGTCACCAGCACGATCGCCTTCGAAGGCGAGGGCCATTGGCGCGAATACGAAGGCAGTGTGACCGACTGGCTGATCCAGTCCAAGCGCGCCCGCGAGATAGCAGCCCAGCGGGCAGCATCTACGCCCGCCGGTAGCCCGACGCCTGCACGAGTCGCCGCAACGCCCGCGCCGGCTCCCGCCCCGTCAATAGCACCGGCCGTCACGCGCAAGAAACTCAGCTACAAGGAACAGCGCGAACTCGAAGCACTCCCCGCGCAGATCGCCGCGCTGGAAGCTGAACAGAAGCAGATCACCGCAACGCTGGAGAGCGGCGGCGGCACACTCTACGCAACCGACGCCGCCAAAGCGACGCAGCTGAGCCAGCGGCACGCTGAGATCGACGAGACGCTGCTTGCCGCGCTGGAGCGGTGGGAAGCGCTCGGCGCGGCCGGCTAATCACCGCTGCGGGCTTGTCCGACGCACCGGCGCAGCCCGCGCGGCTATACCAGCGGCTTCTTGCTTCCAGGATCGCCGCATGCAGCCTCTTCCCGCCCCTCGGCATCGTTTTGCCTCGTTGAGATATTGCTGCGCATTGCTGCTGGCGGCGGCATTCCTGACGGGTTGCGCGCAGCTGCCGACGGATGTTCAGCGCCCGGTGTCGAACGCGCTGGCGAGCCCGGTGGCTGCAGGCACAACGCTTGGGCAACTGATCAAGCAGCGCCGCGAAGCGGCGAAGGCACGTTTCGAATCAGGCTTCATCCTGCTGGGCGGACCGCCCGCCGCTTACGGAAGCCGCCTCGCGCTGGTCGAGGCCGCGCAGAAGACCCTCGATCTCCAGTACTACGCGATTCACGCCGATGCCAGCACCGGCCGGCTGCTGCGTAGCGTGGTGGAGGCAGCGCACCGCGGCGTGCACGTGCGCGTGCTGCTCGACGACTTCCACAGCACCGGCCGAAATGCGCTGGTGATGGCGCTGGCCTCCGAGCCGAACATCGAGATGCGGATGTTCAATCCGGTGGCGGGAGCGCGCAACACCGTTGGCCGGATGTTCAATTCGATCGGTGACTTCTCCCGCGTGCAGCAGCGCATGCACAACAAGCTCTTCATCGCGGACAACGCAATGGCCGTCACGGGCGGGCGCAATCTGGGGGACGCTTACTTCGGCATTGCCACGACAGGCAACTTCATTGATCTCGACGTGCTGGCCGCCGGACCGGTCGTGCAAGACCTTTCACACAGCTTCGACAGCTACTGGAACAACGATCGCGCCTATCCGGTGCAGTCGCTGATCAGTCCGCAAGAATTGGCGGACCTGCGCAAGAAGGCGATTGCAGCTGAAACCGAAGACAGCCAACGCGGCGCAAGCAGCGCCCCCACGCCGCCCGACGGCGAGCCGCGCCCGTCCGACGACGGCCCGACAGAGGCGCAACGCGCCAAGGTGTGGGATGAAAAGCCGCTGGACTTGCGCACCGCCGACTTCGTGTGGGCGCCGGCCATCATGCTGGCCGACAAGCCCGCCAAGATTCCGTCGGAACCATCGACCGCGTCGGATCCCGGCGAGGCGCGCGACCCCGGGATGATCGTCTCGCAGCCGCGCGAGCGATCAAGCGGCGCTGCGCCGCGTGTCGCGTCACTCGAAGCGGCTTCGGACAGCGCGGCCGGCAGCGACACGGTGGTCGAAGGCTTGCTTCAATTGATCGGCCAGGCGCAGAAAGACCTGCTCATCATCTCGCCTTACTTCGTGCCCGGCCCGGACATGACGCACGCCTTCGAAACCGCGCGAGCGCGTGGCGTACGCGTACGCGTGCTCACCAATTCGCTGGCGTCGAACGACGCGCCAGTGGCTCACGTCGGCTATGCACGGCACAGAGAGGAACTGCTTCGCATGGGCGTCGAGCTTTATGAGTTGCGCAGCGAGCAGTCCGGCCTTGGCAGCGCCTTTGGCTCCTCGGGTGCCGGCGTCACGGGTGAATCGCGGGCCATGCTCCATTCGAAGGTGCTGGTGATGGACGGTCGCCTGCTGGTCATCGGCTCGATGAACCTCGACCTGCGCTCGCAATTGCAGAACACAGAGATCGCGCTCCTGATCAATAGCCGCGCCCTGTCCGATGCCGCGACGGCGCAGATCGAGCGAGCGCTGAACGAAGGCGCATGGCATGTCGAACTGATCGACGGCCAACTGCGCTGGCATGCGCCCGAAGGCAGTGGCCTGCAGGACACGTCGACCGAACCCGACGCCAGCGCCAGCCTGCGACTTCTGCTCAAACTGATCGGACCGTTCGCGCCGGACGAACTGCTCTGATCGGGCGCAGTAACGCCGACTTCAGCCGCGCACGCGGGCGAACACCTTCCAGAACGCCGCGTCCTGCGCGGTCGCGAAGTTGATGCGCATCAGCGTGCTGGGCGGTCGGCGCGCATGGAACAGCGAGCCAGGCGCCAACAGGTAGCCCTCGTCGAGCATGCGCTGCGTCAGCGCGTCGGTGTCGACGCCGGTTTCGACCCAGCCGAACAGGCCAGCGGGTTCGGTGGCAAAGGTACAGCCATGCGCCAGCGCGAGCTTCACCGTCCGCGCCCGTGCGCCATCCAGCCGCAAGCGCACGCGCTCCGCATGGCGTCGCAATTGGCCCTGGTCGATGCACGCAGACAGCGTGCGCTCGAACAGCGCTGGCGTGGTCAACGTCGACAGCAGCTTGGTTTCCAGGAGCCGACCGAACAGCGCCGGCTTGGCGGCCAGGAAGCCGATGCGCCAGTTGGGCGCGAGGATCTTCGCGAAGCCGCTCACATAGATGGTGCGCTGCAGCCCGTCGAGCGCACTGAGCCGCGTGGCGTGTTCAGGCGCGAGATGGCTGTAGGTGTCGTCCTCGACGATATGGAAGTCGTGCTGGTTGGCCAGCTGCAGCACGCGGTGCGCGCTGCCGGGCGTCAGGCTGTAGCCGGTCGGGTTGTGCAGCACGCTCACGCTCACGAAGAGCTTCGGCTGGTGGGCGACGCAGTACTGCGCCATCACCTCGAGGTCGGGCCCATCGGCGCGTCGCGGCACCGGCAGGATGCGCATGCCGAGCGCTTCGAGCCGCGCGAATTCGATCGCCCAGCCCGGCTCCTCGACCATCACCGGATCGCCGGCCCGCAACAACGTGCGGCTCACGATGTCGAGCGCGTGGGTCGCGCCGATGGTCGTGAGGATCTGGTCCGGCGGCGCCGGCACGTTGATGCCGGCCAGCTTCTGCGACAGGCTGCGGCGCAGCGCGCTGTCGCCGGCCGGTTCACCGTACTGCAGCGACAGTTCCTGCAGCGCGCGGGTGCCGGTCAACCGCCGCAACGCGGTCGGCATGAAAGTCGAATCCATCCAGTCGGGCGGGAACACGCCCATGCCGGGTTGCGGCTTGTCGCTCTGGCGGTGAAACATGCCGCGGATCAGCGAGCTGGCATCGGCCGGCAACGCATTCGACAGGACGGGTACGGGCTGCGTATCCGCAGTGCCGGCGGTCGCACGCCCGATGTCGACATGCGCCGCATCGCGCACGAAAAAGCCGCGCTGCCGCCGTGCCTCGATCAATCCCTGCGCGAGCAACTGGTCGTAGGCGGCCACCACGGTATGCGGGCTGACGCCCTGCAGGCGCGCGCATTCGCGCACCGACGGCAACCGCGCACCCGGCGCCAGCAACCGGTCGCGTATGCGTTCCGCAAAACGCGCGGCGAGTTGCTCCGTCAAGGATTGGGTGGCGGTGCGCGTGAGCATCTGGTGGGCGTCAGGTGTGCGTCTGTGTCGAAAGCGTGACCGATACAGAATTCTCGATTGTTCGATCATCTGTACTGGTACTGTAATGGTCACACAGTTTAAAGTGTGTCCCATGGACTGGCAAGATTTCACCGCCCTGCTGGTGTTGGCCACGGCGATGAGCTTCTCTCCCGGACCCAACACGACACTGTCGACCGCGCTCGCGGCCAATGGCGGACTGCGCCGCGCGATGCGCTTCGTGCTCGCCGTGCCGATCGGCTGGACGATCCTGCTGGCGCTCAGCGCCGGCGGCGTCGGCGCTTTGGTGGTTGCCGTGCCCGCACTGCGGCTGGCAATCAAGGCGCTCGGCATCGTCTACCTGCTGTATCTGGCTTTCAAGCTCAGCGGCAGCGCGACGCTCGGCCGCGCGAACGACGCGCAGCTCGACGTCGGCTTCGGCCAGGGCGTGATGCTGCAGTTCCTCAACATCAAGGCCTGGTTGCTGGCGCTGACGCTGGCGGCCGGCTGGATCGCCGGCCATGCCGACGCGCTGCACCGTTTCGGCGTCGTCGCGCCAGTGATGCTGGTGTTCGCCTTCGCCAGCAACTTCGTCTATGCGCTGGTCGGCGCGCTGCTGCGCCAGTGGCTGGCGCGCGGATCGCGGCTGCTCTGGTTCAACCGCGCAATGGCGGCCGTGCTGGTGCTCACCGCCGCATGGATGGTGACGGTGTGAAGCTGCGCGACGAAACCCTGGGCCTGTGGCTGGGTCTGCTCGGCGTGGCGTTCTTCGCCATCACGCTGCCGATGACGCGGCTCGCCACCGGCACGCAGGCCGCGCCGCAACTTTCACCCTGGTTCGTCACGCTCGGCCGGGCGGCGCTGGCCGGCTCGCTGTCGGTCGTGTTTCTACTGGTCACGCGATCGCCGCGTCCGCAGCGACACCAATGGAAGCCGCTCGGCATGGCCGTGCTGGGCAACGTGGTCGGCTATCCGCTGCTGCTCGGCTACGCGCTGCGCATCGTCAGCTCCGGCCACGCTGCCGTCGTGACCGCGCTGATGCCGATCGCCACCGCCGCCATCGCGGCCTGGGTGCTGCACCAGCGCGCGCGGCTCGGCTTCTGGCTCTGCGCCATCGCCGGCAGCCTGCTGGTCGTCGCGTTCTCGACGTTGCGCGCCACGCAGCACGGCACCGGCTTCGGCTTCGAATGGGCCGACCTGCTGCTGCTCGGCGCGGTCGTCGCCGGCGCCCTCGGCTATGTGTTCGGCGCGCAGGTCACGCCGGCGCTCGGTGCCGAACGCGTGATCTGCTGGGTCTGCGTGATGGCGCTGCCGGTGACGCTGCCGGCCACGCTGTGGCTGTGGCCGCCGCAGCCGGTCGCGACCTCGGCCTGGGTCGGTTTCGCCTACGTCGGCGTGTTCTCGATGTGGATCGGCTTCTTCGCCTGGTACCGCGGCCTGGCGCTCGGCGGCGCGCTGCGCGTGAGCCAGGTCCAGCTGCTTCAGCCGTTTCTGTCTATCCTTGCGGCCGTGCCGATGCTCGGTGAGCCGCTCGACGCCGTCACGCTCGGCTTTGCGGCCGCCGTCGTGGCGACCGTCCTGATGGGCAAACGATTCACTTCCCCGCGCACCGCGAAGACCGGCCCGTTGCCGGCCGCCGTGGCGCGCTGACCCGATCACAACAGACATCTACCCAAGGAGATACCGATGAACTGGAAAATGGCTGCCCGCGCCGAAAAGATGAACCCGTCCGTGCTCCGCGAGATCCTCAAGGTCACGGACCTGCCCGGCATCATCAGCCTGGCCGGTGGCCTGCCCTCGCCGAAGACCTTCCCGATTTCCGCCTTCGCGGCCGCCTGCGCCGAAGTGCTCGAGAACGACGGTGCGGCCGCACTGCAATATGCCGCCAGCGAAGGCTACGGCCCGCTGCGCCAGGCGGTCGCCGACATGCTGCCGTGGAACGTCGACCCGGCGCAGGTGCTGATCACCACCGGCTCGCAGCAAGGTCTTGATCTGGTCGCCAAGGTGCTGATCGATCCGGGCAGCCGCGTGCTGGTCGAGACGCCGACCTACCTCGGCGCGCTGCAGGCCTTCGGCCCGATGGAACCGGAGCCGGTTTCGGTCGCCAGCGACAGCGAAGGCGTGCTGGTGGACGACCTGATCGCCAAGGCGCCGGACGCCCGCTTCATCTACCTGCTGCCGAACTTCCAGAACCCGACCGGCCGCACCATGACCGAAGAGCGCCGCGCCGCCGTGTCGGCCGCTGCCGCCGCTGCCGGCCTGCCGATCATCGAAGACAACCCCTACGGCGAACTGTGGTTCGACGAAGCGCCGCCGCTGCCGCTGACCGCGCGCAACCCGGAAGGCTGCATCTACCTCGGCTCGTTCTCGAAGGTGCTGGCACCTGGCCTGCGCCTGGGCTTCCTGGTCGCGCCGAAGGCGATCTATCCGAAGCTGCTGCAGGCCAAGCAGGCGGTCGATCTGCACACGCCGATCTTCACGCAGCGCATGGTGTCGGCCGTGATGAGAGACGGCTTCCTGGACCGCCACGTGCCGACCATCCGCGCGCTCTACAAGAGCCAGCGCGACGCGATGGTCGCGGCGCTCAAGCGCGAGATGAAGGGCCTGGACGTGACCTTCAACGTGCCGGTCGGCGGCATGTTCCTGTGGGCGCGCATGCCCGAGGGCATCGACACCGTGCCGCTGCTGGCCAAGGCCGTGGAACGCGGCGTGGCCTTCGTGCCGGGCGCGCCGTTCTATGCGGGCGAAGGCGATCCGCGCACGATGCGCCTGTCTTTCGTGACGGCCAGCGTGGAGCAGATCGACATCGCGATCGCCGCCATCGCGGCCACCGTGCGTGAAGAGCTCGCACGCATTGCAGCTGCAGCGCCTCACGCGCCGCGCGAGCTCGCCGCCAGCGCGATCTGAGGCCAGCCCGAAGGACGCCACGATGCACATCGCCATCCTCAGCTTCGAGGGCTTCAACGAGCTCGACTCCTTCATCGCGCTCGGCATCCTGAACCGCGTGAAGCGGGACGGGTGGCGCGTGTCGCTGGCGGCGCCGAGCCCGCAGGTCACGTCGATGAACGGCGTGACGGTGCACACGCCCGCATCGCTGGCCGACGCGTCGGCGGCCGATGCGGTGATCGTCGGCAGCGGCATCCGCACGCGCGAGATCGCGGCCGACGCGTCGATCATGTCGGCGCTGAAGCTCGATCCGGCGCGCCAGCTGATCGGCGCGCAGTGCTCGGGCACGCTGCTGCTGGCCAGGCTCGGACTGCTGGGCAGCGTGCCGGCCTGCACCGACCTCACGACCAAGCCCTGGGTGCAGGAAGCGGGTGTGCAGGTGCTCAACCAGCCCTTCTTCGCGGACGGCAACGTCGCCACCGCGGGCGGCTGCCTGTCGTCGACCTACCTGGCCGCGTGGCTGGTGGCGCGCAGCGAAGGGCTCGACGCGGCGGCGAGTGCGATCCATTACGTCGCGCCGGTCGGCGAGAAGGACGAGTGGGTGGCGCGCACGCTGCGCAACATCACGCCTTACCTGCCGTCTGCGCTCGCACGCGGCGCCATCGAAGAGACGCAAGGCCACTGACATGCTGAACATCTGGGGACGCATCAGCTCGATCAACGTGCGCAAGGTGGTCTGGTGCGCGCAAGAACTCGAACTCGACTTCCAGCGCACCGAGGCCGGCGGCCGCTTCGGCATCGTGCAGACGCCGGAATACCTCGCGCTCAACCCGAACGCGATGGTGCCGGCGATCGACGACGGCGAAGGCCCGGACCGCGTCACGCTCTGGGAATCGAACGTCATCGTGCGCTACCTCTGCGCCAAACATGCGCCGGGCACGCTCTACCCCGAACTGCTGCACCGGCGCTTCGACGCCGAGCGCTGGATGGACTGGCAACAGACCACGCTGAACCCGGTGAGCGCGGGCGCGTTCAAGCAATGGGTGCGCACGCCGGCGGCCGAGCGCGATCCGGCCGTCATCGCGCAGTCGGTGCACGCCACCGAGCCGCTGTTCGCATTGCTCGACGCGCATCTGGCTGACCGCCCGTTCATGCTCGGCGACGACTTCACGATGGCCGACATCCCGGTCGGCTGCGAGGCGCACCGCTGGTTCGGCTTGCCGCCGACCGAATACACCCGGCCCACTTGGCCGAACGTCGAACGCTGGTTCGCCGACCTGCGCAGCCGCGCCGGTGCGCGCGGCGTGCTCGACCTCCTTCTCGAATGACCTGATCGCGACGCGCCGGAACGCGTCGCCCGCACACCATGACCACCCGCCCCTTCAAGCAAGTCGACGTCTTCACGGCCGAACCCTACCGCGGCAATCCGCTCGCAGTGGTGCTCGACGGCACCGGCCTGGACGACGCCACGATGCAGCGCTTTGCGCAGTGGACGAACCTGTCTGAAACCACCTTCCTGCTGCCGCCCACCGACCCGGCCGCCGACTACCGCGTGCGCATCTTCACGCCGGGCAGCGAATTGCCTTTCGCAGGCCATCCGACGCTGGGCAGCTGCCATGCCTGGCTGCAGGCCGGCGGCAAGCCGAAGACCGCCGGACGCGTGGTGCAGGAATGCGGTGCGGGGCTGGTGTCGATCCGCCAGAACGCGGGGCGCTTCGCTTTCGCTGCGCCGGCACTGCGGCGCAGCGCGCCCAGCCCGACGGTGCTCGCCAAGGTCGCGGCGGCGCTGAAGCTCAAGGCTTCGCAGATCGTCGCGGCGCAGGTGCTCGACAACGGCCCGGTCTGGCTCGGCCTGCTGCTGGCCGACGCCGACACCGTGCTCACGCTCCAGCCCGATCACCGCGCGCTGAAGGAACTCGGCCAGAAGGTCGGCGTGGCCGGCATGCCGACGGCGCAGGAGCCGTCGCTGCTGATCTCGCGCTCGAACCGCGAAGCGCGGGCTTTCGCGCCGGCGGGTGACACAGCGGCCATCGAAGTGCGCGCCTTCGCGGCGCCCGTGGGCATCGAAGAAGACCCGGTGACGGGCAGCTTCAACGCCAGCCTGGCGCAATGGCTCATCGCCGACGGCCATCTGCCGGAGCGCTACCTGGCCGCACAAGGCCAGTGCCTCGGCCGCGATGGCCGGGTGCACATCGAGCGCGACGCCGATGGCCAGGTCTGGGTCGGCGGCGACTCGGTGACCTGCATCGACGGACAGGTCTCGCTCTAACTTCGGCTGCAAATCGACCACGGATGCGCGCCGATCTCGACCACCTGGTGATTGCTGCACGCAGCCTCGACGAGGGCGTGCAGTGGTGCGAGGCCACGCTCGGCGTGGTGCCCGGACCCGGCGGCGCGCATCCGCTGATGGGCACGCACAACCGGCTGCTCGCGATCGACGGCGCAGCTCCTTTCTCGCGCTGCTATCTGGAGATCATCGCGATCGAACCGGGCAAGCGTCCTGAGCGCACGGCGGGCCAGCACCGCTGGTTCGACCTGGACGATCCGACGCTGCAGGCCGGGCTCGCGCAGCACGGACCGCGGCTGGTGCACTTCGTCGCGCGCGTGCCCGACGCGCAGGCGGCGGTACGCGCGCTCGCACACGCGCCGACGCATCTCGACCGCGGCCAGGTGATCGGTGCGAGCCGCGACACGCCGGCCGGCCGGCTCGAATGGCAGATCACGGTGCGCGACGACGGCCAGCGGCTGTTCTACGGCGCGATGCCGACGCTGATCCAGTGGGGGCCGGTGCATCCGGTCGACAGCATGCCGCCGTCGGGCCTGCGGCTCACCGGCCTCTCGGCCACGCACCCGCGCGTCGAAGTGCTGCGCGAGGCGCTGCAATGCATCGGCCTGACCGACGGCATCGCACTGCAGCAGGGCGCGCCGCATCTCGGCGCCACGCTGGACACGCCGCGCGGCCCGGTCACGCTCGACTCGAAAGGACTCTGACCATGTTCACCCTCGCCGAACTCGCCTGGTTCACGCTCGCGACGCTGCTGCTCGCGCTCACGCCCGGGCCCAACATGATCTATTGCGTCTCGCGCACGCTGGTGCAGGGGCGCCGCGCAGGACTCACGTCGCTGGGTGGCGTGCTGCTCGCCTTCCTCGTGCACCTGGTGGCGGCAGCGCTCGGCCTGACCGCGCTGCTGATCGCCGTGCCCTTCGCCTTCGATGCCATCCGTCTGGCTGGCGCGGCGTACCTGATGTGGCTGGCCTGGCAGGCGGTGAAGCCGGGCGGCGAGGCGCCCTTTGCGCCACGCGCGCTGCCGGCCGATCCGCCGGGCCGGCTGTTCCGCATGGGCTTCGTCACGAATCTGCTGAACCCGAAAGTCGCGATGTTCTATCTGTCGTTCTTCCCGCAGTTCATCCACCCGGAGCGCGGTTCGGTGCTGTGGCAGAGCGCCACGCTGGGTGCGCTGCAGATCGCGAGCAGCGCAGCGGTCAACGGCACGCTGATCTTCGGTGCAGCTGGCATCACCGCGGTGCTGTCGCGCAGCCAGGGCTGGCTGCGCGCGCAACGCTATGTGATGGGCAGCGTGCTGGCCGCGCTGGCGCTGCGCATCGCTTTCACGGAGCGCAAATGAACGCCGAAGCCACGTTGCCCGCACTGCGCTTCACGCCCGAGCAGATCGCCGCCGCGCAGCGCACCGTCTATGCGGCGATGCCGCCGACGCCGCAATACGCGTGGCCGCTGCTGGGCGAGCGGCTCGGCTGCACGCTGTGGGCGAAGCACGAGAACCACACGCCGGTCGGCGCATTCAAGATCCGCGGCGGGCTGACCTACATGGCGGCGCTGGTCGAGCGCCAGCCGCAGGTGCGCCATGTGATCAGCGCCACGCGCGGCAACCATGGCCAGTCGATCGGCTTCGCGGCGCGACGCCACGGACTGGCCGCGACCATCGTGGTGCCGCACGGCAATTCGGTCGAGAAGAATGCGGCGATGCGCGCGCTCGGCGTGCAGCTCGTCGAGCATGGCGACGATTTCCAGGCGGCCAGCGAACACGCCGGCGTGCTGGCGGCGGCGCAGGGACTGCATCGCGTGCCGTCGTTCGCGCCCGAACTGGTCTGCGGCGTCGCGACCTATTGGGTCGAATTCTTCGAGGCGCTGCAGCGCGCCGGCCAGGTGCCGGACGTGGTCTTCGTGCCGATCGGGCTGGGCTCCGGCTTCGCGGGCGCCGCGGTGGCGCGCGCGCACTGCGGCGTGCAGACGCGGCTGATCGGCGTGGTCTCGGCGCACGCCACGGCGTACCGCGATTCCTTCCTGGCCGGCTACGCTGTCGATGCGCCCGTGACGACGCAACTGGCCGACGGCATGGCCTGCCGCACGCCCGATGTGGCCGCGCTGGACCTGATCCTGCGCGAGGCGGACGACGTGATCGCGGTGACCGACGACGAGGTCGCCACGGCCATGCGCGCCCTCTTCACCGACACGCACAACGTGGCCGAAGGGGCAGGCGCCGCGGCACTCGCCGGCGCGCTGCAGCAGCAGGAACGCTGGCGCGGCAAGACGGTCGGCATCACGGTGAGCGGCGGCAACGTCGACGCCGGCCTGTTCTCGGGCGTGCTGTCAGCCTGACGCACGGGTTGTGAAGCGCCGGACGCGCACGCGACAGCCGGCACGCACGCCGTCGCAGCCGCGACCCGCGGCGTCACGGCTTCTTGCCAGAATCGACGCATGGGAACCCTCTACCTCGTGCGCCACGGACAGGCCAGCTTCGGTGCGGCCGACTACGACAACCTGAGCGAACTCGGCCACCGCCAGGCGGTACGGCTGGGTGAGTACTGGCGCGAGCGCGGCATGACTTTCGACGCCGTCATCACCGGCACGCTCAAGCGCCATCGCCAGACCTGGGAAGGCATCGCGCAAGGCCTGCAGCTCGGCGCGCAGGACGTGCTGCCCTGGCCCGGTCTGAACGAATACGACAGCGAGGCGGTGATCGCGACGATCCATCCCGAGAAGCTCGAGAAGGCCACCACGCCCGAGTTGTACCGCCACCATTTCCGGCTGCTGCGCGAAGGCCTCGGCGCCTGGATGCAGGGCCGCACCGCGCCGGTCGGCATGCCGAGTTACGTCGACTTCCTGTCCGGCGTGACGACCGCGCTCGACCATGTGCGCGGCAAGCACCACGGCGCCAAGGTGCTGGTGGTGTCGAGCGGCGGACCGATCAGCACCGCGGTCGGCCATGTGCTGGGCACCAGCCCCGAGACCACGATCGAGCTGAACATGCGCATCCGCAACACGGCCGTCACCGAATTCGCCTTCACGCCGAAGCGCCACATGCTGCTGACCTACAACACGCTGCCGCACCTCGACGGTCCGGCTTACGCGGACTGGGTCACCTACGCCTGAAATCCGGGCGCCCGACGGCGCATGGCGAAGGCTTCAGGCCTGCCAGACGCCGTAGCCGGCACTGCGCAAGTGGATGCCCAGCTCGACCTCCATCAACTGCGCCGCCGCGTACGGCATCGGGTTGTAGCGTTCATAGAGCTTCGGCAGCAGGTGCAAGCCGTGGTCCCGGACGAAGGAATTCGCCTGGATGCCGGCCTTGTGCTTGTCGAAGCGCACGTCCGGATCGAGCCCCGTCATGCCCACATAGACGAAGGGCTTGCCCAGCACGTAGTCCGGATTGGCTCGGCGAAAGCGCGCGGCGTTCCACACGCGATCGTCGAGCTCGATCACGTAGACGTGGTAGTGGCCGCGTCCTGGTCTTGGCATGACGATGCGGGCAGCGCCTTGGCCACCGCGCTCGCGAGCGTCGAGATGTCGAAGGGCTTGATGAGGATCGACTGCGTGCCCAGCACCCGTCCGACCTCCGCCATGTCGGCGTAGCCGGTGGCGAGGATCACCGGGATGTCGCCCACCATCTCGCGTGCCC
>JAZKDL010000593.1:0-2622 GCA_040387575.1 Pseudomonadota bacterium
GGACAGCCGCCCCAAGGCATCCCACCCACCGACGCCCGACACGATCGTTGGGCATCCCTGAAAGCCAGCTTGCGCTCGCTGCCAACGAGCCTTGCTCAGTGGGCCGTCGCACGCCACATCGGTCGTTCAGTTGCCTGCCTGCCCCGGAATTTCGTCGAGGTGCACGTGCCCATCGAACACCCCCAAGCGCCTGGCCCACACCGCATACCGGGCGCGCCCCACCAACGCCAAACGCCAAACGCCAACATCCCCCACATCAAACAACCAAAAACAAAGCGCCACCGGTCAGGCAGCAACCGGAAAGTCGGTCGACGCGGCGAGGTGTTCCCAAGCTGCAGTCTCCGCAGCCAGCGAAGCCATCGAGTCGCGGATCACCTGCAGCGTGTCCGTGCCCAGCGGCAGACGCATCGGCGGATTTGCAGACTCCACCATCGCGATCACCGCCTGCGCCAGCTTCTCCGGGTCACCCGGTTGGTTGAGGCTGATCTGCTTTGCGGCGATGCGCACCTGACCCGACGTGCCCTCGTAGTCGGCGATCAGGCGCGGCGACACGGTGAGTGACGTGCTCTCCAGGAAGTCGGTGCGGAAGTAGCCCGGCTCGACCGCCGTCACGTGGACGCCCAGCGGCGCGAGTTCCTTGTGCAAGGCCTGGTTCAGACCTTCCACCGCGAACTTGGTCGAGCAGTACACGCCGAAGCCCGGGCCCGACTGATGGCCGCCGAGCGACGACAGATTGAGCACGTGGCCGCTGCGCCGCGCACGCATCGACGGCAGCACCGCGCGCGTCACGTTCAGCAGGCCGAACACGTTGGTCTCATACAGCTTGCGCACCTCGTCGGCCGTGGCTTCTTCCACCGCGCCGAGCAAGCCGAAGCCCGCGTTGTTGACCAGCACGTCGATGCGGCCAAAACGGGCGATCGCGGCCTCGACGGCTTTCGCCGCTTGCGCCTCGTCCGTCACGTCGAGCGACACCGCGAGCAGCGCCGGATGGTCGCCGAAGCGCGCCACCAACGATGCCGCATTGCGCGCCGTGGCGACCACGGCGTCGCCATGCGCCAGCACGGCTTCGGCCATGCGGGCGCCGAGCCCGCGCGATGCGCCGGTGATCAGCCAGACGCGCTTGAATTCAGTGATTGCAGTCATGTCGATTCCTTGGAAACGGGTGGATGAAACGTTGCGATGGGAGCAATGTAGGTTTTGAGACGAACATCGAATAGCCCACATTCGCTCGCTTCATTCACAAGCCAATCGTGATAATCGGCGGATGGCCTTCAACGAACTCCGCGCCATCTCCACCTTCATCCAGGCGGCCGAACTCGGCAGCCTGCGGCAGGCCGCCGCGGCGCAGGCGATCACCCCGCAGGCCGCGAGCCTGGCGCTTGCGCAACTCGAGGCGCACCTGGGCGTGCGCCTGTTCCACCGCACCACCCGACGGCTCAGCCTGACGGAGGAAGGCAGCCAGTTCCTCGAAGCCGCGCAGCCCGGGCTGGCCACGCTGCACCGCGCGCTGCAAGGTGCACGGCGCGGTCGCGAAGAGATCGCCGGGCCGCTGCGCATCGTGGCGCCACGCGCGACCATGCTGCAGGTGCTGTGGCCGGTGCTCGAGGCCTTCTGCCAGGCGCATCCGCTGATCGAGCCCGACGTGCAACTCGACGACCGCATCGGCAACTGGGTGGAGGAACGGGTCGATCTCGGTTTTCGCGTGGGCCGCGCGCCTGAAGACGGGTTGATCGCGCGGATGCTGATGCCCGTGCAACTGGTGGTGTGCGCCGCGCCGTCGTACATCGAGCGCTTCGGCGCGCCGGCCAGCATCGATGAACTTGCACATCACCGCTGCAGCTGCTTTCGGCACCCGACCACCGGCAAGGTCATGCCTTGGGAGTTCAAGGTCGGCCATGAGATCGTGTCGCGGGACATCGCGCCTGCCTTTTGCACCAACGATGTCGACCTCGAGGCCCGGGCTGTGGTGTCCGGTCAGGCGATCGGCCAACTGGTCGGTGCGACCGCCGCGCCGTTCGTGCGGTCAGGGCAACTGGTGCCGCTGCTGACCGCGCACATGACCGACCATCTCGGCCTGTACGTGTACTACGGCAGCCGCGTTGCACAGCCGGCGCGTGTGAGGGCCTTCATCGACTTGGCGGCGCACATGCTCGCAGACGGCGGGCCTTTCGTACTGCGAGCCGCGGACCTGGCACCGCCGGCGCTGCGACGGCGCGCGCGGCAAGCCCGTCGACCAAGACCGGACGTCGCCTGATCCGGCTCTTGCGCGGGCAGCGCCGTGGATCAGGCGCGGCCGTCGGCCGGACGCAGCACCTTGCCGTCGACCGTGACTGCCTTGCCGATGGGCGGTGCGCTCGCGGTTTCGAAGGTGCGCAGCGAGCCGTCGTCCATGCGCACGCGCACTTCATACGCGGTCACCGTGCGGGTGCGCTTCTCGACCGTGTTGCCCACGTAGCCGCCGCCGACGGCGCCCAGCACGGTGGCCGCAACACGTCCGCTGCCGCCGCCGACCTGGTTGCCCAGAACGCCGCCAAGGACGCCACCGGCAACGGCGCCAACGCCCGTGGGCGCCGCGGCACGCTGCACCGTGTGGACGGACTCGACCCGGCCGCAGTTCGCGCA
>JAZKDL010000594.1:0-2767 GCA_040387575.1 Pseudomonadota bacterium
CTGCACACCTCGAGCGCGGCCAAGACCATCGACCGGATCATCGACGTGTTCCCGGGCGAGGAGAAGGAGATGATTCGCGCGATGCTGTCGGAGTCGCTGCAGGCCGTCATCTCGCAGACGCTGTGCAAGACCAAGGACGGCCAGGGCCGGGTGGCGGCGCACGAGATCATGCTGGGCACACCTGCCATCCGCAACCTGATCCGCGAAGGCAAGGTCGCCCAGATGTATTCGTCGATCCAGACCGGCAGCGGCCAGGGCATGCAGACGCTGGACCAGGCTTTGACGGAGCTGGTGCGGCGCGGATTGATCTCTTCGGCAGAGGCCAGGAGCAAGGCCAAGACGCCGGAAAACTTCAGCAGCTGAACACGGACGCACGACCATGGAACGCGATCAAGCCAGCCAGTTCATCAACGACCTGCTCAAGCTCATGGTGAGCCGCAACGGCAGCGACCTGTTCATCACGGCCGACTTTCCGCCGGCGATCAAGGTCGACGGCAAGCTCACCAAGCTGTCGGCGCAACCACTGAGCGCGCAGCACACGCTGGCGCTCACGCGCTCGGTCATGAACGACCGCCAAGTGGCGGAGTTCGAGCGCACCAAGGAATGCAACTTCGCGATCTCGCCGACCGGCATCGGTCGCTTCCGCATCAATGCCTTCGTTCAGCAAGGCAAGGTCGGCATGGTGATGCGGACCATTCCGGCCAAGCTGCCGACCATCGATGGCCTCGGCATGCCGCAGGTGCTGAAGGACATCACGCTGAACAAGCGCGGGCTGGTGATCCTGGTCGGCGCAACGGGGTCGGGCAAGTCGACCACGCTGGCGGCGATGGTCGACTGGCGCAACGAGAATTCGTACGGCCACATCGTGACGGTGGAAGACCCTGTTGAATTCGTGCACCCGCACAAGAACTGCGTGGTGACGCAGCGCGAGGTCGGCATCGACACCGACAGCTGGGAGGCCGCACTCAAGAACACGCTGCGCCAGGCGCCCGATGTGATCCTGATGGGCGAGATCCGCGATCGCGAAACCATGGAGCATGCGGTCGCCTTCGCCGAAACCGGCCATCTCTGCATGGCCACGCTGCACGCGAACAGCGCCAACCAGGCGCTCGATCGCATCGTCAACTTCTTCCCGGAAGAACGCCGCGCGCAATTGCTGATGGACCTGTCGCTCAACCTGCGGGCGCTGGTGTCGCAGCGGCTGATCCCGACCGAGGACGGCCTGAACCGCATCGCCGCGGTCGAGGTGCTGCTGAATACGCCGCTGGTGTCCGACCTGATCTTCAAGGGCGAGGTCGGCGAGATCAAGGAAGTGATGAAGAAGAGCCGCAATCTCGGGATGCAGACTTTCGACCAGGCGCTGTTCGACCTGTTCGAGAGCCATGCGATCTCGTACGAGGACGCGCTGCGCAACGCCGATTCGACCAACGACCTGCGGCTGCAGATCAAGCTCAACAGCCGCCGGGCGCGTACGCCGGACCTGTCGGCCGGCACGGAGCATTTCGCGATTGTCTGAACTATCGTCTGGACGGATATCCGACCGCGCAACGGACTGCCTGGTCGAATGGGCTGGCGAGGTACTCCAACTGCTGCCAGAGCGCGCGCTCTGGTGGCCAGCCGGCGGCACGCTGTTCGTCGCCGATCTGCACCTCGGCAAGGCAGCGACCTACCGCGCGCTAGGCCAGCCGGTGCCGGGCGGCACCACGCAGGAGAACCTTTTGCGGCTCGATGCGCTCCTGGCGCGCCACCGACCGCGGCAGTTGGTGTTCCTCGGCGATTTCCTGCACGCGGCGCAGGCACGCACGCCGACCTTGCTGGCGCTGCTCGACGCGTGGCGCGCGCGCCACGCGGACGTCGCGATGACGCTGGTGCGCGGCAACCACGACAGCCGCGCCGGTGATCCGCCGGCCGGGCTGGGCATCGCGGTGGTGGACGAACCATGGCTCGTCGGCCCGTTCGCCTGCTGCCACCATCCGCAGTCGCATCCGACGCATTTCGTGCTGGCCGGGCATCTGCATCCGGCCTGCATGCTCCATGGCGCGGGGCGTGACCGGCTGCGCCTGCCGTGCTTCGTTCAGGACAGCCGCCAGGCGATCCTGCCGGCCTTCGGCGAATTCACCGGTGGCTGGCTGATGGAGGCCGCGCCAGGCCGGCGCTTCCATGCCGTGGGCGGCGGCGCGGTCTGGGCACTGCCG
Source organism: Pseudomonadota bacterium (assembly GCA_040387575.1). Lineage (GTDB taxonomy): Bacteria > Pseudomonadota > Gammaproteobacteria > Burkholderiales > Burkholderiaceae_C > Variovorax. The sequence goes on from JAZKDL010000594.1 coordinate 2,196, forward strand.
GTGACAGGCTGAGGCAGCGCAGGCGGCCGCGCGCTCACATCACGACAGGCGCGTCCGGCAGCTCGTTGCGATCCGCCGCGCCCTCGGCCAGCGGAAAGTGGGCGACGAGCAACGCCGATACCTCGGACAGCGCGTCGGTGAGCCCGTCCTCGAAACGACCTTCATGAAAGGCCGTCCCCATGCGCTGCGTCAGCGCATCCCAGGCCTCGGCGCGCACGGCGCGGTCGATGCCGCGGTCGGCCACGATCTCGATCGCGTGTTCGGCCAGCAGCAGATAGATCAGCACGCCGTTGTTGTGCTCGGTGTCCCAGACGCGCAGCTTGCCGAACAGCATGACGGCCCGCTCGCGCGCCGGCGCACCGCGCCAAAGGTAAGACGTCGGCAATCCCGCTTCGATGCAAAGGCGGATCTCGCCGCTGTGGCGCTGCTCGCTCGCAGCAACGCGGCGCGCGAGCCGCTCGAGCGCGTCGGGCGACAGCACGCGGCGCACCGCAGCCTCGTCCGTCCAGCGGTGGCGCAACAGACGGCGCAACTTGAGCAGCCATTGCGTCATGTCACCAACTCCCCGAGGC
>JAZKDL010000594.1:2867-7291 GCA_040387575.1 Pseudomonadota bacterium
CCGATCGATGGAAGGAACGCCAGCGCCCCCGAAAACAGCACGACCACCAGCGCGACCAGGCCAGCCACGCCCGCCAGCACCAGGCTCGCAGTGACGAGGTACGCGATCACGCCCGCGCCGACACCCGTGGCGAGCGCGCCGAGCTTGCTGCCCAGGATGGCGCGTGCAATGCGTCCGAGCAGGATCACGCCGAAGAACAGGAAGATGCCAAGCTCGCCCCAGTCGAAGCCGGGATCGCCGGACGAATCGGCATTGCCGTGGCGAACCTCGGGCAAGGGCTCGCCGCCGATGCGCGCGATCAACTGGTCGGCGGCCGCATCGAGTCCGCCCGCATAGTCGTTCTGCTGGAAGCGCGGCTTCATCACGTCGTCGACGATGCGCGCGGCCGCCAGGTCAGGCACCGCGCCCTCCAGTGTCTTCGCGACCTCGATGCGCATGCGTCGATCGGTCTTGGCGACGAGCACCAGCACGCCGTCACCCACCGCCTTGCGGCCGATCTTCCAGTCATTGCCGACGCGGTTGGCATAGCTCGCGATGTCCTCGGGCTGTGTGGTCGGCACCATCAGCACCACGATCTGACTGCCCTTCTTCTGCTCGAAGGCGGCGAGCTTGGCATCGAGCGCCTGGCGCTGCCCGGCGTCGAGCGTGCCGGTCTGGTCGATCACGCGCGCGTCCAGCGGCGGCACCGGCCGCAGCGCCTGCGCCATGGCCGGTGCGCCAGCGAACACCAGGTCCAGGACGATTGCGCCCGCCAGAACCCAGCGCGCAAGACGCAAGGCCGCGAAGGTCATTTCTTCGGTGCGCTGAAGTCGACGGTCGGCGGCCGCGAGATTTCTGCTTCGTTCTGCACGCTGAAGGTCGGCTTGGGTGCGTAGCCGAACACCTTGGCCGTCAGGTTGGTCGGGAAACTGCGCGCGAGCACGTTGTATTCCTGCACGCTCTCGATGTAGCGGTTGCGCGCGACCGTGATGCGGTTTTCGGTGCCTTCCAGCGTCACTCGCAGATCGCGGAACGCCTGGTTGGCCTTCAGGTCCGGATAGCGCTCGGACACCACCAGCAGCCGCGACAGCGCGCTCGACAGTTCGCCCTGCGCCTGCTGGAACCGGGCGAAGGCCGCGGGATCGTTCAGCGTCTCGGGCGTGACCTGGACCGACGTCGCCTTGGCACGGGCCTCGACCACCTTGGTCAGCGTGTCCTGCTCGAAGCTCGCCTCGCCTTTCACGGTGGCGACGATGTTGGGCACGAGGTCGGCCCGGCGCTGGTACTGATTGAGCACCTCGCTCCACGCCGACTTGCTCGCCTCGTCGAGCGACTGGAACTGGTTGTAGCCACAACCGCTGAGCGACAGTACCGCCGCGAGGATCAGGAGCCAGCGCTTCACCATGTTCGAATTCCCTTGCGAATCTGCAAAAGACGCACGGCGCGCCCCGCAGAGCCGGCGAAGGTAGCATAGAAGGCCGACCGTCAGATCCAATCCCGCACGCCATGCCCACCCGAACCAAGCTCAGCGCCGCCACCGTCGGCGGCACCGCCGACGATGTCGAAGCGGCTTTCTACGAAGCGCTGCAACGCGGCGACATCGATGCGCTGATGGACTGCTGGGCGGACGACGACGAGGTGTTCTGCGTGCACCCCGGCGGGCCCCGGCTGGTCGGCACGTCCGCCATCCGCGCTGCGTTCGAACAGATGTTCGGCAATGGCGCGATCCATGCCAGGCCGGCCCGCGTGCGCAAGGTCGAATCGCTCGCCAGTGCGGTGCACAACGTGCTGGAACGCATCGACGTGATGACGCCGGAAGGCCCGCGCCATGCCTTCGTGCTGGCGACCAACGTGTATCACAAGACCGCCGAGGGTTGGCGCATGGTGGCGCATCACGCGAGCCCCGGCAGTGCGGTCGTGCCCGACGAGGACGCCGAGGCACGCCAGACCCTGCACTGAGCCGCACCGCCATGGAGCACTATCTCGCACCGCGCTGGCTGCCGGGCGGCAACATGCAGACGATCTGGCCCGCCCTGTTCTCGCGCCGTGGCGAAGGCGCACCGCCGGCCTATCGGCGCGAGCGCTGGCAGGCGCCGGACGGCGACTTCGTCGACGTCGACTTCGTCGATGCGCCTCAGCCGGGCTCGCACACGCTGCTGGTGCTGTTCCACGGGCTCGAAGGATCGTCGCGCAGCCACTATGCGGAAAGCTTCGCCGCCTATGCCGCAACGCGCGGCTGGGCCTTCGCAGTGCCGCATTTCCGTGGCTGCAGCGGTGAGATCAACCTCGCGCCGCGGGCCTACCACTCGGGCGATTTCGAGGAAATCGGCTGGATCCTCGCACGGCTGCGCGCACAGCACGACGCCGCGGGCGGCGGCTCACTGGTCGCAGCCGGCGTCTCGCTCGGCGGCAATGCACTGCTGCGCTGGGCCGAGGAAGCAGGCAACGAGGCCGTACGCACGGCAAACGCCGTGGCGTCGATTTCCGCGCCGCTCGATCTTGCCGCCGGCGGCGCCGCCATCGGGCACGGCTTCAACCGGCTGGTCTACACGCGCATGTTCCTGTCGACCATGAAGCCCAAGGCGCTCGCCAAACTGGCTCAGCATCCTGGCCTGTTCGACCGCGACCGGCTGCTGGCCGCCCGCGACCTGTTCGAGTTCGACAACGTGTTCACCGCGCCGCTGCACGGATTCCGCGACGCGCAGGACTACTGGTCGCGCGGCTCCGCCAAGCCGCACCTGCACGCCATCCGCGTGCCCACCCTGGTCGTGAACGCAGTCAACGATCCGTTCGTGCCGGGCGCGAGCCTGCCACGCCAGCAGGACGTCGGCGCCAGCGTCACGCTGTGGCAGCCGCGGCACGGCGGCCATGTCGGCTTCGCGGCCGGCAGGCTGCCGGGCCATGTGCGCACGATGCCCGAGCAGGTCGGCGACTGGCTGGCCGCACACGACGGTTCCTCACGTTCCGCCATATGAAAGGTTTCCATGGATGACATCGTCAAGCAGGCCCTCGCCAAATGGCCGAACGTGCCGCATTGCTACGGCTGGCTGGGCCTCGACGCCCGCGGCAACTGGTACATGCGTGACGACCAGACGCAAGCCGAAGGCCCGTTTCCTGCCGCCAAGGGCTCGTTGCTGCGGCACGACAAGTTGATCGACTTCATCCACCGCAACTACGACCGGGACGAACAGGGGCAGTGGTTCTTCCAGAACGGACCGCAGCGCGTCTACGTCGAGCTGGAGGCCGCGCCTTTCGTCTGGCGCATCCACGCCGACTTCTCGGTCGAGAGTCACACCGGCCTGGCCATCGTGCCGACAGCCTGCCTGCTCGACGAAACCGGCAAGCTGTACCTCGCCGCACCGATCGGCCTCGGGCTGGTGCACACCCAGGACGTCGGGCTGGCCGCGGACATCATCGAGCGCGGCAGCTGGACGCCGGAAGAGGTGCAGGCGGACACGCTGCCCGGCCGCTTCGGCCATGTGCTGAGCCCCGCGGCGGCCCACGCCACGCCGTCGACACCTTCTCCGCAATCGAACGGAACGTGACGCAGACGTGACCCAGGCGTGAAAAAGCCCAGCGGCGCTGGGCTTTTCATGAGAAATGCTGCCACCGATGGCGGCGGCACGCATCCAAAGTTACTTGGGTGCGCTGGCCGTCGATGCGGGTGCAGCCGGTACAGCGGGCGCTGGCGCCGAGGCGGCGGCAGCTGGCGCTGCTGCTGTGGCCGGAGCGGCGGGCGCCGTCGCCGTGTCTGCTGCTGCACCTTCCGCAGGCGCTGCAGCAGCGGCGGGACGTTCCGGCACCGGGAACTTGGCACCACCGGCGTTCGCCATGTAGACCACGGCGCGGCCGATTTCGAGGTCCTCAAAGTCGCCACCACCTTGCGGCGGCATCGCACCCTTGCCCTTGAGCGCGTGCTCGAGCAGGGTTGCGTAGCCTTGGCCGATACGCAGTCCCCACGCAGCTGCGTCGCCAAGATGCGGTGCGCCAGGAATGCCTGGAGCGCCGTGGCAGGCCGCGCACTGCGCCTTGAATACCGCATCGCCGGCCGTGAGCGCTCGGTTGGCGTCGCGGATCTCGATGGTGCCGATTTTCTTCAGGCGCTCGGCGACGTCACGGTCGCGTGCATCCTGGGACACGCCGTATAGCGCCATGTTGTCGCCCTGGGCCGAACCCGAGGGACGCACGCCGGAGACCACGAAGGCGACCAGCCCCACGATGATCAGAATCGGTCCGATGAAGGAGAAAAAAACTGCGAGGAGCAGCTGTTTCGGGTTCTTGATCGGTCCGGTGTGGGCGTCTTCTGTAGCCTGGTAGTGCGTGTCTGCGCTCATGGCGTCCTCAAATCGGGGGCTTCTCGGGGGCTTTTCTCAATCAGCGCGAATTATAGAGAGGCCCTTCACCCGATCGGGGAAAGGCCTGTCACCTATTCACCGACTCGCCCA
>JAZKDL010000595.1:0-2696 GCA_040387575.1 Pseudomonadota bacterium
CCACCACGATGGCGTCGTCCACCAGCAGGCCGATGGCCAGCACCATGCCGAACATCGTCAGCGTGTTGATGGAATAACCGAAGGCCGACAGCACGCCGAAGGTGCCGAGCAGCACCACCGGCACCGCGACCGCGGGGATCAGCGTCGCGCGGAAGTTCTGCAGGAAGATGTACATCACCAGCACCACCAGCACCATCGCCTCGACCAGCGCCTTGATCACCTCGTCGATCGACGCGCTCACGAAAGGCGTCGTGTCGAAGCTCACGAAGGACTCGAGCTGGTTCGGGAAGAAAGGCTGCAATTCGGCGATCTTGGCGTTCACCGCATCGGCCACCTGCACCGCGTTGGCGCCGTCGGCCATGATGATGCCCAGGCCCGCCCCGGGACGCCCGCCCAGCACCGAGCGCACCGTGAGGTTTTCCGCGCCGAGCTCGATGCGCGCCACGTCGCGCAGCCGCACCACGGCGCCATCGGCGGTCGCGCGCAGCACCACGGCGCCGAACTGGTCGACCGTCTGCAGCTTGCTGCGCGCGGTGATGGTTGCGTTGAGCTGCTGCGTCGACGTGGCCGGCAACGCGCCCAGCTGGCCGGCCGACACCTGTGCGTTCTGTGCGCTCAGCGCGCTGTTCACGTCCGACGGCATCAGCGAATACTTGCGCAGCTTGTCGGGGTCGAGCCAGATGCGCATCGCGTAGCCGGTGCCCAGCGTCTGCACCTCGCCGACGCCGTCGATCCGGCTGATCACGTCGACCAGGTTGCTGGCGATGTAGTCGCCCACGTCCACTGCGTCTGCGCTGCCGTCGCCCGAATACATCGAGACGATCATCAGGAAGTCGTTGCCGCCCTTGATAACGAACACACCGCGCGTCTGCACCTGCTGGGGCAGGCGCGCCATGGCTGGCTGCAGCTTGTTCTGCACCTGCATCTGCGCCACGTCGATGTTGGTGCCGGGCGCGAAGGTCAGCTGGATGCGCGACTGGCCCGACGAGTTGCTCGTGCCCTGCATGTACAGCAGGTTGTCGAGCCCGGTGAGCTGCTGCTCGACCACCTGCGTGACCGAATCCTCCACCGTCTTCGCCGAAGCGCCGGTGTAGGTCGAGACGATCGACACGCGCGGCGGTGCGATGTTCGGGTACTGCTCCAGCGGCAGCGTGCGGATCGCCATCAGGCCCGCGAGCATCACGATGATGGACAGGACCCACGCGAAGATGGGCCGGTCGATGAAGAACTGCGCCATGCGGGGCTCCTAGCGCACGACCGACGCCGGCAAGGCGTTCGGCGTTGCACTGGCCACCGGCACCGGCGAGGTGCCGGCCGGCGTCACACCCGTGCCGGCGGCCGGCACGTCGACCGGCTTGACCGTGTCGCCCACGCGCACGCGCTGCACGCCGTCGATGACCACGCGGTCGCCCGCCGCCAGGCCCTTCAGCACCTGCCAGCGGTTGCCGATGGCGCGGCCGACCGTGATCGGCCGCTTCTGCACCTTGTTCTCGGCCGTGACGACCAGGGTCGACGCGTTGCCGTCCGGCGTGCGCGTGACCGACTGCTGCGGCACCATCAGCGCCGCCTCGTCGACGCCTTCCTGCAGCACCGCGCGCACATACATGCCGGGCATCAGCAGGCGGTCGGGGTTGGGCACCACCGCGCGCAGCGTGACGCTGCCGGTGCCGGCATCGACCGTCACGCCGCTGAAGGTCAGCTTGCCGGGGTGTGGGTAGCGGGTGCCGTCTTCCAGGGTTAGCTGGATCGGTGCCTCGTCGGAATTGCCGCGCTGCATGCGGCCGGCGGCCAGCTCGCGCTTCAGGCGCAGCAGCTCCGCACTGGACTGCGTGACGTGCACGTGCACCGGGTCGAGCTGCTGCACGGTGGTCAGCGCGGTCGCCTGGTTGGCCGTGACCAGCGCGCCTGGCGTGACGGTGGAAAGCGCCACCCAGCCCGAGATCGGCGACACGATGCGGGTGTAGCCGAGGTTGATGCGCGCCGTCTGGGCCGCGGCCTGCGCCACGGCGAGGTCGGCCTCGGCCTGCGCGGCCAGGGCCTGCGAGTCGTCATTGACCTGCTGGCTGATTGCGTCGATCTTGACGAGCTCGGTATTGCGCTTGGCCGTGTTGCGGGTGGTCGCGACCGTGGTCTGCGCCTTGCGCACGCTGGCTTGCGCGCTGGCATTGGACGCCTCGAACGTCGCGGGATCGAGCTGATAGAGCACCTGGCCGGCCTTGACCAGCGAGCCTTCGGTGAACAGCCGCTTCTGCACGATGCCACCGACCTGCGGGCGGATCTCGGCGATCACCGGCGCGGCGGTGCGGCCCGACAGCTCGGTCTGGAACGCCATGCGCTCGGGCTTGATCGTGACCACGCCGACTTCGCGCGGCTGGGCCGGCCCGGCCGCGGCCTTGGGTGATTCGGTCTTGGAACAGCCTGCGGCGAGCAGGCCGGCAGCCGCCAGGCTCAGCGCCCAGCCGATGCGAAGGCCCCGGAAACGATCGACGAAAGACGCAGGGCGGACAGAGGGCGGCATAGGTTCTCTAGGGACGGAAGCGTGATCCGGCTCGGACGGCTGGGACGTGTTGACAAAGATGGAACCGCGAAGTCTGAACGAGTTCAATGTCGACAGCGTCACGAAGGGGAGCTTTACCGAGCGGAAATACTTGGCTGGCGTGGGGGTTTGTACCAAGCAAGCACGGTGCCAAGGCGGG
>JAZKDL010000596.1:0-11082 GCA_040387575.1 Pseudomonadota bacterium
TCCGGATGCGCAGGAATCGTTCTTCTTGAAGCATGGATGGCGATGGATGGGAAGGTCGCTCAGTGTGCCTTCTGGGCGTGTCGGCGGGTGAGAAGGTGCAAGACCAGTGCCATGCCACCGACCACCGCCATGATGCAGGTCGAGAACGCGGCCGCCTGCGACGTGAAGCCGGCTTCGTCCAGCCGCATCACGGTGACGGAGCCCATCGACAGCGACGGCGTGATCAGGAAGATCACCGCCGACAGCGTGACCATCGAGCGCATGAACAGGAACACCGCGATCGCCAGCAGCGTGGTGCGCATCGCCGGCCAGTAGACATCGCCCAGCACCCGGCCGATGCCGCCGCCGAGCACCGATGTGGCGTCTTCCAGCGCGCCCGGCACCGTGCGCATGGCGGTCGTCATGCTGACGAAACCCTGCGTGTGATAGTGGTAGTAGTTGCACAGCGCCAGCAGCGCCGCGCTGCCGTAGAGCCAACCCCAGGGCATGTCGGCCGAGTTGAAGGTGAACACGTAGGCCAGCCCGAGCACCAGCCCCGGCACGGCGACCGGCAGCGCACTCAGCAGCCGCGCCGCGCGGGCCGCGTGCCCGGGCAGGCGCTGCACGCCGAAGGCCAGCAGGAACAGCAGCGCGGTGCCCGCGCCGGCCGCGATCAGCGACACGCCGATCGATGTCCACAGCGGCGCGTAGCCGCCCGCGATGTTGATGTCGTAGTGCTTCAGCGTCAGGTCGAGCCGGTACGGCCAGAGCCGGATGAAGCTCGCGATCACGACGGTGAAGATGACCGCGTAGATCGTGCCGGCGATCAGCAGCGCCGCCGCGAAGAAGGCGCCGTCGCGGACCGGTCGGCGCTTCGGCACCGGCGGCTGCGCCGATTCGGCCCCGACGCCGGCCTGCCGCCGCGCTGCCGCGTGCTCGATGAAGACCGACAGCGCCGCCGGTACCAGCAGCACGATGCCGATCACCGCGCCCAGGCCGAACTTCATCTGGCCGCTCACCTGGTTGTAGATCTCGGTGGCCAGCACCTGGAAGTTGCCGCCGATCACCACCGCGTTGCCGAAGTCGGTGATGGTGACGGTGAACACCACGAAGGCCGCGCTCAGCAGTCCGTAGCGCACGCCGGGCAGCGTGATGTCGACGAACTGGCGCCACGGCGTCGCGCCGAGCACCTCGGCCGCGTCGTACTGGCGCGCGTCGCCGTGGCGCAGCGCGGTGCGCAGGATCAGCACCGCCTGGGGCAGCGCGTACATCACGTCGGCGAGCAGCAGGCCCCAGAAGCCATAGATCTCGAGCCGCACGCCCAGCATCTTGCCGACCACGCCGTTGCGTCCCAGCAGGAAGATCAGGCCGAGGCCCAGCACCAGCGACGGCGCGAGCACCGGCAGCGCCATGCCGATGGCGGTGAAGCTGCGCCCCGGCATGCGCGTGCGCTCCAGCCCGTAGGCCAGCACGAAGGCCAGCAGCAGCGTGACGACGGTCGTCGAGACGCCCAGCAGCAGGCTGTTGGACAGCGCGCGCCACACGCCGGGCGTGTCGAGCAGCGCCGCATAGTTGGCCAGGCCGACACCGCCGCCGTCCTGCATCAGGCTGCGCCAGCCGATGCCCAGCATCGGCACGCCGAAGAACATCGCCAGCGCGGCCAGCGGCAGCCACAGGCAGGCGCGCAGCAGCCAGACGTCGGCCGGGCGCATCGGCAATGTGCCCGCCTTCATGCGCGCACCCAGCTGCAGCCGTCGGTGTCGATCGCCAGCGACACCGGCTGGCCCGCCGCGAGCGGCATCGCGCTGCTGGTTTCGGCCAAGAGTTCGGTGTCGTGCCAGCGCACGCGCGCACGCTGGATGCTGCCGAGGAAGCTGGTGCCGATGACTTCGCCGATGGCCTTGCCGCCGGGGCCTACCGCGCCTCCCGCGCCGCTGGCCGGGCGCAGGCCGAGGCGTTCCGGCCGCACGCACAGCAATGCGTCGGGCAGCCGCAGTCCGGCCGGCAGCGTCGGCAGCGCGTCGCCGGCCAGGCGCATCGCCGCCGAGGCGGACAGCAGGTTGCTGTGCCCCATGAAGTCCGCCACGAAGCGGGTGGCCGGCTGCAGGTACAGCGACTGCGGGCTGCCGCGCTGTTCGATGCGGCCCTGGTTCATGCAGACGATGGTGTCGGCCATCGACATCGCTTCTTCCTGGTCGTGGGTGACCATCAGCGTCGGGATGCCGAGACTGCGCTGCACCTCGCGCAGCTCGTGCCGCAGATCGGCGCGCACGCGGGCGTCGAGCGCCGACAGCGGCTCGTCGAGCAGCAGCAACGACGGATTGACCGCGAGCGCGCGGGCGATCGCCACCCGCTGCTGCTGACCGCCCGACAGCTCGCCCGGATAGCGCGCGCCGAAGGTCGGCAGCTTGACCATGGCGAGCAGCTCGGCCACGCGGCGGTCGATGGCGACGGGCGCCTCGCCGCGGATGCGCAGGCCGTAGCCCACGTTCTGCGCCACCGTCATGTGCGGAAACAGCGAGTACGACTGGAACACGATGCCGAAGCCGCGCTCGCGCGCCGGCATCTGCGCGAGGTCGCGGCCGTTCAGCGACACGCTGCCGCCATCGGCCGCCATCAGCCCCGCGATGATGCGCAGCAGCGTGGTCTTGCCGCAGCCGCTCGGACCGAGCAGGCAGACGAATTCCGCACCTCCCACGTCGAGTTCGATGCGCTCCAGCGCCGCCTGGCCGCCGAAGCTCTTGTGAAGGTTCCTGATCTGCAATGCCATGCTGTTCGTCCTCAGGTGGCGAGCCCCATCTCGGGGTCGCTGATGCCGTCGGCGCCGGTTTCCACGCGGCCCGCGAAGCGCCGCAGGAAGGTGCCGCCGCTGTCGACGTTCGCGCTCACGCTGAAGTCGTACCAGTGCTTGCTGTAGCTCAGGTCCCACTGCTGCACGACCACCTGGCCGGGTGCCAGCGCGAAGTTCCACGGCCCATCGGTGCGGTAGGCGCTGGGCGTCACCGTGACGTTGCAGCTGATGTTGCCGAGGTTGTGCATCTCCAGGTGCACGTCGCCGTTGGCCGTGTCGTAGCAGACGCGGATCTCGGGCAGCCCGGCGCCGCCGGCGAGCGAGGTCGGCAGCACGCCACGGAAGCGGCGGAAGAAGCCGTTCGGGCCGAACACCGACAGGTCGTAGCCGCCGTCCGCTGACGGCGCCCAGCTGTCGTTGAGCAGCGTGCCGGGCTCCACCGTGTAGCGGCGCGGCACGTCGCCGAGCGCCAGGTGGTTGTAGACCTGGTAGACCGCGCCAACCCGGCCCGTGTTGCCGAACACCAGCCAGAACTTCTGCCGTTCGACGTCCGGCCGCCCGCTGGCGTGCAGCTCATAAGGCAGTGCGCGCGAGTAGCGCACGCCGGTGGTCTGCTGCGGCATCGTGCCGGTGCCCGCGGCGGGTGCCACCGGCGTCGGGTAGAGCAGTTGCTGCGCGATCGCCGCGTCGGCCGCCGCGCTGGTGATGGTCGGCAGCGCGGGCAGGGCGGCATTGGGCGTCGCGAAGTTGAAGCAGGTCGTGAGATCGCTGCTGACCGCGCGGCGCCAGGCGCTGATGTTGGGCTCCACCACGCCGAAGCGCGCTTCGAGGAAGCGGATCACCGACGTGTGGTCCGACACCTGCGAGTTGACCCAGCCGCCGCGGCTCCACGGCGACACCACGTACATCGGCACGCGCCAGCCCATGCCGTAGGGCGAGCCGAGGTACGGCGACTTCAGGTTGTTGCGCTCGCCGAGCGTCGACACCGTGCTCATGCCGGCTTCGGTGCCGTCCGCGTTGAGCGACGGGATGGCCGGCGGCGGCATGTGGTCGAAGTAGCCGTCGTTCTCGTCGAACATCAGGAAGAGCACGGTCTTGCTCCAGACCGCCGGGTCGGACGTGAGCGCGTCCAGCACGCGCTCCGTGTATTCGGCGCCCCACAGCGGCGACGACGGGCCGGGATGCTCCGAGTACTTGGCCGGCGCGACGATCCAGCTGACCTGCGGCAGGCGATCGTTCTTCACGTCGCTCGCCAGGTCGTCCAGCGTGCGCGTCGACAGCGCACGCGCCTTCAACGAGGCTTGCGCCGCGGTCGGCGTGGCCGCGTAGTAGGCCTCGCGATAGCTGGTGAAGCCTTCCAGCGGGTTGTCGGTGAAGTTGTCCGCCATGTCCTGGTAGATCTGCCAGGTCACGCCAGCGGCCTCCAGGCGCTCGGGGTAGGTCGTCCAGCTGTAGCCGGGCGCGTTCGCCAGGTCGTCGTTGGTGTTGTCGATGGCCGGCCCGCCGCCCTGGCCGAGCGGGTCGTTGCTGCCGGTCCAGAGGAACAGCCGGTTCGAGTTGGTGCCGGTGAGCTCGCTGCAGTGGTACGCGTCGCACACCGTGAAGGCATCGGCCAGCGCGAACTGGAAAGGCATGTCGCTTTCCTGGTAGTAGCCGAGCGCGCGCGCGGTCTTGGCCGCGACCCACTGGTTCACCCGGCCGCCGTTCCAGGCCTGCTGGCCGTCGGACCAGCTGTGCGCCATCGCGGTGGTGCGCTGCGCGCTGGTGCTGGTCGTGTCGTAGTGGAAAGGCAGGCAGGTGGCGGTGCCCGTGGTCGCCGGCTGGTACCAGACCGGCTTGCCGTTGGCGAGCGGCACCGGAAAGCGGTCGCCGAAGCCGCGCACGCCGCGCAGCGTGCCGAAGTAGTGGTCGAACGCGCGGTTCTCCTGCATGAAGATCACGACGTGCTTGACGTCGCTGATCGTGCCGGTGTCCTGCGCGGCCGGGATGGCCAGTGCGCGCCGGATGCTGGGCGGCAGCAGGCCGAGGGCCGCCGTGGCGCCCGCGGCGGTGGCGGCACCGCGCAGGAAGCCGCGCCGGCTGCTCGAGATGGATTCTTTGCTCGTGGTCATGGCGTGCCTCAGGGTGCGCAGCGAACCGTCTCGGGACGGCGGGCGGGCGGGGTGGTGGCCGATGCATCGGTGCTGGCGCCCGGCGGCACGAGTGCCGAGGCGGCTGGCCCGGCGGTCGCCGGATCGTTGGGCGTGACCACCACCGTGGGCTGGTCGGTGCTGCCGGCCGGCGTGGTCGCCGCGCCGTTCGCGCCGCTGCCGTTGCTGCCGCTGCCGCCGCAGGCGCCGAGCACCGCGACCAGCGCCAGGGACGTGGCGAACCGCAGAGGGCGGACCACCGCAGCGGCCTTCGTGTCGGAAGATCGAATGGACATGGTCGTCTCCGTTCAGGGAAGCAGCGTCGTCAGCGAGGTGCCGGAGCGGCCGATCGACTCGACTTCCGCCGGCGTCAGCGCCCGGTTCCAGGTGCTGAATTCGCCGAAGTCGAAGCGCCCGCCGATCGTGTTGCTGGCGTTGCCGTTGCGGTAGTTCGGGCCGTAGCCGCCATCGCCGTCCTCGTTCAGCGAGAAGCCGTTGCCCAGGCCGTTCAGGGCTGCGGCGAACGCGCTGGTCAGCACCGCGGAGCTGCTCTGCATGCCGTACACCGGGTCGTACACGTGGTACGTGACGGTGAGGTTCGGCACGTCGACCGCCATCGCCACGTAGGCCCAGGTGTTCGCGCTGAAGCTCAGGTCCTTGTCGCCGAGCCGGCCACCGCCGCGGCCGACGTTGAAGCGCACCGCGCCGCCATATTGGCCCAGCGCAATACCGGCGTTGTTGCCGCTGCCCCAGTTCTTGTTCGACACGATCGGCATGCCCGAACGGGTCGCGTCCGAGCGGAACCAGAAGCCGAAGGTGAAGGGCGCCGTGGTGCTGGTGACCTGGCTGGTCGGGATGCGATAGCCGCCGTCACAGGCGCTGCACACGGTCGGGCCGGCGTAGCTGGTCGATGCCAGTGCCGTGTCGGTGCCGGCGAACGGGCCGTCGCCTGCGGCGGTGTAGACCGGTGCCGCACCGCTCACCCAGGGCGCGAAGGCTTGCGCGCCATCGATGCGGTCGGCCAGTGTCGTCTTCAGCGTGAACAGGTGCGTGATGCCGTTCGCCACGCTCGCCAGCAGCGAGATGGGCTTGACGTAGTTCAGCGTGGTGCGCAGCGACACCGGCGTCTGGTCGGCCACCACCGTGTAGTTGTAGGTGTAGTAGCCGCTGGCGTCCGGCGCCATCGTCGTGTCCTCGAAGGCCAGCGCGTTGCCTGCCAGCGTGGCCACCGCGACGCCGTCACGCAGCACCGTGATGGCGGCCGGCGTGGCGGGCAGCGTCCAGCTGAGCTGGATACCGGTCTGCTTGGCGTTCATCGTCGCGGCGAGCTGGCGCACGGCCGTGGCGCCGATCAGCGGGCCGCCGTCCATCGCATATTGCGCGGCCGCGGGGCGCGCCGACAGGTGCGTGAGCACCGTCGGCGTGATGTCGGTGGCTGCCGCATAGGCGTACCACGGCGTGATCTCGGTCGGCAGGGCGGCCGGCAGCGTCAGCGACAGGTTCGCCGGCTTGTCGAGCGCGATGACGGTCGCGAGATTCGACGGCACCGGAATGCCGTCGGCCACGCCGGTCGCGCCCAGGCCGTGGGTGCTGGTGACGATCACCAGCCAGTCCTCGCTCGGCTGTGCGGCGCGGCGCTTGGCCAGCGACGCCTTCAGCAGCCCGATCTGGCGATCGACTTCGGCCAGCGCGTTCTGATAGTCGGTGCCGTAGCCCGCCACGTCGGCGACCTGTGCCGGGCCCTGGTAGTCGGCCACGATCAGGTCGTAACTGCCGCTTTCGATGGCGGCGCCCGCTTCGGTCGACACGCAGTTGTCGTCGCCGTCGCAGTCCTTCGCGAGGTCGAGATAGCCCGCGGCCTTGTCGGCGCGCAGCAGTTGCGGCAGGCCGCTCCAGCTCGCGATGGTGGCGGTGCGTGCGGCGGCGTTGCTCTGCTTGAGCATCTTGAAGACGGTGTCGGCGTTGAACGCCTGGCCTTCGTAGTTCGAGCGGATCTCATGGCGATCGGCCCAGGCGCCGGTGAGCAGCGTGGCCCACGACGGGCCGTCGGTCGCTTGTTGTTGCGTCGGCGTTCCCTTGATGCCGCCGGTGTAGGCGGGCAGCACGGTGCCGAGCCCTTGCAGGCTGGGCACGCGCGCCGCGGACATCGCCTGCTGCAGCGCGGTGTATTGCACGCCGTCGATGCCGATCACCAGCGCCTTGCTCTTCGGCGTGGGCGTCGGTGTCGTGGGGTCGGTCGGTGTCGTTGGTGTGGTGGGTGTGGTCGGGTCGGTCGGCGTGACCGGTGTGGTGGGCGTGGTCGGATCGGCAGGCGTCGAGCCGCCTCCGCCGCCGCAGGCCGCCAGCAGGAGCAGCATGCTCACGTGCAGTGCGGCACGTGCAATGCGGGATCTTTGAGTTGTTTTCATCAGTGGAACTCCGGCAACAGGAAGGTGGGGGATCAGCGGCCGATGGTCTTTTGCCAGCTGCCCAGGATCGCGTCGCGGTCCTTCGCGGACTGCGCGAAATCCATCGGGTAGAGCACCTTGCTCAGGTCGGCGGGCAAGCCCGCTTCCTTGGCCGCCTTCGACTGGACGGCGCCGGGCACTGTCACCATTTCCTTGTACTTGGCGTACAGCGCGGTGGCGCCAGGCGACAGCGTCCAGTCGAGGAAGCGCTTGGCATCGGCCTTGTTCTTCGCCTTGGCCATCAGGCCCGAGGCTTCGAGCTCGTAGCCCGCGCCGTCGCTCGGGATCACCATCTTCACGGGGTAGCCTTCCTCGATCGACTGCATGGCGGCAAAGGCCAGCGACGTACCGATGGCGAACTCGCCGGCGCGCGCCGCCTTGCACGGACGCGAGCCCGACTTGATGTACTGCGCGACGTTGCCGTCCAGCGTCTTCAGGAACTTCCAGCCTTCGTCATTGCCCTTCGATTGCAGCAGCGCCGCGATCTGCAGGTAGCCGGTGCCCGACGACACCGGGTTGGGCATCACGACCTCGCCCTTGTAGACCGGGTTCGTCAGGTCTTTCCAGCTGGTCGGCATCGGCAGGTTCTTGGCCTTGAGCACCTCGGTGTTGACGCAGAAGGCCGCCACGTAGCCGGTGGTGGTGAACCATTTGCCGTCCGCCGCCTTGTTCGACGCCGCCAGCTTGTCGCTGCCCTTGGCGGCATAGGGCTCGAGCAGCGCGGTGACGCGCGGGTCGAGCATGTTGGTCAGTGCCCAGCCCCAGATGACGTCGTGCTGCGGGTTCGACGCTTCGGCCAGGATGCGCGCGCCGAGGTCGCCGGTCGACAGGCGCAGGACCTTGACGTCGACATCGGGCATGTCCTTTTTCGCGGCGGCGACGTAGTCCTTGATCTCGTCTTCTTCCAGCGCCGAATACACGGTGATGGTGCCGGCCTGGGCGATGCCCATCGTGGCGCCGGCGAGCAATGCGGCGAACAGGGTGCGGGTGGTGCGGCGATGCGGATGGGTCGTGTGCATGAAAAGTTTCCAGAAGGTGCAGTGATCGGAAATGGGGCGGATGGATTGCCGGTGATGAACCAGTAATGTGCGTTTATGTGCGTTTGTGGAAATATTAGTTATTTGCAACAATAAGCACAAGCACCATTCATGCCACAGATGTTGGCTGGATGACGTGACAACTCTTTGACAACGCCACACAACGCCAACCCCTACCAGCCGTCAACCGGCCCTTACCTGATGTCCACCCCTACCGACCACCTCTCCCTCGCCTGCCGCCTGGCCGACATCGCGGCCAGCCACTCGATGCGCAGCTTTCGCACCGCGCTCGACGTCGACATGAAGTCCGACGCAAGCCCCGTCACCATCGCCGACCGCGCGGCCGAGGCCGCGATGCGGGCATTGCTCGGCGCCGAGGTGCCGTCGCACGGCATCCTCGGCGAGGAACACGGCAGCGAGCGCCTCGACGCCGAATACGTCTGGGTGCTCGACCCGATCGACGGCACCAAGAGCTACATCACGGGCTCACCGCTGTGGGGCACGCTGATCGCGCTGACGCACCACGGGCGCCCGGTACTGGGGCTCATCGACATGCCGGTGCTCGGCGAGCGCTGGATCGGCGGCGCAGGCGAAGCCGCAAGCCGCAATGGAGAGCCCGTGCGCGTGCGCCACTGCACGCAGCTCGCGCAGGCACGCATCCTCACCACCTCGCCCGACAGCTTCTCGCCGTCCGAATGGCAGGCCTACGACGCACTGAGCCGCCGCTGCGCAATGCGCCGCTTCGGTGGCGATTGCTACGGCTATGCGCAACTGGCCGGCGGCCACGTCGATCTGGTGGCCGAGTGCGGCCTGCAGCCCTACGACTACATGGCGCTGGTCGGTGTGGTGGAGGCCGCGGGCGGTGTCATCAGCGATTGGGAGGGGCGTGCGTTGAGCATCCATTCCGACGGTCGCGTGCTGGCCTCCGCGACGGCACGACTGCACGAAGAAGCACTGCAGACGCTGTGCCGAGTCGCCGACCCACAACCCGTTTGACGTCGCGAGCGGTTGCTACCATCGACCGCATGACACCATTTCCATTTGATGCCGTGCTGTTCGATTGCGACGGCGTGCTGGTCGACTCCGAGCCCATCACCAACCGCGTGCTGGCCGAAATGATGACCGAACTGGGCTGGCCGCTCACGCCCGCGCAATCGATCGGTATCTTCCTCGGCAAGGCCGTGAAGGACGAGGCGCCGCTGATCCTCGAGAAGACCGGCTTCGCGATCACGCCCGAATGGCTGCAGGGCTTCTGGGTGCGCCGCAATGCCGCGCTCGACCGCGACCTGGTCGAGATTCCGGGCGCGCCGTCGGCGGTGCGGTCGCTGTTGGCGACGCTCGACGGGCGCATCGCCTGCGCGTCGGGTGCGGACCGCCGCAAGGTCGAGCTGCAGTTGCAGAAGGTCGGCATCTACGACGTGTTCGAAGGCCGCATCTTCAGCGGCCACGAGACGCCGCGCTCCAAGCCCTACCCGGACGTGTACCTGGCCGCGGCCGCTGCACTCGGCGTCGACCCGAAGCGCTGCGCAGTGGTCGAGGACACCACCACCGGCGCGACCGCCGGCGTCGCGGCTGGCGCAACCGTGTTCGGCTACAGCCCGGACGGCCTGGGCCACAGCACCGCGGACGCGCTGCGCGCGGTCGGCGTGTCGCGCATCTTCACCGACATGGCCGAACTGCCGCAGGTGATCGCGGCCTGGCGCGCGCCCGCCTGAGTCGTTCACTCCTCGAAGTGCGGCCCCGGCCCTTCGCTGGCCAACGTGTCCTGCGCATTGCGCAGCGGGCAGGCCTTGAGCGACAGGCAGCCGCAGCCGATGCAGCCATCGAGCTGATCGCGCAACTGGGTGAGCGCCTGGATGCGTGCATCCAGCTCCTGCTTCCATTCACGCGACAGCCGCCGCCAGTCGGCCGCGGTGGGCGTGCGTGCGGCGGGCAGCGCCTGCAGTGCCTGCGCGATCGACGCCAACGGAACGCCCATGCGCTGCGCGACCTTGATGACGGCGACGCGCCGCAGCACCGAGCGCGGGTAGCGCCGCTGGTTGCCTTCGCTGCGCAGGGAATGGATCAGTCCCTTGGTCTCGTAGAAATGCAGCGCTGAAACAGCGATGCCGCTGCGCATCGCGACCTCGCCCACGCTGAGCACGGCGGGCGTCTCTTCGATCGTCGTCACGGCGGGAAGCTGGCGCGGCATGCGACCTCCAAAAAGTATCCAGAAGTTCTTGACCTCAAGTTTAGTTGAGGTTGAATACTGCGGCGCATGAACCTCTTTCCCCGTTCCGGCGCGGCCGGCGTCTCGCCACATCTCTTCATCAATCCGCCGCGCCTGTATGACCCGCGGCCCAACGGCTACTCGCACGTGGCGATCGCGCAGGCGCCGGCCCGGCTGATCTACGTGGCGGGGCAGGGCGGCGAGGACGTCGACGGCGTGCTGTCGCCGCGCTTCGAGTCGCAGGTCGATCAGGCGCTGCGCAATCTGCGGGTGGCGGTCGCAGCGGCGGGCGCGCGGCTGACCGACGTGGTCAAGCTGGTCGTGCTCGTGGTCGACCACAGCGAGGCGCGGCTGGGCGTGCTGAGCCAGGCGCTGCGCACGGCCTGGGTCGACGGCGATGCGCCCGTCTGCACATTGATCCCGGTGCCGCGGCTTGCGCTCGACGGCATGCTGTTCGAGATCGAGGCCACCGCGGTCGTGCCGATGCCGC
>JAZKDL010000597.1:0-2238 GCA_040387575.1 Pseudomonadota bacterium
TTCATCGACGTGCAGCACTACATCCGCGTGGCGCAGATCGCCGAGGCGGGCAAGCTCGACGCGGTGTTCCTGGCCGACAACGCGGCCATCGTGGAGCAGATCCACTTCCGCCCGATCACCGCGCTCGAGCCCACCGTGCTGCTGGCCAGCGTGGCCGCAGCGACGCGCCACATCGGGCTGATCGCGACCGCATCGACCAGCTACAACGAGCCCTACAACATCGCGCGCCGCTTTGCCACGCTCGACCACGTCAGTGGCGGGCGTGCGGGCTGGAACGTGGTGACCACGGCCGACCTGCCGTCGGCCCGCAACTTCGGTCGCGACGCGGTGCCCGACCACGCGCAGCGCTATGCGCGCGCCGACGAGTTCACCCAGGTCGTGAAGGCGCTGTGGAACAGCTGGGAAGACGATGCGCTGATCGGCGACCAGGCCGCCGGCCGCTTCATCGACCCGGCCAAGGTGCGGCCCATTGCGCACCAGGGCGACTTCTTCTCGGTGCACGGTCCGCTGAACCTGCCGCGCACGCCGCAGGGCCATCCGGTGCTGGTGCAGGCCGGTGCCTCGGGCGACGGCCGCGCACTGGCGGCGCGCCATGCAGAGGCGGTGTTCTCGGCATCGCACACGCTCGAGGATTCGCTCGCTTACGCGCGCGACCTCAAGCAGCGCGCCGAAGCCCTTGGCCGCGGCGCCGAAGCGTTGCGGGTGCTGCCCGGTCTGACGACCATCATTGGCGCGACCGAAGCGGACGCACGCCGCCGCCGCGACGAGCTGATCGACCTGATCCCCTGGGACTACAGCCTGACGCGCATCGCCGGCACGCTGGGCCTGCCGCCCGATCGGCTGAAGCTCGACGAGCGGCTGCCCGACAACATCCCGCTACCGAACGGTGGCAACGGCAACCACACGTTCTTCAACGCGACGATCGCACTGGCCCGCAGCCGCGACCTGACCGTGCGCGCGCTGATCCGCGAACTCGCGGGTGGTGGCGGCCACCGCGTGATCGTCGGCACGCCGGAGCAGATCGCCGACGACATCGAACGGTGGTTCCGCGCGGGTGCGGCCGACGGCTTCAACCTGATGCCCGAT
Source organism: Pseudomonadota bacterium (assembly GCA_040387575.1). Taxonomy (GTDB): domain Bacteria; phylum Pseudomonadota; class Gammaproteobacteria; order Burkholderiales; family Burkholderiaceae_C; genus Variovorax. Next base: position 1,087 of record JAZKDL010000597.1, read on the forward strand.
GTCTTGCCCGATGGGCTGAGCGCCTTCGTCGACGGCGTGGTGCCAATCCTGCAGCGACGCGGCATCTTTCGTACCGAATACGAAGGCAGCACGCTGCGCGACCATCTGGGTCTGGCGCGGCCGACTGCGACCGACTGAGGCCGGCCGCGGACGTTCGTCAGTCCTCGGCCTGCGCGGCCGCTTCGGTGTGTTCGTCGTCCTCGCAGTGCCCGGTCAGCACCAGCATCTCTTCGATGAAATCGTCCATCGACGGTAGTGCGGGCCAGGCGCCGTGGGTCGGCGTGGCGGTGTCGCCGACCAGTTGCAGCAGGTCGAGATCAGGCTCGGCACCTGCATCGAACGCATGCCCGATGCCCGCAGGCAGCGCGACCCATTCGCCGGCCTCGCACAGCAGGCCAACGAAGCCATCGCCGACACGGATATGGAACAGGCACGCGCCCTGGGCGACGCCGTGCAGTTGCGCGGCCGACGCGATGCGTTCGGCTTGCAGCGCGGGGCGCAAAGCCGGCCAGGCGGCATCGTCGGGCAGCAGGCGCAGCCGCTCGGCGCTGGCTTCTTCAGTGCGTTGTTGGGCCGTCGAGGCGACACCGAATGCATCCTGTGCTGCGTTGAAGGCGGCGGCGCGCAAGGCCGCGTGCGATGCGGCATCCGCGTCTTCCGGCACGTCCCATCGACCCCAGGCCACGCCGGCCTGCGCCAGGCTGTGCGAGATACGGCCGTCGCAGACATGGGTCTCGCCCCAGCCTGCGTCGGCGTCGAAATGAACCAGAACAGCCATGTGATCGTGCTCTCGAAATCGGGAAGAAAGGAACAGGCTTCGGTAGCCCGCCGAACGATGTGAGGCGCGACTATAGGCAATGCGGCGCGGCGCGCAAACGACGTACTTGCAATACACCCATGACGCGCAGATCTAAGCGCTCGCGTGCAGCATGTCCTCGAACCATTCGGCCACGCAGACCGCCTCCGCCGACGCATCCGGCGCCAGCCCGTAGTAGTAGCGATTCAGCCCCATTCGCAGCGTCGGCAGCGGCGACACCAGCCGGCCCGATGCCAGGTCATGCGCGACCAGCGAGGTCGGCGCCAGCGCGATGCCCAGCCCGTCGACCGCGGCCTGCAGCACGAAGTGCAGATGGTCGAACTGCAGCTTGCCCG
>JAZKDL010000598.1:0-10246 GCA_040387575.1 Pseudomonadota bacterium
ACGGCCAGCAGGATGCCCGTCACCACACCGGCGCGGGCCGCACGCAGCGTGATGCTGATGATGACCTTCCACTTCGGCGTGCCGAGTGCATAGGCCGCTTCGCGCAGGCCTGGCGGCACCAGCTGCAGCATGTTCTCGGTGGTGCGGATCACCACCGGAATCACGATCAGCGCCAGCGCCAGCGCACCGGCCAGACCCGAGAAGGTCTTGAAGTAGGCGACGACCACGGCGTAGACGAACAGGCCGATCACGATCGATGGCGCCGACAACAGGATGTCGTTGACGAAGCGCGTCACCGACGACAGCCAGCCCTTGGGGTTGTATTCGGCCAGGTAGATGCCGGCCATGATGCCGATCGGCGTGCCGACGAAGGTGGCCATCGCCACCATCACGAGCGAGCCGAAGATCGCGTTGGCGATGCCGCCTTCTTCATTCGGCGGCGGCGTCATTTCGGTGAAGGTGGCGAGCGCGAGGCCGCCAATGCCCTGGCGCAGCGTTTCCCACAGGATCCACACGAGCCAGAACACACCGAAAGCCATCGCGGCCAGGGAGAGCGTCAACGCGATCTGGTTGACGCGCTTGCGGTTCGCGAACTTCGCGGCGCGCGTGGCGTTCAGCGCTTGAGTCGCCAGGAGTTTCTCTGCCGTGGTCATGACTTGGTTCCTTCGCTCTTCTTCATGCGTTGCAGCAGCAGCTTGGACAGCGACAGCACGACGAAGGTGATGAAGAACAGCACGAGGCCGAGGTACATCAGCGCAGCCTGGTGCAGGCCTGCGCCGGCTTCGGCGAATTCATTGGCCAGCGCCGAGGTGATGCTGTTGGCCGCCTCGAAGACGGACAACGAATTGAGCTGGTTGGTATTGCCGATCACGAAGGTGACCGCCATGGTCTCGCCCAGCGCCCGGCCCAGGCCGAGCATGATGCCGCCGACAACGCCAGCCTTGGTATACGGCAGCACGACCTTGGAGACGACTTCCCAGGTGGTGGAGCCCAGACCGTAAGCGGATTCCTTGAGCAGCGGCGGCGTCACCTCGAACACGTCCCGCATCACCGAAGCGATGAACGGGATGATCATGATCGCGAGGATGATGCCGGCCGACAGGATGCCGATGCCCACCGGCGGGCCCGACACCAGGCCGCTCAGCACCGGCACGCCGGCCAGCAGCTTCTGCAGCGGCTGCTGCACGTAGGCCGAGAGGATCGGGCCGAACACCAGCAAGCCCCACATGCCATAGACGATCGACGGCACGGCGGCCAGCAGTTCGATGGCCGTGCCCAGCGGGCGCTTGAGCCATGAGGGCGACAGCTCGGTCAGGAACAGTGCGATGCCGAAGCTCACCGGCACCGCGATGATCAGCGCGATCAGCGAGGTCGCGAGCGTGCCGTAGATCATCACCAGCCCGCCGTACTCGTCCTTCACCGGATCCCACACCGAACTGGTGAGGAAGCCGAGGCCGTACTTGGAGATGGCCGGCCATGCGCCGACGATCAGCGACAGCAGGATGCCGATCAGCATGGCGAGCGTCAGCAGCGCGGCGCCCTTGGCGGCCATGCCGAACAGGCGATCTGTTGCAGCGCCGGTGCGCGGGCGCTTGGCCGGCGGCGGATTGTCGGAAGCGCGTGCGCGCTCGGCCTTGAGGTCGAGCGCGGAAGCATTGGTGGGGAAGGTGGATGACACGGGTCGCTCCAAAGTCGGCGCGTCGTCGAGTGGTTTGCTCATCGACGCGCCGATTGTCTTTACTTGACGGCGACGGTCTTGCCCGACGCGTCCTTGATCTGACCCCACGAGGTGGCGATGGTGGCCTTCACTGCATCAGGCATGGGCACGTAGTCCAGGTCGTCGGCCGTCTTGTCGCCGCTCTTGTAGGCCCATTCGAAGAACTTCAGAACGCTGGCGGCGTTGGCCGGCTTGTCCTGCACCTTCTGCATCAGGATGAAGGTCGCGCCAGTGATCGGCCATGCGCCCTTGTCGGCCTGGTTGGTCAGCACCTGGTAGAAGCTCTTGCTCCAGTCGGCGGCAACGGCAGCGGCCTTGAAGGCGGTGTCGTCAGGCGACACGAAGTTTCCGGCGGCGTTCTGCATCTGGGCGAACGTCATCTTGTTCTGCTTGACGTAGGCGTATTCGACGTAGCCGATCGAGTTCGGCAGTTGCTTCACGAAAGCCGCGACGCCTTCGTTGCCCTTGCCGCCGGTGCCGACGGGCCAGTTCACGGCCGTGCCTTCGCCGACCTTGCTCTTCCACTCGGCGTTGACCTTCGACAGGTAGTTGGTGAACAGGAAGCTGGTGCCCGAGCCGTCGGCACGGCGAACCGGTGCGATGGCTGCGTCAGGCAGTTCGAGCGAACCGTTCAGAGCCTTGATGGCCGGGTCGTTCCACTTGGTGATCTTGCCGAGGTAGATGTCGCCGAGAACCTGGCCGCTGAGCTTGAGCTCGCCCGGCTTCATGCCCGCGATGTTGACGACCGGGATCACGCCGCCGATGACGGTAGGGAACTGCATCAGGCCCTTGGCGGCCAGTTCCTCGTCCTTCAGGGGAGCGTCCGAAGCGCCGAAGTCGACGGTCTTGGCTTCGATCTGCTTCAGGCCGGCGCCCGAGCCGACCGACTGGTAGTTCACCTTGACGCCGGTAGCCTTGTTGAAGTCGCTGGCCCACTTGGAGTACAGCGGCGCCGGGAAGCTGGCGCCAGCGCCGGTCACGTCTTGTGCGAATGCGGGGAAGAAGGCGGCAGCGGCGAGGCCGATGGCTGCGAATTTGAACGTCGTTTTCATGGAGGCTTCCTTTGGAGAGGTACGGGTCTTCCCGAATCGGGTTGAAGCGGACTTTAGAAAGCTTGTGTGACATCGATGTGACACATCGCCGCCGAGTGAAAAGGTCGAAATCGCGCAGATCGAGCGCTGTGGGCTTTATGACGCTGTCACACAATCGTCACGGGCGCGGAACGTGCTGGCAGCTACCATCAGGGCGGCCGTTTCTCCTCTTTTTCTCGCGCAGGCCGCCTTCAAATCCAACATGCAAAACGGCACCCTCCTCGCAGCAGTCGACCTCGGCTCCAACAGCTTTCGCCTCGAAATCGGTCGTGTCGATCACGGTCAGATCCATCGCACCGAATACCTGAAGGAAACCGTGCGCCAGGGCAGCGGGCTCGACAGCGCACGCAACCTCACGCCGGAAGCCATGCAGCGCGGCTGGGACGCGCTCGCGCGCTTCGGCGAGCGTCTGGCCGGCTTCAAGCGCTCGCAAGTGCGCGCCGTCGCCACCCAGACGCTGCGCGAGGCGCGCAACCGCGATGAATTCCTGCTGCGGGCGCGCACCGCGCTGGGCTTCGGCATCGACGTCATTCCAGGTCGCGAGGAAGCACGCCTGATCTACCAGGGCGTTGCCCACATGCTGCCGCATGACGACGTGTCCGACCGCGAACGCCGGCTGGTTGTGGATATCGGCGGCCGCTCGACCGAAATGATCATCGGCCGCGCATTCGAAGCGCAGGTCATGGAGTCCTACCGTGTCGGCAGCGTCGCCTGGTCAATGAAGCATTTCCCGCAAGGGCAGTTCACTGCCGGTGCATTCCGTGCGGCCGAGGTGGCGGCCAAGGCCGTGCTGGACGATGCGCTCGGCAGCTACGCGCCCAGCCAGTGGGACGTTGCCTACGGTGCGTCCGGCACCATCGGCGCGGTGAGCGACGTGCTTGTCGCGTCCGGCGCGAAGCCGGGCGTGGTCACGCGCGAGGGCCTGGACTGGCTCCTCGATCGCCTGCTGAAGGCCGGCACCGCCGACAAGCTGAAGATGGAAGGCATGCGCGAGGACCGCAAGGCCGTGATCGGCGGCGGCGTGAGCGTTCTGCGCGCGGTGTTCGACCTGCTCGGCATCCGCGAGATGAAGGTTGCTCAAGGCGCGCTGCGCCATGGCGTGCTGTACGAGTTGCTGGAGCGCGACGACAGCGTGGCCGATCTCCGGGCCGCAACCGTCGCCCGGCTCGCGTCACGCTTCTCGGTCGACGCGGCGCAGGCAAAGCGGGTCGGCGACACCGCGTCGGCACTGTTCGTCCAGTTCGTTCCGGCGGCGCGCGGCGGCAGCACCTTGAGCAGCGCAGGCCGCGCGCTGCGCAAGCTGGGCTGGGCGGCGCAGCTGCACGAGATCGGTGCGCAGATTTCGCACAGCGATTACCACAAGCACGGCGCATACATCCTCGACAACGCGGACGCGCCCGGCTTCGCGAGCAATGAGTTGCACCATCTCAGCCAGTTGGTGCTCGGCCATCGCGGCAAGCTGCGCAAGCTCGAAACCGCGCTCGACGACGCCACGCTCGCGACGCAACTGCTGTCGCTGCGGCTGGCCGTGATCCTGTGCCATGCCCGGCGCGAGCCGGAGGTGCCAGCATTGCGCGTGCAGGCATCGGGCCGGCTGTTCACGATCGGCTGCCGCGATGGTTGGGCAGACCTGTATCCGCAGTCAGCTTATTTGCTGCGCGAAGAAGTGCTGGCCTGGCAGAAGACCAGCTGGCGGGTCGAGCTCAGCGGCTGCTGAGCCCACACCCAGGCAAACGACTCAGAGCAATTCGGGCGCCTGCACCGTCACCACGACGGTTTGCACGTCGCCATCGCGTTCGCGCGTTCGAATCCACCAGACCGCGCCCTTGCGCACCGCGCAACTGTCCTGCTGCAGACCGAGCAGCAGCGAGATCGCCTGGCCCAGTGCCGGCTGGTGGCCGATCATCAGCACGACCGACTTGCTGTGCGGCCAACCCGCGGCGGCGAGCAATGCATCGGGCGTGGCATCGGGCGCAAGTTCGACCCGCAGCTTGTATTTGCGGCCCAACGCCAGCGCAGTCTGTTCGCAGCGCCGCGCGGGGCTGCTCACGATGCGTGTGCCTTCGGGAAGTTGACGGTCGAGCCAGCCGGCCATCCGCTTGGCCTGCTTCTCGCCACGCGCCGTGAGCGAGCGCTGCATGTCGTCGCAGCCTTCCGTCCAGTCCTCGGCTTCGGCATGCCGCCAGAAGATCAGGTCCATGGTCATTCCTTTCAGCCGCGAGGCGCCACACGGCGCAGTCCGCGCGAGGCATAGCGGCCCATCAGCGCCGACTGGGCGCCATGAGCCTCGATGGTGCGGGAAGCACCCTCCTCGCCCGCATGCGTGTCGTTGTTCACCCGGCGATAGATGCCGTCGGCACCCAGGTCCCAGGCGTCGCGCCCGTCATGCAGATAGGCCACCAGGCACTCGTCGATCAGGCGCTGGCGCAGCACCGGATCGGTCACCGGCCAGGCGAGTTCGATGCGCCGCATCATGTTGCGGTTCATCCAGTCGGCGCTGGACAGATAGAGCGACTCGTCCTTGCCGTTACGAAAATAGAAGACGCGCGAGTGCTCCAGAAAGCGGCCGATCACCGAGCGCACACGGATGTTCTCCGTCAGCCCCGGCACCTGCGCAGGCAGCGTGCAGGCGCCGCGCACGATCAGGTCGATCTTGACGCCCTGCTGACCCGCGCGAACCAGCGCGGCGATCAGCGCCTCGTCGGTCAGCGCATTCATCTTGGCCACGATCCGCGTGGGCTCGCCCGCCGTCGACGCCGCACCCAGCGCATCGATCTGCGCCACCAGGTTGCGATGCAGGTCGAACGGCGCAAGCCACACGCGGTGCAGCTTGGGCAGCCGACTCTGGCTCGCCAGATGCACGAACACCGCTTCCATGTCCGAAGTGAGCAGCGGATCGGCCGTCAGATGGCTGATGTCGGTGTACAGGCTCGCGGTGCGCGGGTTGTAGTTGCCGGTCGACAGATGGCCGTAGCGTCGCAGTTGCTTGCCTTCGCGCCGGGTGACCAGCAGCATCTTGGCGTGGGTCTTCAATCCGACCACGCCGTAAACGACCTGCGCGCCGATCGACTCCAGCATCTCGGCCCAGTTGATGTTGGCCTCTTCGTCGAAGCGCGCCTTGAGCTCGACCACCACGGTCACTTCCTTGCCGCGCCGCACCGCTTCGCGCAGCAAGTCCATCAGCACCGAATCAGTCCCGGTGCGGTAGATGGTCTGTTTGATCGCCAGCACCTGCGGGTCGTGCACTGCCTCACGCAAGAAGGACAGCACACCGTCGAAGCTTTCGAAGGGCTGGTGGATCAGCACATCGCCGCGCTGCAACCGGTCGAAGAACGATTGGCCCGGCGACAGCGTGATCGGGAACGAAGCCTGGTACGGCTCGAAGCGCAGCGCCTTCAGCCGCGGGTCGTCGATCAGGTCGATGACCTGCGTGAAGCGCGCCAGGTTGACCGGCCCGTGCACGCGGTAAAGCGCCATCGGTGGCAGGTTGAACTGCGCCAGCAGAAAGCTCGCCAGCGATTCGGCACAACTGGCAGAAACCTCGAGGCGCACCGCCTGGCCGTAATGCCGGTGCTGCAACCCCTGACGCAGCGCGGTGCGCAGGTTCTTGACGTCTTCTTCGTCGACGGCAAGGTCCGAATGGCGCGTGACGCGAAACTGCGAGAACTCGCCGACCTCGCGGCCCGGGAACATGCTCGACAGATGGGCCCGCACGATGCTCGACAGCGCCACCAGCAGCGTCTTGCCGCCGGACACCTTGGCCGGCATGCGGATCACGCGTGGCAGAACACGCGGCACCTTCAGGATCGCGATCGGGTTCTCGCGGCCGAACGCGTCCTTTCCGCCGAGCCGAACGATGAAGTTGAGCGACTTGTTGGCGACTTGCGGGAACGGATGCGACGGGTCGAGCCCGACAGGAATCAGCAACGGCCGCACTTCGCGTTCGAAATAGTCGTGCACCCATTTGCGCTGCGCCGGGTTGCGCTCGCCATGCGACACGATATGAACGTCATGCGTCGCGAACGCCGGCATCAGGGCATCGTTGTACAGCGCGTATTGGGTCGCGACCAGCTTGTGCGCGGCGGCGGACAGCCGCTCGAACGACTCGACCGAGTAGTTGCCGACCTGGTCACCGACGCTGTCGGCCATCAGGTGCGGCGCGACGCGCACCTCGAAGAACTCATCGAGATTGGAGGACACGATGCAGAGGTACCGAAGCCGCTCGATCAGCGGGACTTCAGGGCGCTGCGCCCAGTCCATCACGCGCTCGTTGAAGGCCAGGATGCTGTGATCGCGGTCGAGCAGCGACAGCGTGGGTGGCGGTGCAACGGCAACGCCGACTGATGACTCGGCGGGTGGAGGGGACATGGTCACGGATTCTGGCGCATCGCCCTCGGGGATGCGTGTCAGCGGAAACATGACAGTGTCGAAAGGGCTTATGACATCCATGTGACAGCTGTCACAAATCAGATGACAGGCTCAGGCGCCGAGGAAATGCTTGCGATAGCGCGGCGGCAGATCGTCGATGCGCATCAGCATCGGCAGGTCGGCCGAATTGAAGTCGGGGTCCCACGCCGGCGCGCCGAGCACCTTGGCGCCGAGCCGCAGGTAACCCTTGATGAGCGCTGGAGGCTCGACGTCCAGCATGCCGTCGAGGCGCTCGACCGGCAGCGGCAGCCGCGGCTGCACCTGGTAGCGCACCGGCGCCATGTGCGTAGCCGACAACTGGCGCCAGATGCTGGCCGCCGCATCGCCGCTGGTCACGCCGTTGTGCCACATCGGAATGCTCGCGCAGCCGATCATGGTGTCGAGCCGGTTGCGATGCATGAAGCCGGCCAGCGCACCCCACAGCGCGAGGATCACGCCGCCATGGCGATGGTCCGGATGCACGCAGCTGCGCCCGAGCTCGACCATGCGTTCGCGCAGATCGCGCAGCCGGGTCAGGTCGAACTCGGTGTCGCTGTAGGTGCTGCCGATGCGGCGCGCCTGGGCCGGCGTCAGCACGCGGTAGGTGCCGATGACTTGCTGGGTTGCATCGTCGCGAACCAGCAGGTGCTCGCAAAAATCATCGAACAGGTCGATGTCGTGGCCGGCCAGCGTGGTCGACAGCCGCGCACCCATTTCGCCGGCGAACACGTCGTAGCGCAGGCGCTGTGCCGCACGCACCTCGTCCAGATGACGGGCCCAGCCGACGGTGATGCCGCTGGCGGCGGCCGTGCCCACGACCGGTGTGGCTTGCACGGCGACTGGCACCGGCTGCAACGGGACTGCGCTGGCGACGCGGGCCGCTGGCGGTGCGCGCCAGAACACGGAGCGTGCGCCCAGCTGCGAGATCGGAAACGTCGGGTTCGGAAGCTCTTTCATGGAAGCCCTTTCTTTGGACGAAAGTCTCGCGAGCCGCCATGAACAACGCGTGTCCGTGCCGTGGCAATTGCGTGACGGCGCGCGCATCGTCTTTAATGCAGGCTCCGCGACTCAGGAGCTTGCATGGCCGCCACCGAGAAAATTGAAGCCGAGAAGATCGAAGTCGAGACCCGACGCCATCAGATGTTCCCGGTCCTCAGTGACGCCGACATTTCACGGGTGCGCCGATTCGGTACCGTGCAACAGCACGCCGACGGCAGTTGCCTGTTTCGCGCAGGAGAAACCGGGCCCGGCATGTTCGTGGTGCTGAAGGGCGCCGTATGGATCACCCAACGCGATGGCCTCGGCCATGTGGTGCCAATCGACCGCCAAGGCCCGGGCCAGTTTCTGGCCGAAGTCGCGCAGCTGTCGGGCCGCCCGGCACTGGTCGATGGCCATGCCGATGGCGAAACCGAAACCCTGCTGGTGCCACCGGCGCAGTTGCGGGCGCTGATCATTGCCGAGGCCGACCTCGGCGAGAGGTTGGTGCGCGCGATGATCCTGCGCCGCGTCGCGCTGATCGAGTCGGGCGCGAGCGGTCCAGTGCTGATGGGGCCACCGCAGTCGGCCGGCGTGATGCGGCTGCAGAACTTCCTCGGCCGCAATGGTTACCCGTACCAGGTCGTCGACTCCACACAGGACAGCGACGCAGCCGCCCTGCTCGAGCAATACGGCGAGAGCGAGCTGCTGGTGGTCTGCCCGAACGGTGCGGTGCTCACGCACCCCACCGACAACGCATTGGCGCGCTGCCTTGGCATGGTCGACACGGTCGCACATGACGAATTGTTCGATGTGGTCGTGGTCGGCGCCGGGCCCGCAGGGCTCGCAACCGCGGTGTATGCCGCCTCGGAAGGGCTGCGCGTGATCGTGCTCGACTGCCGCTCTTTCGGCGGCCAGGCCGGTGCCAGCGCGCGCATAGAAAACTATCTCGGTTTCCCGACCGGTATTTCCGGTGGCGCGCTGGCCGGTCGCGCCTACGTGCAGGCCCAGAAATTCGGCGCCGAACTGCTGATCCCGGCCGAGGTGGCATCGCTCGACTGCAGCGGCAGCGCCGCGGGCGGCAACCTCTCGGTGCTGCTGGCCGACGGCCGCCGGCTGCGTTCGAAGACAGTGGTGATCGCGAGTGGCGCCCGCTACCGCCGGCCCGACGTGCCGCGACTGGCGGACTTCGAGGGCCGCGGCGTCTGGTATTGGGCGTCTGCCATCGAAGCACGCATGTGCAGCCGGCAGGAGATCGCGCTCGTGGGCGGCGGCAACTCGGCGGGGCAGGCGGCCGTGTTCCTGTCGCAGCAGGCGGCCAAGGTCAACGTGCTGGTGCGCGGGCCGTCGTTGGCGGCCAGCATGTCGCGCTACCTGATCGACCGGATCGAAGCCACGCCGAACATCGAACTGCATCCGCACACCGAACTCGCGGGGTTGCAAGGCGATCCGTCGTCCGGGTTGCAGGGCGCGAGTTGGCGCGACCGGCGCTCCGGCGACACCTACGACTGCCCGGCGCGCAACGTGTTCCTGTTCATCGGCGCGGAGCCCGAGACGCGGTGGCTGGAAGGTTGTGACGTGGCTGTCGACCGGCACGGCTTCGTGCTGACGGGACAGGATGCACGCGGCGGTTTCCCCGCGCGGCAAGCGGCAGCACTGGAGTCCAGCGTGCCCGGCGTGTTCGCGGTAGGCGACGTGCGCTCCGGCTCGGTGAAGCGGGTGGGCGGCGCCATCGGCGAAGGCGCGGCGGTGGTCGCGCTGATCCACGCGCATCTGGCGCAGGCGCAAGCCATCGCCTGATCAGCGCGCGGCCAGGCGGGGCACGATTTCTGCTGCCGGATCACGGCTCCCGTTGCCGATTTCCGTCCGGCCGACGCAACGGGTGTCTACAGTTCATCCAGGAGTGACCCATGCAGAGCAGAACGTACAGCAGCGATTCGCTGTCGGAAGGCGCGCACATCCTCAATCGCGAGTGGTCGCGCCGTGATTTGTCGGTGTCGCGCGGCGACGTCGTGCGCAGCATCCAGCGCCGGGTCAGCGCGGCCGACCCTGCCGT
>JAZKDL010000599.1:0-1521 GCA_040387575.1 Pseudomonadota bacterium
GCGTCGGTGGTGACCGAGTCGAGCATCGCCGAGTGGAAGAAGATCATGCAAGAGGAGCTGGCGGAGGCTTGCGGCCATCGTTCTGAATATCTCGACCTGAAGGTCTCGTTTTGAAATCGAGCGGAATTTCAATCGATGAAATTCGGGCGCGGCGGCGACTGCCTCGCGCGGTGGCCCGGAGTATCTTTGTCCTCGACACAGCTCGCGGCCTTGCGCCGCAACGACACGCAGCATGACGACGCTCCATCGCCCTTTATCGCAACCCCATGCATCGCGGCCGCCGCGGCTGCAGCTCCCGCCCGGTTCCTGCGACTGCCACACCCACGTCTTCCTGGACGCGCGCGAATATCCGCTGGCGGCATCGCGCCGCTACACGCCGCCACCGGCCTCGATCGAGGACCTGGCCGCACTGCACGATGCGCTCGGCATCGCGCGCGTCGTGATCGTCCAGCCCAGCGTGTACGCGCTCGACAACGCCGCCACATTGCAGGCTCTGCGCGAGCTCGGTCCGCAGCGCGCCCGTGGCGTCGCGGTGATCGACGACGCCACGTCGGACGCGGCGCTCGACGCCATGCACGCGGCCGGCGTGCGCGGCGTGCGCGTCAATCTCGAGATCGATGCGGAACACGACGCAGGCAAGGCCACGGCCTGGATGCGCAGCGTCGCCGACCGCATCGGCCCGCGCGGCTGGCACATGCAGGTCTTCGCGAACCTGCCCTTGCTGGGTGCGTGCAGCGCGATGCTCGGCACGCTCGGCCTGCCGCTGGTGTTCGACCATTACGCCGGCGCCCAGGCCCGGCTCGGCCTGAAGCAGGAAGGGCTGGCCGAGGTGCTGCGGCTGGTCGAGGACGGCAAGGCCTACGTCAAGCTCTCCGCGCTCTACCGCTGTTCCGACCAAGCGGATTACGCCGACATGGAAGCGTTGACTCGGCTCTTCATCGGCTGCAACGCCGAGCGGATGCTGTGGGGCAGCGACTGGCCGCATCCGCGCCCCGGCGTGAGGCCACGGCCGGAAGACGTGTGCCCGCCCTTTGACGTCGACCTTGCCGCAACCATCGATGCGTTGCAGCGCTGGGCGTCGGACGAAGCGACCGTGCACAAGATCTTCGTCGCCAATCCGCAGCGGCTGTACGGCTTCGATCCCTGAGTGCCGCAAGCGCTGCAGGCGCAGCACACGCGGGCCACGCATGCCCGCAAACCCGACCCTGGAACAAGCCGCGTCGACGGCCCTGAAACAAGGAGACAAGTCCATGGACCTCGAACATCTCGACAGCCTCGCGGCCCAGGCCGCCGACGGCGCCGACAACGCCGGCGAACGGCCCGGCACGCGCAGCCTCGGCCGGCTCATCAAGCTGATGCGCACGGTCGCCGCGCGGCCGCAGTTCGGCTGGCGCCTGTCGGACCTGGCAACCGCATGCCATCTCGACCGTGCCACCGTCCACCGGATGCTGGCCTGCCTGGTCGAGGAGCGGCTGGTGATCCAGCGCACGAGCGACCGCCACTACCTGCCGGGTCCGCTGA
>JAZKDL010000600.1:0-1602 GCA_040387575.1 Pseudomonadota bacterium
AAACCCCGGAGACAACGGAGTTGACATGAGCGACACACCGACGACCCCACAGCAACCGCAACGCCCGACCATCCTGGTGGTCGACGACGAGCCGCTGAACCTGCAGCTCGTGCGCAACGTGCTGCACGCCGACTACCGGCTGATCTTCGCGAAGGACGGCCGCAGCGCGCTGACGCTCGCGACCACCGTCGCGCCCGACCTGATCCTGCTCGACGTGATGATGCCGGGCATGACCGGCTACGAGGTCTGCCGCACGCTGAAGGCCGACGAGCGCACGCGCCACGTGCCGGTGATCTTCGTGACCGCGCTGGCCGACGAGGCCGACGAGGCGCTCGGCCTGGAGTGCGGCGCGGTCGACTACATCACCAAGCCGATCAGCGCGGCCATCATGAAGGCGCGGGTGCGCACGCACCTGTCGCTGGTGCGCATCGAGGAGCTGCAGGCCACGCGGATGGAGGCGATCCGCTGCCTCGGCACCGCCGCCGAATACAAGGACAACGAGACCGGCCTGCACGTGATCCGCATGAGCCAGTACGCGCACGTGCTCGCGCTCGCGGCCGGCTACGGCGCCGCGCAGGCCGACGACGTGCTGCACGCGGCGCCGATGCACGACATCGGCAAGATCGGCATTCCCGACGCGATCCTGCAGAAGCCCGGCAAGCTGACCGAGGCCGAGCGCGACGTGATGAAGGAGCACCCGCGCATCGGCGCCGAGATCATCGGCAACCATCCGTCGAGCCTGTTCCGCACGGCCCGCACCATCGCGCTGACGCATCACGAAAAGTGGGACGGCAGCGGCTACCCGAACGGCCTGGCCGGCGCCGACATTCCGCATGTCGGGCGCATCGTCGCGCTGGCCGATGTGTTCGACGCGCTCACCAGTGCGCGTCCCTACAAGCCGGCCTGGCCGGTGGAAGACGCGCTGGAGTTCATCCGCAGCGAGAGCGGCACGCACTTCGACCCCGCGCTGGTCGATCTGCTGACGCAGTGCCTGCCGCAGATGCTGGAGATCAAGGCGCGCTGGGCGGAACGGGACGAGAAGGTGCCGGCGGGCTGAGGGTCGGCACCACGCGCAGCCAGGGCCATCGCGCCTGGTAGTGCAGTGCCTTCTGCCGGAACAGCTCGGGCAGCGCATGCCGCGGGTTCATCCGCAGGATGCCGGCGGTGAGCTCGTCGAGTCCGTCGGGCGCATACAGCGCGCCGGTCGCGACCTCGATCCCGACGCAGGTGCAGGCGACCAGGTAGCGGTCGATGCCGTCGCGCGCGGACCTCAGTTGCGGGTAGTCCGCGCCGAAGCGCTGCCGGTACCAGAGATGCACGCGCGCCTGGTTCTTCACCTCGACGCCGACGCCGAGGTCCTGCGTGGCGGCACGCACCCGGCGGATCACCGCGTCCTCGGCTTCCCACGACAGGTCGCTGTCGTCGAAATAGAAGACGTCGTAGTCCTTCACGCCCCAGTCGGGCTGTTGGCCGGAGCGGATGTTCCAGGTGGCCTGGAACAGGCACCCGGCCGTCAGGAAGCAGTCGTTCAGCCGCAGGTCGGCGAGGCGGATGAGCAACGCGGCGTTGACCGGGTTGCGCATCGCGTCGGCGATGAAGGTT
>JAZKDL010000600.1:1702-8355 GCA_040387575.1 Pseudomonadota bacterium
GCGTTGGGGCGGCGCGGTGTTTGGCCTACTCGATGATGCTGCGTTGGCGGATACGGCACCACGCCGTCCGGCGGGAAGGTCGTTCTCATGAAGCCCAAGTTCCTGTTCGATCTCTGCCGCAAATCGGTCATGGCGTGGATCGACGACTTCGCGCCCAGCATGGGCGCGTCGATCTCGTACTACACGATCTTCTCGCTCGCGCCGCTGCTGGTCATCGTGATCGCGGTGGCCGGCGCGATCTTCGGCCGCGAAGCGGTGCAGGGCGAGATCGTCGGGCAGCTGCAGGGGCTGATCGGCCACGACGGCGCGGTCGCTGTGCAGGGCCTCATCAAGAGCGCAGATGCGCCGTCCAAGGGTTTGTGGGCCGGCGCCATCAGCATCGTCGTGCTGGTGGTCGGAGCGACCACGGTGTTCGCCGAGCTGCAGAGCGCGCTCGACCGCATCTGGCATGTGCCGGAGGCCGACAAGCCGTCCGGCGTCTGGGCCGTGCTGCGGGCGCGGCTGCTGTCCTTCGGACTGATCCTCACGCTGGCTTTTCTGCTGATGGTGTCGCTGATGGTCAGCACCGTGGTCGGCGCTTTCGGCAGCTGGGCGGGTGGCCTGCTGCCGGGCACCGAGTTCCTGTTGCAGGCCATCAACCTGCTGTTCTCGATGAGCGTGACCTGCGTGCTCTTCGCGATGATCTTCAAGTACATGCCCAGCGTGCCGATCGCCTGGCGCGACGTATGGGTGGGCGCGGCCGTGACCGCGGTGCTGTTCGAGGTCGGAAAGTTCGCGATCGGCCTGTATCTCGGGAAGAGCGGCGTGAACGAGTCCTTTGCCGCGGCAGGCTCACTGGTGGTGGTGCTGGCCTGGGTCTACTACGCGGCGCAGATTTTTCTTCTGGGCGCTGAATTCACCAAGGTCTATGCCAATGAACATGGCTCGGTGGCCGGGGCAAAAGCGATCGCGAGCACGAAGGCGATGGCCGCGGCGGCGGATGCCGGAACCGATGCGGCGCCGGCCGCTGTCGCAGCGGGCATGGTGACGACCGACGGACCTCGCCCACTGCGTGCGCCCCACGATGCGCGTGACGTCGACGCACAGCTCGCGCGCACCGACGCGGCCAGCCGCGAAGTCGACCAGCGGCTCGCGAAAGCCACGGCCACGCTGACCCGCAACGTGATCCTGCTGGCGGCCGCGAGCCTGGCCAGCGGCGCCGTCACCTCGTGGCGCCGCAAGCAGCGCCGCGCCGAGCGGCGTGACCGCGCGCGCATGCGGTCGAGAACCTAGCTGTCGAGCCGTTCCACGCTGACGTTCATCTCGCCCATTTCCAGCGGGCCGTAGTTCGACACGAAGGCCACGTCGGCCGCATCGCGTCCGTAAGCGACCACGATGCGTGCGCCGCGCGGCTGCGCCTGCGTCGCGTCGAAGGTGTACCACCGGCCGTCGATGAAGGCCTCGAACCAGGCGTGCATGTCCATCGGGTCGAGTTGGTGCAGGTAGCCGACCACCACGCGCGCCGGGATCTTCAGGCTGCGTGTCAGCGCCACGCCGACATGAGAGAAGTCGCGGCACACGCCGGCACCGTGGCCCAGCGTGTCGAGCGCGTCGGTGGTGGCGTCGCTCACGCCGTAGCGGTATTCGAGGTTCTCGTGGATCCAGTGGCGAATCGCCTCGACCTGGTCGTAGCCGGGCAATGCGTCGCCGACGATCTCGCGGGCCTGCGCCTCCATCTTGTCGGACGGGCAGTAGCGGCTCTGCAGCAGGTAGAGCAGCGCGTCGTCGGGCAGCCATTCGACCGGCGTCGGCGGTGCGCCCGGCGTGACGCGGATGTGTTCCTCGGTCTCCATCACCATCTCGACCTCGATGCGCATCTCGCCCTGCGGGATCTTCAGGCGCTGGCAGAGGTTGCCGTAGCTGTCGACGTATTCGGTGGTGCGCACCCAGGGCGAGAGTTCGTAGCGCTCGCTGATCATCCATTGCGCCTGGCCGCTGCGTGGCCGCAGCATCGCGACCACCGGGCAGTCTTCGGCAGCTTTCACGGTCATGGTGCAGTTGGCTTTGAGCTTCATTCGGCGTTCCGGTCGGGTTTCTTTGGGTGAGGGGCCTGTATTGCAACCGGACGCAATGTCCGCGCCATGACGCCGCCGCCCCGTCGCCATGCAGGACGGCGCCGTCGATGGCGCTGCCCGCGCACGCCGGGCGCAACCTATGATTTGCCGATGTTCCCCCTGCCCCGCATCGCCACCGCACCGTTCTGCCCATCGGAGGTCAAGGGCAGCATCGGCATCGATCCCTCGCTGCCGTTCCACAAGAAACTGCTGCGCTACGCCGGCCCCGGCCTGCTGGTGTCGGTCGGCTACATGGACCCGGGCAACTGGGCGACCGACATCGAGGCCGGCTCGAAATTCGGCTACGGCCTGCTTTTCGTCGTGCTGCTGGCCAGCCTGGCCGCGATGCTGCTGCAGACGCTGTGCGTGCGGCTCGGCCTGGTCGCGCAGAAAGACCTGGCGCGCGCCTGCCGCGAGCGCTACCCGCCAGCAGTCAACCGATTTCTCTGGATCGGCGCCGAACTCGCCATCGTCGCCTGCGACCTGGCCGAGGTGCTCGGCAGCGCGCTCGCGCTGCACCTGCTGTTCGGCGTGTCGGTGCCGGTCGGCATCGCGATCACCGCGTTCGACACGATCCTCGTGCTCGGCCTGCAGGGCGCGGGTTTCCGGCGGGTCGAGGCGATCGTGCTCGGGCTGGTCGTGACCATCGCCGGTTGCTTCGTGGTCGAGCTGGCGATGTCCCAACCCAACTGGTTCGGCGTGGCGATGGGCTTCGTGCCCAGCCTGGAGCGGCTGCAGCAGCCGGGCGCGCTGTACCTCGCGATCGGCGTGGTCGGCGCCACGGTGATGCCGCACAACCTCTACCTGCATTCGTCGATCGTGCAGACCCGGCTGGTGGTCGACAGCGACGAAGGCCGGCGCGAGGCGGTGCGCTTCTGCACCTGGGACGCGATCGTGTCGCTGTCGCTCGCGCTGCTGGTCAACGCCGCGATCATGGTGCTGGCCGCGAGCGCCTTCAACGCCAGCGGCCACCGCGAGGTCAGCGACATCGAGGACGCCTACCACCTGATCGAGCCGATCGTCGGCAGCGCGCTCGCGGCGAGCCTGTTCGGCATCGCGCTGCTGGCGTCGGGCCAGAGCTCGACCTTCACCGGCACCATCGCGGGCCAGATCGTGATGGAAGGCTTCCTCGACCTGAAGATTCCGTGCTGGCAGCGCCGGCTGATCACGCGGGCGCTGGCACTGGTGCCGGCCTTCGTCGGCGTCTGGTGGCTCGGCGACGGCGCGATCGGCAAGATGCTGGTGCTGAGCCAGGTGGTGCTGAGCTTCCAGCTGCCGTTCGCGATGTGGCCGCTGATCCGCCTGACCGGCGACCGCGCACTGATGGGCGGCTATGCCAACGGGCCGTTCCTCAAGGTCACGGCCTGGGGCCTGTTCGCGGTGATCAGCGCGGCCAACGTGTGGTTGGTGACCGCGGTGATCGGCGGCCGGGGTTGATCGGCCGCGAGGCCGCTTCGATCAGCCCGCCAGTGCGGCGGTGACGCTCGCGGCCAGCGTCGTGGTCGGGCGGCCGATCAGCCGGCTCAGTGCATGGCCGTCGTCGAACAGCGCGCCCTTCGCGGCGCCTGCGTCCGAATCGGACAGCAGGCCGGCGATGGCTTCCGGCAGGCCGAAGCCGACCAGCGCAGCCTTGTACTGCGCTTCGGGCATGTCGTTGTAGACCACCGGCTTGCCCGACTGCTTCGCGACTTCCGCGGCGAGGTCGGCCAGCGTGTAGGCGGTGTCGCCCGCGAGTTCGTAGACCTGGCCGGCGCGGCCGATCTGCGCGTCTTGCGTGAGCACGGCGGCGGCTGCGTCCGCGTAGTCGGCGCGCGCGGCGGACGCGATGCGCCCGGCACCGGCGCTGCCCAGCAGCGCGCCGTGGGCCAGCGCCGTGGGCACCGACGCGGTGTAGTTCTCGGTGTACCAGCCGTTGCGCAGCAGCACGAAGGGCAGGCCCGAGTCCTTCAGCAGCGCCTCGGTCTCGCGGTGTTCGCCGGCCAGGCCGAGCACCGACGTGTCGGCATGCAGCACGCTGGTGTAGGCGATCAGCTTCACGCCGGCTTCCTTGGCGGCATCGATGGCCGCGCGGTGCTGCGCGGCGCGCTGGCCGAGCTCGTTCGACGAGATCAGCAGCAGCTTGTCCGCGCCCGCGAAAGCGGCACGCAGCGTGGCGGACTGGGTGTAGTCGGCCTGGCGCACGACGACGCCGAGCGCGCTCAGGTCCTGTGCCTTTTCCGGGCTGCGGACGGCCGCGACGATCTGGCTGGCGGGCACGCTGCGCAGCAGCGACTGGATGACGAGGCGGCCGAGCTGGCCGGTGGCGCCGGTGATGACGATCATGGTTTTTTCCTGGTTCCGTTGGATGAGAGCGGGCAGAATATCGGCTTAACTTACTTTTGGTAAGTACGTACCTGAAGGTTAGCTTCCATGTCCGATCCCTCCACGGCGACCCGATCCCACCCCGCGCCCGACACCGCGGACACCGCCGATGTCACTCGCGGTCTGGCCGCGGCGCTGCAGCGCGGCGAACTGCTGTCGGCCGACTGCCCATCGCGTGAAGTGCTCAAGCATGTGACCAGCCGCTGGGGCGTGCTGCTGCTGGTGGTGCTGATGGGCGGCATGCACCGCTTCAGCGAGCTGCATCGCAAGGTCGGCGGGGTGAGCGAGAAGATGCTGGCGCAAACGCTGCGCTGGCTCGAGGCCGACGGGCTGGTGCATCGGCATTCGCTGCCGACCGTGCCGCCGCACGTCGAATACACGCTCACGCCGCTCGGCATGGAAGCGGGCAAGCGGGTCGAAGCGCTGGCCGACTGGATCGAGTCCAGCCTGCCGCACATCATGGCGGCGCGCCGCCTGCGGGGCGACGAGGCCGCGAATCCGCCGGACGCGGATTAGGGCCCGCGTCTCGGCGCGCCGGCCGTGGCGTGGGTAGAGTACCGGTCTCGATGCCGCGTCGCGCGTCATCCCCCTTTTCTCTTTCAGAGCCTTCGTCCATGTCCAATCTCGTCGTCCACGGTGGCACGCCGCTGCGCGGCCGCATCACGCCGTCCGCCAACAAGAATGCAGTGCTGCCCGTGCTGTGCGCCACGCTGCTCACCAGTGCGCCGCTGGTGCTGCAGGGCGTGCCCGACATCACCGACGTGCGCAAGATCCTCGAGATCTTCCGCACGCTCGGCAGCGAGGTCCGCATGGACCACGACACCGGCACGCTGGCGCTGCACCACCACGAAACCCTGTTCGACGCGGCGCTGCATCGGCTGCCCGAAGAGATGCGCTCGTCGATCATGCTGGTGCCGCCGCTCTTGGCGCGCTTCGGCGTCGCGCGGCTCGAGGACAACGTCAAGGGTTGCACGCTGGGCGTGCGCGAGATCGATCCGCACGTCGAGGTATTCCGCCAGTTCGGCGGCACGGTCGAGCGGGCCGAGGGCTCGCTGCTGGTGCGCAGCGCCGGCCGGCTGCGCGCCACGCAGCACTGGCTCGACTATGCGTCGGTCACGACCACCGAGAACTTCGTGCTCTGCGCGGCCACGGCCGACGGCACGTCGGTGCTGACCAACGCGGCCTGCGAGCCGCACGTGCAGGAGTTCTGCCGCTTCATGGTGATGCTGGGCGTGCGCATCGAGGGCATCGGCACCTCGCGGCTCACGGTGCACGGCGGCACCGGGCTCGGTGGCCTGGGCGGCGGCGAGTTCCGCTTCGACGAGGACTTCCACGAGATCACGACCTTCCTCGCGCTCGGCGCGATCACCGGCGGCGACGTGGTCGTGCGCAACAGCGCGCCCGAGAACTTCCCGCTGATCGACCGCACCTTCGCCAAGTTCGGCGTGCAGATCACGCACGAGAACGGCTGGTCGCGCGCCAGCACGCCGGGCAAGCTGCAGGTGCAGACGCCCTTCACCAGCAACGTGCTGACCAAGGTCGAGGCCGCGCCCTGGCCCTACTTCCCGGTTGACCTGCTGCCGATCTTCATCGCGCTGGGCGTGCGCGCGCAGGGCAATGCGATGTTCTGGAACAAGGTCTACGACGGCGCGCTCGGCTGGTCGGGCGAGCTGTCGAAGTTCGGCGCGCACGTGTTCCAGTCCGACCCGCACCGGCTCGTGACCTTCGGCGGCGGCACGCTCACGCCAGCGGTGGTCGAGAGCCCGTACATCATCCGCGTGGCGATCGCGCTCTTCATGGTCGCGGCCAGCATCGAGGGCCGTTCCGAGATCCGCAACGCGACGCCGATCCGCCGTGCGCATCCGCGCTTCGTCGAGAACCTGCGCAGCCTGGGTGTGCAGGTGGAGTGGACCAGCGAGGAGTGAAAGCGTTCCTCGAACGGTGAAAGTTGCTCAATCGATCCGTGTGAATCCACTCCTGCCTGTGCTGCATCGATAGAGCGCTGACGCTCGGTGCCGCAACCCCGCGGTTGAGCGCTCGAATTCGGCGTTCGAGCATGCGCTGTCCCTAAGTGCCTCACTGCCTCCCACGATCCCCGTGCGCGCCGGGGAGGCCCGGGGGCTTGTTGCTCCAATCCGATAGCCCATCCCTGGTGACGTCATGTCAACCATCAGGGAGCCTCCATGCGATTCACCTCAC
>JAZKDL010000601.1:0-3258 GCA_040387575.1 Pseudomonadota bacterium
TCTCTCTTTTCCGACAAGAAGTCTTCTTCATGAACGATATTCGCCGCACCATCCTGCTGGTGATCTTTGGTTTCTCACTGGTGCTTCTGTGGGACCAGTGGCAGGTCCACAACGGAAACAAGCCCACCTTCCTCCCGTCGGCGAAGACTGCCGCCGCACCGGCGCCCACCGCCAGCGCGCCGACTACCGCGAGCACCCTGCCCACTGCTGCGGCTGGTTCAGCCGGCAGTTCTGCGGCGGTCCCGACGCAGGCTGCTGCCGCGCCGGGCGAGAAGATCGCCGTGACGACCGATCTGTTCAAGGCCGTGATCGATGGCCAGGGCGGCACCTTGTCGGAACTGCAGTTGCGTGAATACGTCGACCAGACCAACAACGGTGGCCTGATCGAGTGGTTCCACACGCTCATCGGCCAGGCGCCGACGCCCAACGTGGTCAAGCCCGTCATGCTGATGGAAGACGGTTCGCCGGCCACGCTGTACGTCGCGCAGACCGGTCTGCTGAACACCGTCGACACGGGCGACCGCTTTCCGAACCACCTGACGCCGATGAAGTCGACGGCGGGTCCTCGTGAACTGGCGGATGGCCAGAACACGCTCGAGGTGTCTTTCGAGTCGCAGCCCGTCGGCGGGCTCAAGTACGTCAAGACCTATCTCTTCACGCGCGGCGATTATTCGATTCACGTCAAGCACCAGGTCGTGAACGTCGGCGATCAGCCGCGTGACGCACAGCTCTACCTGCAACTGGTACGCCACGGCACCGTCGCCTCCAGCACGATGTTCGGCACCAACACTTTCACCGGTCCGGCGGTCTACACCGAAGAAAAGAAGTTCCACAAGGTCGCGTTCACCGACATCGCCAAGAACAAGGTCGAACTGCCGCCTGCGGCCACCAACGGCTGGGTGGCGATGGTGCAGCATTACTTCGTTTCTGCCTGGCTTCTCAATGCGTCGGGCGGTGAAGCGTACAAGCGCGAATTCCGTGTCGCCGATCTCGGCAACAACCTCTATTCGGTCGCAATGGTCGTGCCGCTGTCGACTTTGGCACCTGGTGCCAGCAAGACGATTGACAGCAGCCTGTTCGCTGGCCCCGAGGAAGAAAAGAAGCTAGAGGCATTGGCGCCAGGGCTCGACCTGGTCAAGGACTACGGCATCTTCGCGATCATCTCGAAGCCGCTCTATTGGCTGCTGAACCAGCTGCACGGCCTGCTGGGCAACTGGGGTTGGTCCATCGTCGCACTGGTGGTTCTGCTGAAGGCGGCGTTCTATTGGCTCAACGCCAAGGCGTACGCCAGCATGGCCAAGATGAAGGCGATCAACCCGAAGATCACCGAGATGCGCGCGCGCCTGAAGGACAAGCCGCAGGAAATGCAGCAGGAGATGATGCGCATCTACAAGGAGGAAAAGGTCAACCCGATGGGCGGCTGCTTCCCGATCGTGATCCAGATCCCGGTGTTCATCGCGCTTTACTGGGTGTTGCTGTCGTCGGTCGAAATGCGCCATGCGCCCTGGATCGGCTGGATCCATGACCTCTCGGCACCCGATCCGTGGTTCATCCTGCCGGTGGTGATGACCGCCACCTCGCTGTTCCAGACCTGGCTCAACCCGACGCCGCCGGACCCGATGCAGGCCAAGCTGATGTGGATCATGCCGCTGGCCTTCAGCGTGATGTTCATCTTCTTCCCGGCCGGCCTGGTGCTGTACTGGATCACGAACAACACGCTGTCGATCGCGCAGCAGTGGTTCATCAACAAGCGCCTCGGCGTGCTCGGGAAGTAATTTCTTGGCGAGGGGCAGAACCCCAACCTTCGAGGGCCGCCGACGCGGCCCTTTTTCATTGGGCGTCTGAAACAATGGCCACCATGCTTGCACGCACTTCCGACCCGATCGTCGCCATCGCTACAGCGCCCGGACGCGGCGCGATCGGCATCGTGCGGGTTTCCGGCCGGCACTTGGCGCCGCTGATCGAGGCACTCTGCGCAAGGCCACTCAAGCCGCGCGAAGCCACCTACCTGCCGTTCCGCGACGCCGCGAGCGAGCCGATCGACCATGGCCTGGCCATTCATTTCCCTGGTCCACATTCCTTCACGGGCGAAGACGTGCTCGAACTCCAGGCGCATGGCGGCGCGGTCGTGCTGCAACTGCTGATGGCTCGGTGCCTCGAAGCCGCCGCGCTTCCCGACCCCGTGACCGGCCGGCCATTGCTCGACGGCCTGCGTGTCGCCGAGCCGGGCGAGTTCAGCCAGCGCGCCTTTCTCAACGGCAAGATCGATCTGGCCCAGGCCGAAGCGATCGCCGACCTGATCGACGCCAGCACCGAAGCCGCTGCGCGCAGCGCGGGCCGTTCGCTGTCGGGCGCGTTCTCGCGCGAGATACACGTGCTGCGCGACGCGTTGATCCATCTGCGCATGCTGGTCGAGGCCACGCTCGACTTCCCGGAAGAAGAGATCGATTTCCTCCAGAAGGCCGATGCGGCCGGCCAGCTCGCCGCGCTCGAGGCGCAGGTCGCCGCCGTTCAGCAGCGCGCACGCCAGGGCGCGTTGCTGCGCGAGGGCATCAAGGTCGTGATCGCCGGGCAGCCGAATGCGGGCAAGAGCTCGCTGCTGAACGCGCTGGCCGGCGCTGAACTGGCCATCGTCAGCCCGGTCGCCGGCACCACGCGCGATGTCGTGTCGCAGACCATTCAGATCCAGGGCGTGCCTTTGCACGTCGCAGACACCGCCGGCTTGCGCGACAGCACCGACGAGGTCGAGCAGATCGGCGTCGCGCGTGCCTGGGGCCAGATCGAGGGCGCGGATGCGGTGCTCTTCCTGCACGACCTCACCCGCGCCGACGCAGCGGACTATGCCGCGGACGACGCCGAAATCCTGCGTACCTTGCAGCGCAAGCTGCCTGCGTCCGTGCCGGTGCTCGATGTCTGGAACAAGCAGGATGCGGCACCCAACGCGCCGACGCGCAGTGGCATCGTGCTGTCGGCGCGCACCGGGGTTGGCGTCGAAGACCTGCGGCAGCGCTTGCTCGAACTCGCTGGCTGGCAGGCCGTGCCCGAAGGGCTGTACCTCGCGCGCGAACGCCACGTGCAGGCGTTGGTCCGCGTGGCGCGCCATCTTGGGCTCGCCGCCGAGCATCTCGGCAGTCGCGCGCAGGCATTGGATCTGCTCGCCGAAGAGCTCCGGCTTGCGCAGAACGCGCTCAACGAGATCACTGGCGAGTTCGGTTCCGACGATCTGCTTGGCGTGATCTTTTCGCGCTTCTGCATCGG
>JAZKDL010000601.1:3358-13035 GCA_040387575.1 Pseudomonadota bacterium
GCGAGTTCGGTTCCGACGATCTGCTTGGCGTGATCTTTTCGCGCTTCTGCATCGGCAAGTAGATGGCGAGCTCGGCTCGCTCAGCCCTTCTGCAGCTTGTCGATTGCCCGTGCCAGACCGTCGGGCTTGCCTGACAGCACCAGCGTATCGCCCTCGTGCAGCACGAGCGCCCCGGTCGGCTCCGCCGCGCTGCCGTCCTTGCGCCGCAGGCTGGCCACGCGGACGCCGATCGCATCCAGCGTCAACGCTGCGAGCGGCTTGCCGATCGCGCGGGCACCGGCGTCCAATGTGAAGGTGTTGAGCCGCGCGTGATCGAGATCGTCGACCTTGTCGTCGTCGGCACCGTGGAAGTAGCCCCGCAGCAGGTTGTAGCGCGCATCGCGCAGGTCCTGCACCACGCGGATCACGCGCCGCATCGGCACGCCGACCAGCGCGAGCGCATGGCTCGCCAGCATCAGCGAGCCCTCGATCGCTTCCGGCACGACTTCGGTCGCGCCGGCCGCCTGCAGCTTCTCGAGATCGAGGTCGTCCTGCGTGCGCACGATCACCGGCACCTGCGGTGCATGGGCGCGCGTGTGGCCCAGCACCTTGAGCGCGCCCGGCACGTCGAGATAGGTGACGACCACGGCGCTTGCGCGTGCCAGGCCGGCCGCCATCAGCGCCTGAAGGCGCGCCGCGTCGCCGAACACGACCGAGTCGCCAGCGGCGGCCGCTTGCCGCACGCGGTCGGGGTCGAGGTCCAGCGCCATGTATGGAATGCCTTCGCGCTCGAGGATGCGCGCGAGGTTCTGGCCGCAGCGTCCATAGCCGCAGATGATCACGTGCTTCGAGGTGTTGATCGTCTTGCGCGCGATCGTCGTCATCTGCAGCGATTGCTGCATCCAGTCGCTCGCCACCAGTTTGCGGACGATGGCGTTGCTGTACATGATGATGAAGGGGGTGGCCAGCATCGACAACACCATCGATGCGAGCACCGGGTTGGCCAGCCACGGCGGCAGCAGGCTGCGGTCCTGTGCGAGCGTGAGCAGCACGAAGCCGAACTCACCAGCCTGCGCCAGGTAGAGGCCGGTTCGCAGCGACACGCCGGTGGTGGCGCCCAGCCCACGCGCGAGCAGCGTCACCAGCAGCAGCTTGAAGGCGAGCGGCAGCACCAGCAGCAACGCCACCAGCGCCCAGCGCTCGATCACGATGTGCCAGTCGAGCGACATGCCGATGGTGATGAAGAACAGCCCGAGCAGCACGTCGTGAAACGGCCGGATGTCGGTTTCCACCTGGTGCTTGTATTCGGTCTCCGACACCAGCATGCCTGCGATGAAGGCACCCAGCGCGAGGCTCAGGCCGGCCAGCTCGGTCATCCACGCGAGTCCGAGCGTGACGAGCAGCAGGTTGAGCATGAACAGCTCCTCGCTGCGGCGACGCGCGACCAGCGTGAGCCACCAGCGCATCACGCGCGGTCCGCCGTAAAGCAGCACGCCGACGAGGAAGGTCGCCTTCAACAACGCGATCGACAGCGCCTTGAACAGCGCCTCGGGCGGCGCACCCAGCGCGGGTATCAGCACCAGCAGCGGAACCACGGCCAAATCCTGGAACAGCAGCACGCCCATCACGCGCTTGCCGTGCTCGCTCTCCAGTTCGAGCCGTTCGGACATCAGCTTGACCACGATGGCCGTGCTGCTCATCGTGAGCGCGCCCGACAATGCCAGCGCAGTCTGCCAGCCCAGGCGCCAGGCTGGTGGCAACTGCGTCGCGACGATCAACGCGGCGGCAGTGGCGATGCCCATCGTCAGCAGCACCTGCAGCAGGCCGAGCCCGAACACGTGACGCCGCATCGCTCGCAGCTTCGGCAGGCTGAACTCGAGTCCGATCACGAACATCAGGAAGACCACGCCAAATTCGCCGAGGTGGCGGATGCCCTCGCTGTTGTCTGCGAGGGCCAGCGCATGCGGGCCGATCAGCACGCCGGCTGAGAGATAACCGAGCATCGGCGGCAGTTTCAGCAGCCGGCAGGCCACAACCCCGATCACCGCGGCCAGCAGATACAACAGCGTCAGATCAAGGGAAGACATGACCCGATGCTAGCAAGGGTCTTCATTCGGTGGATGAGGCGCCTTTCGGGCGCGCGATGGCGGGGTGTGGGGGCATCGGGCCGACCGATAAAATCCCCGCGATGAGTTCCCGCCCTCCCCTGGCCTTCACGGCCGATCCCGACAAAGCGCTTGCGCGGGCCCGCCTGACTTTCGACATCGAAGCCGAAGCGGTGCTTGGCCTGAAGTCGCGCGTTGGCCCCAGCTTCGTCGAAGCCGTGCAGAAGATCCTCGACGTGCGTGGACGCGTCGTGGTCATGGGCATGGGCAAGAGCGGTCACGTGGGGCGCAAGATCGCGGCGACGCTGGCTTCGACCGGTACGCCCGCGATGTTCGTGCACCCCGCCGAAGCCAGCCATGGCGACCTCGGGATGATCAAGTCGGTCGACCTCGTGCTGGCGATCTCCAACTCCGGCGAAGTCGAGGAGCTCACCACCATCCTGCCCGTCGTCAAGCGCCAGGGCGTGCCGCTGATCGCGATGACGGGCCGCGCCGAGTCGACGCTCGCGCGCCACGCCGACATCGTGCTGGACAGCGGCGTCGAAAAAGAAGCCTGTCCGCTGAACCTCGCGCCGACCGCCAGCACCACCGCGCAGATGGCATTGGGCGATGCGCTTGCGGTCGCGCTGCTCGACGCGCGCGGTTTCGGCACCGAGGACTTTGCGCGCTCGCATCCTGGCGGGGCACTGGGCCGCAAGCTGCTGACGCACGTCAGCGACCTGATGCGCACCGGCGACGCCGTGCCGCGCGTCGTGCCGTCGGCCAGCTTCAGCGAGCTGATGCGCGAAATGAGCAACAAGGGGTTGGGCGCGGCGGCGGTGGTCGACGATAGCGGCCGGCCGATCGGCATCTTCACCGACGGCGACCTGCGCCGCCTGATCGAAACCGGTGCCGACCTTAGAGCCCTCACTGCGGTCGATGCGATGCATCGCGCACCGCGCACGCTTCGCGCCGAGGCGCTGGGTGTCGAGGCGGCCGAACTGATGGAAGAGCACCGCATCACCAGCCTGCTGGTGGTCGACGCGAGCGGCGTGCTGACCGGTGCCATCACCATCAACGACCTGATGCGCGCGAAAGTCATCTGATGTCCCCAATCTTCGCTCCCGAAACGCTGCTGGCAGCGCAGGACGTGCGCGTCGCATTCTTCGACGTCGACGGCGTGCTGACGGACGGCGGTGTGTACTTCAGCGAGCATGGCGAAACGCTCAAGCGCTTCAGCATCCTCGACGGCTACGGTCTCAAGCTCCTGCGCGCGGCCGGCATCGTGCCAGCGGTCATTACTGGGCGCGACTCCAAGCCATTGCGTGTGCGGCTCGAGGCGCTTGGCATCGAACACGTGCGCTACGGTACCGAGAACAAACTGCCGGCGGCCGAAGCGATGCTCGCGGCACTCGGGTTGAGCTGGTCGCAGGCTGCGGCCATCGGCGACGACTGGCCCGATCTGCCGGTGCTGCTGCGCGCCGGTTTTGCTGCAGCCCCGGCCAATGCGCATGCCGAGGTGCGAGCGGTGGCCCGTCACGTGACGGCAGCGCGCGGCGGTGAAGGCGCTGCACGCGAGTTCTGCGATCTGCTGCTCACCGCGGGTGGCCACTATCGTCGCCTGCTGGATGCTGCGCGGGGCGTGGCTTCATGAGGCGGCCCGTGGGCGCGTTGCTGCGCAAGGGTCTCGATCGCGTCACGATCTACCTGCCGGTCATCCTGACTTTCGCGCTGGCGCTTGGGACCTATTGGCTGGTGCGGAATGCACCCAAGCTGTTGGAGGCTTCCGTGCCTGAGGCGCCGGTGCACGAGCCGGATTTCTTCATGCGCGGCTTCGTCGTCAAGAATTTTCTGCCCTCGGGCGACTTGAGAAGCGAATTGTTCGGCAAGGAAGGCCGTCATTTTCCAGACACCGACACGCTCGAGGTCGATCAAGTCAGGCTGCGTGCCGTGTCGGCCGAAGGGCTTGTCACACGGGCCACGGCGGATCGTGGCTTGTCGAATGGCGATGGCAGCGAGCTGCAACTGTTCGGCAATGCGGTGATCGTGCGCGACGCCGCCGTCTCGCCCAGCGGAAGCCCAATTCCGCGGCTCGAATTCCGCGGCGAGTTCCTGCATGCCTTTGTTGATACCGAGCGCGTGAAGTCGCATCTGCCGGTGACGCTGAAGCGTGGCGCGGACCAGTTCACCGCAGACACGCTCGACTATGACAACCTCACTGGCGTGGCCAATCTACAGGGGCGCGTCCATGGCCTGCTGATGCCATCGCCGGCCGCTGCCGCACCGCCGCGGGCCAAGCGCTGAACGGAAAATCCTGATGACGATGCGACCCCTGGCTTTCATCACCGGCGCATCCAGTGGCATCGGGCAGGCGCTCGCCGCGCGTTTTCACGAAGCGGGCTACAGCTTGGCCTTGGTCGCCCGACGCACAGCGGAGATCGAAGCCTGGGCCGCGCAACACAAGATCGACCCTGCGCATTTCCGGGTTTACGGTGCGGACGTGGCGCAGATCGACAGCATCGTGGCCGCTGGCCATGCCTGCATCGCGCATCAGGGCGTGCCTGATGTCGTGGTGGCCAACGCAGGAATCAGCATCGGCATCGACACGGCCGATCGTGCGGATCTCGACGTGTTGGCGCAGACGTTGGCGGTCAACAATGTTGGCCTTGCTGCCACCTTTCATCCGTTCATTGAACCGATGTCCGCGCGTGGCAGTGGGCGGCTGGTCGGCATCGGCAGCGTTGCCGCGATTCGCGGATTGCCGGGCCATGGCGCTTACTGCGCGAGCAAGGCAGCCGTGGTCGCTTACTGCGAGAGCCTGCGCGGCGAGTTGCGCAGTCGGGGAATCCAGGTCGTGACGATATGTCCCGGCTACATCGATACACCGCTGACGCGCGGCAACCGGTACAGCATGCCCTTCTTGATGAAGGCTGAAGATTTCGCAGACCAGGCGTTCCGAAGCATTGATGCAGGCATCAGCTATCGGGTGATTCCGTGGCAAATGGGCATCGTCGCCAAACTGATGCGCCTGATGCCCAACGCGGTGTTCGATAAGGCGGTCCGGGGCCGTGGTCGCAAGAAGCGGCGAGACGAATGAACCAAGAATAAGAAAAGGCTCCCGCGGGAGCCTTTTTTTGTGGTGCGGAAGACACCCTCTATCGATCAGTAGCCGCTGTTGCCGCCACCACCGTAACCGCCACCACCGCCACCGCTGCGGCCACCGCCGCCGCCACGCGGACCCGCACCGTACGGACTGCGGAAACCACCGTCTCCGCCACCGCCGCCGCTTCGGCCACCACCGCCGCCGCCGCCATAACCGCCGCCACCATTACCACCGCCGCCGTAGCCGCCGCCGCCGCTGCGGCCACCACCACCGCCACCGCCGTAACCGCCGCCACCACCACCGCCGTAGCCGCCACCGCCACCGCCAAAGCCGCCACCACCGCTACGCGGCGGGCGAGCTTCCATCGGACGTGCTTCGTTGACTACAACACTGCGACCACCGAGAGGCTGGCCATTCATGCCATTGATGGCGGCTTGCGCCTCGGCATCGCTGCCCATCTCGACGAAGCCGAAGCCCTTCGAGCGGCCAGTGTCGCGTTCCATCATGACCTTGGCGCTGGTCACCATACCGAACTGGCCGAACGCCTGTTCGAGATCGCCGTCGCGCACGGAATACGGCAGGTTGCCGACGTACAGTTTGTTGCCCATCAAGGGACTCCTAATAAACACATCAAGAAAAGCGATGGAGTCCCGATAGCAGCACTCAAATCGCTGAGCGCGCGAAACTTTCCGATCACCGAACTTGCCTCCCCCCACGAAAAAAATTTGAATGGAGGCTCGTGCATTATGGGTGAAATATTTCTAGTGCAAACGGGAATTTGCCTTATCCAGCGCGCCTTTTGAAAATTAGTGTAAGGCGAAAGGAACGTTGAATTAGGGTTAACGCTGGTTAGAATGCGCCGGTCATTGGGGAGTAGCCGCCTTCCATCACGAGAAGGGTGTGCGTCAACAGACTTGTCCGGCCCCATGCCGGACATGGCGTACACGGTTCAACTTGGCGAGACCTTTGACCATGCAGCTTCGGATAAACGGCCGAAGGCGCTGCATGGTCAATTGCGTCATGTCCTTCGGCCAAAAGGATCCCCCACGTCATGGAAGCTTTTCTCGTCGCCACCGGCATCGTCGCGCTGGCGGAAATGGGTGACAAAACCCAACTGCTCGCGCTGATCCTTGCTGCGCGCTTTCGGAAACCCTGGCCGATCGTTCTCGGCATTTTTGTATCGACGCTTGTCAATCATGCGCTGGCCGGCGCCGTTGGCAGCTGGGTCACGCACGTACTCGGCCCGGTTGCGTTGCGCTGGATCCTCGGTGGCTCTTTCATCGCGATGGCAGTCTGGATGCTGATACCGGACAAGCTGGACGAGGAAGATTCGCCGAAGTCCTCGCAATTCGGCGTGTTCGGCACGACCGTGATTGCCTTCTTTCTCGCAGAGATGGGCGACAAGACCCAAATCGCCACCGTGATGCTGGCCGCTCGCTTCGTCGGCGATTACGTCTGGGTCGTGGCGGGCACCACGCTCGGCATGATGCTGGCGAATGCGCCGGTCGTCTGGTTGGGCGACAAGCTAGTGAAGCGCGTGCCCATCAAGCTGGTCCATGGCATCTCCGCTGCAATCTTCCTGGTGCTCGGCGTCGTCATGATCGTCGGCCTGTAAGTGGGTGAAGCCTGGGGGGATATACTTCTTCGGCGCCGATTTGCTACAGCTTGCGGGCGCTTTATAAATCCAGCTAAAGACAGAAGCCGACCCGGCTCGTTTTTGGCGAGGCCGGGTTTTTGCTGTCCATGTCTTTCGAAGTCCTTTCCCAATCGATGTCGTTCGCCGGCCCGCTGCCGCTGCGCAGCGGCGCGTCGCTCAGCGACTACACGCTGGCCTACGAGACGTATGGCACCCTGAACGCCGACCGCAGCAATGCGGTGCTCGTCTGCCATGCGCTCAACGCTTCGCACCACGTCGCTGGCGTCTATGCGGGCCAGCCCAAGTCCGAGGGTTGGTGGGACAACATGATCGGGCCGGGCAAGCCGGTCGACACCGACCGCTTCTTCGTCATCGGCATCAACAACCTCGGTTCCTGCTTCGGCTCGACCGGGCCGATGCATGTGAACCCGGCGACGGGCCGTGTGTACGGCGCAGATTTCCCTGTCGTCACGGTCGAGGACTGGGTCGACGCGCAAGCCGCGCTGCTGGACGCGCTGGGCATCGATACGTTGGCCGTGATGGGCGGCAGCCTCGGCGGCATGCAAGCACTGTCGTGGACACTGCAGTACCCGGCGCGCGTGCGGCACGCGATCGTTGTTGCCAGCGCGCCGAACCTCACGGCCGAGAACATCGCCTTCAACGAGGTCGCTCGCCGCGCCATCGTGACCGACCCGGACTTCAACGGCGGCCACTTCTACGAACACGGCGTGATCCCGAAGCGCGGCCTGCGCATCGCGCGGATGATCGGCCACATCACCTACCTCAGCGACGACGTCATGAACGCCAAGTTCGGGCGTGCGCTGCGCAGTGCGGTCGAGGGCGAACTGGCCGGCACCGACTACCGCTATTCGACGCAGGAGATCGAGTTCCAGATCGAAAGCTACCTGCGCTACCAGGGCGACAAGTTCAGCGAGTATTTCGACGCCAACACCTACCTGCTGATCACGCGCGCACTCGACTACTTCGACCCTGCGCGCGTCCATGGTGGCGATCTCACGGCCGCGTTTGCGCGAGCCCAGGCCAAGTTCCTGCTCGTCAGCTTCACCACCGACTGGCGCTTCTCGCCAGCGCGCAGTCGCGAGCTGGTCAAGGCGCTGCTCGACAACCGCCGCAGCGTGAGCTACGCCGAGATCGATGCGCCGCACGGTCACGACGCTTTTCTGCTCGACGACGTGCGCTACATGGGCGTGGTGCGTTCCTATTTCGACCGTATCGCCGCGGAGCTGTGACATGAGCGATCTCGACACCCAACGACTCATCGCCAACCTCGTGCCGCACGGCGCCCGTGTGCTCGACCTGGGTTGCGGCGATGGCGCGTTGCTCGATCTGTTGCAGCGCGAGCGTGGCTGCTCCGGCTACGGCGTCGAGATCGCCGATGGCAACGTTTTGCAGTGCATCCGCCGTGGCGTCGACGTGATCCAGCTGAACCTCGACGAAGGCCTCGCGATGTTCGACGACGCCAGTTTCGACGTCGTGCTGCAGATCGACACGCTCCAGCATCTGCGCAACGCCGAAATCATGCTGCGCGAGACCGCGCGCGTCGGCCGAGCGGGCATCGTCGCGTTCCCGAATTTTGCGCATTGGCCGAACCGGCTGAGCATTGCGCGCGGCCGCATGCCGGTCACGCGGCGGCTGCCTTACCAGTGGTACGACACGCCCAATATCCGCGTCGGCACCTTCCATGATTTCGGCGCGCTGGCCGAGAAGAACCGGCTGCGGGTGATCGACGCGTTCGGCCTGCAGGACGGACGCGAGGTGCGCTGGCTGCCGAATCTGCGCGCCTCGACAGCGGTCTTCAAGTTCGAGCGCGCCTGAGCCGCCACTGATGCCGCGATGGCGCTGACCCTGGCCGAGCCCGCACACAGCGAGCTCGTGATCAAGAAGAGCCGCTTCATCGGTTGCGTGCAGCCGGTGGCCGATCGCACCGCGGCGCTCGCCATCGTGGCGGGTCTCCGCGCTGAACATCCTTCGGCTGCACACGTCTGTTGGGCGCTGATGGCGGGTGGCCAGTCCGCCGCCAACGATGACGGCGAGCCCGGCGGTACCGCCGGTCGACCCATGCTGGAGGTGCTGCGGCACCAGGAACTCGAGGGCGTGCTGGCCACCGTGGTGCGCTACTTCGGCGGCGTCAAACTCGGCGCCGGTGGCCTGGTGCGGGCGTACACCGACGCGGTCGCGCAGTCGCTGATCGGCGCACGCAAGCTTCCGCTGCAACGCCTGCGGACGCTGATCTGCAGCGTGCCCTATGCGATGGAAGGCATGTTGAGGCGCGAGCTTGCCGCAGCTGGCGCAACGCTCGCCGACGTTACGCATGGCAGCCTGGTGCAGGCCGTCTTCACCGTCATCGAGGCTGATGCCGATGCGCTGCTGCGGCGCATCGACGATGCAAGCCAGGGGCGTGCGGGTTGGACCGATCCGGCGCAGGCCGGGCGCTGATCTCGTATCGCACAGCCCGCCGTCAGGCTCAGCTCAGCGGCTGGCCGCAGCGCCGGCAGAAGCGCGCGTCCGGTGCGTGGTCGCCGGCGCCACAGGCCGCGCACGACGCCACGGCCGTAGCGCCCATCGCATCGGCCAGCAGGCCGCGGCCGATCGAGGCCTGCGCGACGTCATCCGTGGACTCCAACGCGCGCCCGTCGCGCCCGTGGCGCACCATCTCGGCGGACACGATTCCGGTCGGCACTGCCAGCACTCCCCAGCCGAGCAGCATCATCACGGAGGCGATGCCACGCCCGATGTCGGTCTTCGGCACCAGGTCGCCGAAGCCGACCGTGGTCATGGTCGAGATCGCCCAGTACACGGCGACCGGAATGCTGGTGAAACCGTACTGCGGCCCCTCGACCACGTACATCAGCGT
>JAZKDL010000602.1:0-2572 GCA_040387575.1 Pseudomonadota bacterium
CTCTTCATCGGGGTCTGTCGGCCTGATCGGCGCTGTCTGGGGGCGTTGGAAAATGTCGGGATGGTCGGCACTGCCGAGGCGGCCGCAGCAAATCGACCCGCGATTCTGCCGCCCCGGCGTGTCGAGGCAGTGACGCCGTGACGCTCGCTGCGGCGGGCGCTGCTATAGCTCGAACTGCGGCTGCAGCTCGCGGATGCGCTTCATCGCGACGCCGGCCGCTGCCGTGCGCGTTTCGACGCCGAGCTTCACGTACACGCGCTCCAGGTGCTTCTTCACCGTCGCAGGGCTGCTGCCGACGATGTCGCCGATGTCGCGGTTGGTCTTGCCCTTGACGACCCAGTAGAGCACTTCGGCCTCGCGCGCGGTGAGCTTCAGGCTCAGGCTCATCGCCTCGATGACCGACATGTCGGACACCTCGCGCATGATGATCAGCCAGTCGCCGGAACCGGCCGGCGCGGCTTCGCCGTCGCCGTCGCCGGTCTGCTGATGCAGGCGCAGGTTGAGGCTGGTCGCGCCCAGCGCGATCGACAGCGCCGGCGGCTCGATCTGCCGCTGCTGCGCGTCGGGTGCGTGGCGTTGCAGCCATTCGAGCACCACGGCCGGCGTCTGCGGCGCGACGGTCGCGCAGTAGCGCTGCAGCAGGTCGCGCGCGAGCACGGTCTGCCAGATGATCCGGCCTTCGGGCAGGCGCACGGTGATGCTGGCGTAGCCGAAGGCATCGAGCGCATTGCGCGCCTGCCCGGCCTGCTGCGCCTCCTGCCGCGCGCGGCGTGCGCCCTGCAGGTGGACGTTCATGCGCGCCAGCACTTCCTTCGGCTTGATCGGCTTGGTCACGTAGTCGACACCGCCCGCTTCGAGCGCCGCCACGAGGTGTTCGGTTTCGGTCAGGCCGGTCATGAAGACGATCGGAATGTGCGCGGTGGCCGCGTCGGCCTTGAGCCGGCGCGCGACCTCGAAGCCGTCCATGCCCGGCATCATCGCGTCCAGCAGGATGATGTCGGGCCGGGCCTGCGCGGCACGCGCCAGCGCGGCTTCGCCGCCGGTCGCCACCAGCACCGTGTAGCCGGAATCGTCGAGTGCGTCGTGCAGCACGGCCAGGTTGTCCGGCACGTCGTCGACGATCAGCACCAGGTCGCTGTTGCCGGCAATGCGGCGGGCCGACTCGCTCACAGCGCCTCCGGGCGCACGGCGGCCGCAGTGCCGCCATCCATCCGTTCGAACTGGAACTGGCGCGCCAGGCCGCGCTGCACTGCAGTCCAGGCCGCGCACTCGGGCTGGGCCGCATCGATGTCGTCGAGCTGATTCATGATCCCCCGAAAATAACCGAGGCCGATGGCTTCCTGCAGTGTGCGCAGCCGCTCGGCCGACGGCCGGACCATCGCCGGCGCGGGCGCTGCCACCTGCGGCGGCAGCGGATCGGTCCACTGCAGGCGCAGCCGGCGTTCCAGCCAGTCGAGCAGTTCGCTGTGGCGCACCGGCTTGACGAAGAAGTCCTCCGGCGCGATGCCGACGTCGTTGTCCAGCCGCTTGTCGAAGGCGTTGGCCGAGACGATCGCCACGTTGACGGGTGCCAGGCCGGCGCCGAAGGCCCGCGCGCGGCGGATGGTTTCCCAGCCGTCGATGCCGGGCATCGCGAGGTCGACGAACATCGCGTCCGGCCGAAAGCCGGCGGCGATCAGGTCCAGCGCATCGTGGCCGCTCGCGGCGGTGCGGAGTTCGAAGCCCAGCGGCGCGAGCACATGCACCAGCAGGTCGCGATCGGCCTCCTCGTTGTCGACCACCAGCAGGCGGCGGCGCGGGCCGGCATAGCCACGCCGCGCCGACAAGACCGTGGCCGCCCGCGCAGGCGCGAGCGCCGGCAGCGGGCCATGCACGCGCGGCAGGAACAGCCGCACCCGAAACACCGAGCCGACACCCGGCGTGCTCTGCACCGACATCTCGCCGCCCATCAGGTCGGTCAGCATCTTCGCGATGGTCAGGCCCAGGCCGGCGCCGGGCGCGGCGGCTCGGGCGGTGGTGCCGAGCGCATCGCCGCGCGCGAAGGGTTCGAAGATGCGGTCGATCTCCTGCGCCGACATGCCGGGCCCGGTGTCCTCGATCTCCAGCGCCGCGAACTCGCGCGCATAGCGCAGCCGCAACGTCACGCTGCCGCTCGCGGTGAACTTGATCGCGTTGCCGAGCAGGTTGATCAGGATCTGGCGCACCCGCTTCTCGTCGGCGCGCACGGCTTCGGGCAGGTCGCCGGTAGGCTCGAAATGGAACGCCAGCCCTTTCTCCGCGGCCTGCAGTTCGAACATGTCGGCCAGCTCGCGCATCGCATCGGCGAAGTGCATCGGCCGCGCATGCAGCGTGAGCTTGCCGGCCTCGATGTGGGCGATGTCGAGCGTGCCTTCGATCAGCGACAGCAGATGCTCGCCGCCGCGCCGGATCACGGCCACCGCCTGCTGCCGGTGCGGCGGCACGGCGGCGTCTTCGCCCATCAATTGCGCGTAGCCGAGGATCGAATTGAGCGGCGTTCGCAGCTCGTGGCTGATGGCGCTGATGTAGCGGCTCTTGGCCTGGTTCGCATGGT
>JAZKDL010000603.1:0-5428 GCA_040387575.1 Pseudomonadota bacterium
TGAGGCTCCGGCGAGCACCGCAGCGAAAGGCGGATCAGGGCCGCAGCTGTTTGAGCGCAACGAAGTGAAGCGAGTTCTGCGGACCCCGCCTTTCGTGAGGAGCAGCAGCGAAGTCCGAAGGACCGGAGACGTCTGCCGCCCAAAGGCATCCCATCCGCCGACGCCTTCCCCACCCCCGCAAAGCAATCAAAACCCACCAACGCACCTACCGCGAAGCCACCTCGAACCCCCGCAGATCGAACCCATCCGCAGCCGCTTCCCGCGCAGTCAAAGAATGCATGCGACCCAGCAGCTTGCGCGCAGCCATGTGATCCCCGGGGCGGTTGACCGACTCCACAGCCAGCAATTGATCACCACGAAAGCACAGGACCGAGAACTGACGACCAGCAAGGTCGCCAACGACGACCGTCGCATCCGTACCCTGCGACAGCCCCGCGATCTGCAGCCGCATGTCCCCTTGGTCCGACCAGAACCATGGCAGCGCTGCATATGGCTGCGGCTTGCCCATCAGTCGTGCCGCCACGCAACGCGCCTGGTCCGCTGCGTTCTGCACCGACTCCAGCCGCACGCGCCCGTCGGCATGCCGGCTCGGGAACGACGCGCAGTCGCCGATCGCCGAGATCGCGGGGTCGGACGTCAGCAGGTCGCTGTCGACCTTCACGCCGTTGTCGATGTCCAGCCCCGCCTCGGCCGCGATCGCGACGCTGGGTAGCACGCCGATGCCGACCATCACCAGGTCCGCTGGCAAGGTGGCGCCGCTGGTCGTCACCACGCGCGTCACGTGGCCATCGCGGCCTTCCACATGCGACAGGCCTTCACCGAAATCGAAGCGCACGCCGCGCGACGCGTGTGCCTCGCGGAAGCAGGCCGACGTTTCGACCGATACCGCGCGCGCCATCGGCCGGTCGGCCAGCTCGAGCACGTGCACCGTGCAGCCCTGGGCGCGCGCCACCGCCGCGAACTCCAGTCCGATGAAGCCCGCGCCGCAAACCACCACGTTGCGCGCGTCCGCGAGCCGCTGCGACACCGCCGCCGCGTCGGCCAGCGTGCGCAGTCCGACCACGCCATCCAGCGTTGCGCCGGGCACCGGCAGCATGCGGTTGTGCGCGCCAAGCGCCAGCACCAGGTGGTCGTAGGCGATGGTGTGGCCGTCCGCCATCGCGACGTGGCGGTTGGTTCGGTCGATGGCGGCCGCGCGTCCCGAAACCATCGCGATGTCGTGCGCGTCGAAGAACTTCCGCGGGCGGAACAACAACCCATCCGCGTCGGTCTTGCCGAGCATGTAGGCCTTCGACAGAGGCGGGCGCTGGTAAGGCAGGCCCGGCTCGTCGCCGATCAGCGTGAGGCGGCCGGTGTAGCCCTCCTGGCGCAGCGACGCGGCCACCTGAAAGCCGGCCTGGCCTGCGCCGACGATGGCAATGGATTGCAGCATGCGAACGATGTCTCCGTGGTGTGTCTGCGAGCGCGCGGCCAGGCATGGCCCTGCGCAACGACGCGCCGAGTGTGGCGGCGCATGGCGCAGCCATCCGTCCCCTGCCAAGGGGACTGACGCTTCAGGGCCGCGGGCGGACAGTGCGGGCTCGATCACAGGGAATCGCTACATGCCCAGAGCCATCTTCATTTCGCCCGACGGGGCCAGCGCCGAGGTCGACGTGGCCGTCGGCACCAGTCTCATGCAAGCCGCCACCGTCAACGGCATCGAAGGCATCGTCGGTGACTGCGGCGGCGCCATGAGCTGCGCCACCTGCCACGTCTTCGTCGAAGAACAGTACCTGTCGCTGCTCGACGAGCCGTCGCCGGCCGAGGCGCAGATGCTCGACTACACCGCCGCGCCGCGGCAACCCAACAGCCGGCTCTCGTGCCAGCTCCTCATGACCGAAGAGCGCGACGGCCTCACCGTTCGCATTGCGGACCCGCAGCTATGAACCCGACCACGATGAAGGCGGTGCTCGCCACCGCCAACGGCGCGCGCCTGCAGGACGTGCCGGTGCCGCAGCCCAGGCCCAACGAGATACTGGTGCGCGTGCGCGCCGCCAGCCTGAACCGCGCCGACCTGGTCGGCCTCGCCAATGGCGGCGACAAGGTCATCGGCATGGAATGGGCGGGCGAGGTCGTCGGCCTCGGCGCAGAGGCGCAGGGCCTGGCGATCGGCGACCGCGTGATGTGCACCGGCGCCGGCGCCTATGCCGAGTACGCCGTGACCGACTGGGGCCGCGCCTGCCGCATCCCTTCCGACACGCTGTCCTTCGACGAAGCCACCGTGCTCACGCTGGCGCTGCAGGCCATGCACGACGCCATCGTCACGCACGGGCAGTTGCAGCGCGGCCAGTCGATCCTGATCCACGGCGCCACGTCGGGCGTCGGCCTGATGGCGCTGCAGATCGCACGCGAGCTCGGTGCGGCTGTGGTCATCGGCAGTTCGACGCACGAATCCAAGCAGGCCCGGATCCTCGAAGCCGGCGCCACGCACGCGGTCGACTCGACATCGGACGGCTGGGTCAAGTCCATCCAGGACGCGACGCAAGGCAGGGGCGTCGACGTGGTGGTCGACATGGTCGGCGGCCCGCGCTTCAACCAGACGATGGAAGCCACCGCAATCGGCGGGCGCATCGTCAACGTCGGGCGGCTGGGCGGCATCGTCGTGCCGGTCGACCTCAACGTGCATTCGCTGCGCCGGCTGACCTATGTCGGCGTGACCTTCCGCAGCCGCTCGGTCGACGAGGTACGCACGCTCAACGCCCGCATGCTGGCCGACCTGGGTCCGGCACTCGGCGCAGGCCGGCTGCGCCTGCCGATCGACACCCGCTTTCCCCTTGCGCAGGCGGCCGATGCGCTCGCGCGCATGACCGCCAACCAACACTTCGGAAAGATCGTCTTGTCGATCTGAAGCCACCGACAACACAGGAGAAGACACCATGCAGACCACTGCTCCGCAACCCTTGCGCGCCGCCGTGCCGGCCACGGCCTCAGCCTCGGTCAAGGCCAATCCGGGCCTGACGCCCGTGATGCTCAACCACGCCGCGTGGGTCACCCACGACGTGGCGGCCACGGCCGATTTCTACACCCGCATCATGGGCATGGAACTCGCGAGCACCGTGCTGGACGACTCGATCCCGTCGACCGGCGACGACATCCCGTACTTCCACATCTTCTTCCGGATGCAGGACGGTTCGACGCTCGCTTTCTTCGAGGCGCCCGGCGTGCCCGCGCCGGCCAAGTCGACGCATCCGGCCTACGACATCTTCAACCACATCGCGCTGCAGGCGGCCAACCGCGAAGAGGTGATGAAGTGGTACGAGTGGCTCAAGTCCAACGACATCGAAGTCGTCGGGCCGACCGACCACAAGGGCCTGATCCTGAGCATCTACTTCCATGACCCGGCCGGCGTGCGCCTGGAGATCACCACGCCGCTCGACGCGCAGTGGAACCGCCACACGCAGAAGGGCTACGAGGACCTCAAGCTGTGGGTCGACTGCAAGGAGAAGGCGATCCGCGAAGGCCGTGACGTGCCGAAGGCGCTGATCGAGCTGATCGGCAACATCCGCAAGCGCTACGACTGAGGCCGCGATGACCGACATTGCACTGACCCACCTGTTCACGATCAAGGTCGAAGTCGACGCGCCCGCGCAGCTCGTCGGCGCGGTGCCGATGGGCTACACCCGGCGCGTCATGTGCGTGGCTGGCGGCCAATTCGAAGGCGAGCGGCTGCGCGGCCGTGTGCTGCCCGGCGGCGCCGACGTGGTGCTGGAGCGGCCCGATGGCGGCCTGCATCTCGACGTGCGGCTGGTGCTCGAGACCGACGCCGGCGAGCTGATCTACATGACCTACAACGGTCGGCGCAACGGCCCGCCCGAACTGATGCAGAAGATCGTCAACCGCGAGCCGATCCCGCGCGGCGCGGACTACTTTCGCGTGCTCGTGCAGTTCGAGACCGCGGCGCCCAGGCTGCGCTGGCTGAACGACCGCATCTCGATTGGCACCGGCACACGCGAGCCGAACGGTC
Organism: Pseudomonadota bacterium; assembly: GCA_040387575.1. Classification (GTDB taxonomy): domain Bacteria; phylum Pseudomonadota; class Gammaproteobacteria; order Burkholderiales; family Burkholderiaceae_C; genus Variovorax. Next base: position 4,004 of record JAZKDL010000603.1, read on the forward strand.
CGGTCTACGACGTGTTCGAGGTGCTATGAAAGACCGCTTCACCGGCCGGCCGGCCATCGTCACCGGTGCCGGGCTCGGCATCGGCCGCGCGATCGCGCTGCGGCTGCATGAAGAGGGCGCGCAGGTGCTCGCGGTCGACAAGAACCCCGAGGTGCTGGCCGCGCTGCCGCGGTCCGAGCGCATCCGCACGCTGGTCGCCGACGTGACCGATGCGGGCGCGCCCGCGGCCATCGTCGCGGCCTGCCTGGAGGCCTTCGGCGGCATCCGCGTGCTGGTCAACAACGCGGGGCTGGGCAATGCGCCGGCCTTCCACGAGACCACCGAGGCCGACTACGAAAAGTGGATGGGCGTCAACCTGACGAGCACCTTCCGGCTGACGCGCGCGGCCTTCGATGCGCTGTTGGCGTCCAAGGGCGTGGTGCTGAACATCGCATCGACGCTCGGCGTGCAGGGCTATCGACGGCAGGCCGTGTATTCCACGGCCAAGGCCGGCGTGATCGGCCTCACGCGCAACCTCGCGGCCGACTACGGCGGCGCGGGCCTGCGCGTGAACGCGATCGCGCCCGGCATCATCGCCACGCCGCAGACCGCGGCACGGCTCCATACCGCGCGCTTCTACGCGACCATCGTCGGCACCACGCCGATGGGCCGCCCCGGCTTGCCGGAAGAAGTCGCGGGTGCTGCGGCTTTCCTGTGCAGCGACGACGCCGGCTTCGTCAACGGCCAGGTGCTGGCGGTCGACGGCGGACAGACATCGAGCGCCTATGTGAGCGACGCGATGGTCGAGTGCTGGACCGATGCGCATCCCGACGCGGACTGAACTTCTGCTTTCCCTGGACGATCCCTATGACACGCATTGCACTCATCACCGGCGGCGCCAGCGGCCTCGGCCTCGCCACCGCACGCCGGCTCGCGGCCGACGGGCTGACCGTCGCCATCGCCGATCTGCGCGCCGACGCCGCACGCGAGGCTGCAGCCGGCATCGGCCCGGGCCACATCGGCCTGCAGGTCGACGTCGCGCAGGAAGCCTCGGTCCAGGCGCTGTTCGAGGCGGTCGAGACGCAGTGCGGCCCGGTCGCCGTGCTGGCCTGCTTCGCCGGACTGCTGAGCACCGCGCCGCGGCCCGGCCGGCTGCCGCTGGTCGAACTCGGCGTGGACGAATGGGACCGGCTGATGGCCGTCAATGGCCGCGGCACCTTCCTGTGCGTGCGCGAGATGCTGCGCCGCCGCGCCACCGGCGCACGTGTCGGGCACGGCCGCATCGTCACCGTTGCCTCGCTGGCCGGGCAGGTCGGCGGGCAGCAGAGCGGCGCGGCCTACAGCGCGTCGAAAGGCGCGGTGCTGAGCCTGAGCAAGGTCGCGGCGCGCGAGGCGGCACCGCTCGGGATCACCGTCAACACCATTTCGCCCGGCCCGATCGACACG
>JAZKDL010000603.1:5488-8173 GCA_040387575.1 Pseudomonadota bacterium
AGAAGTACCTGGGGCTGTCGCAGGTGCCGCTCGGGCGCATCGGCACGCCCGACGAGATCGCGGCCGCCGTGTCGTACCTGGTGTCGCCCGCCGCCGGCTTCGTGACGGGCGCGACCCTGGACATCAACGGCGGCATGTCGATGCGCTGAGCGCCTGCTCGCCGATGAACACCCTGCCTGCGACCATGCGTGCACTTCAGTTGCACGGCGACCGCATCGACACGCTGACCGTCGCCGACGACGTGCCGGTGCCGCGACCCGGTCCCGGCCAGATCCTGCTGCGCGTGCGCGCCGTGAGCCTGAACCACCGCGACCTGTTCGCGGTGTCCGGCCGACTGGCCTCGCCGGTCGCGCTGCCCTTCGTGCCGGGCTCCGACGCGTCGGGCGACGTGGTCGCGCTCGGTACCGGCGTCACGCAGTGGCATGTCGGCGACCGTGCGATGACGGTCTTCGTGCCAGGTTGGCAATCGGGCCTGCCGACGCCTGCGCAGCGCGCCGGCACGCTCGGTGCGCCGCTGCCCGGCGTGCTGCAGGACTATCTGTGCGTGGCCGAGCGCGATGCCGTGCGCGTACCCGAAGGCTGGCGCCATGAAGAAGCCGCGACGCTGCCGATCGCCGCGCTCACCGCGTGGTCGGTGCTGACGGCCGGCGGCCTGCATGCGGGCAGTACCGTACTCACGCAAGGTACCGGCGGCGTGGCCCTGTTCGCGCTCCAGTTCGCGAAGGCGGCGGGCGCGACGGTGATCGCGCTGTCGTCCAGCGAGGACAAGCTCGACCGCCTGAGAGCGCTCGGCGCGGATGTCGGCATCGACTACCGCCGCACGCCCGACTGGGTGCCCGCAGTGCGCACGGCGACCGCTGGCCGCGGCGTGGACATCGTGGTCGAAACGACAGGCGCGACGCTTGGCCAATCGATCGCATCCACCGCGCTGGGCGGCTTCGTGGGCGTGGTCGGCTTCGTCGGCGGCATGGCGTCGGACGTGCCGGTGCGCCAGTTGATCGGAGGGCTGGTCCGCGTGCAGGGCATGTTCGTCGGCCCCCGCGACAGCTTCGTCCAGATGGTCGACGCGTTGAACGCCAATGCGCTGCGGCCGGTCATCGATCGCGTGTTCGACCTGGGCGACAGCCGCGCCGCTTTCGAACGGCTAAAGGGCGGCGCGCACTTCGGCAAGGTGGTCATCGCACTGTCCGATCACTGACGCGGCGCGATCCATCCGACCTCATCCGACCCCATGCAGGAGACCCTGAAATGACTTCCCCCTTCGACGGCCAGGTGGCCGTGATCACCGGCGGTGCCAGCGGCGTCGGCCTGGCGCTGGCTGGCCAGCTGCTGCGCGCCGGCGCGCGCGTGGTGCTGGTCGACCGCGATGCGGCGGCGCTCGACCGCGCGCAGTCGGCCCACGCCGCGCTGGGTGTCGAGCGGCTGCTGCCGGTGCAGGCCGACGTGGCGCGCAAGGCCGACGTGCAGGGCTATGTCGCGGCTGCGCTCGAGCGCTTCGGCCGCATCGACCTGTTCCACAACAATGCCGCGATCGTCGGCCCGCAGGCGTCGCTGCTCGACTTTCGCGAGGAGGACTTCCATCGCGTGTTCGACGTCAACGTGCTCGGCATGATGCTGGGCCTGCAGGCGGTCGGGACGGTGATGCGCGCGCAGGGTGGCGGCGTCATCGTCAACACCGCGTCGGTGTCGGGCCAGCGCAGCAGCCGACCGGACGCGGGCCTGGCGATCTACGGCGCATCGAAGGCCGCGGTGATCCGCGCCACGCAGCAGGCCGCGCTGGAGTTCGCGCCGTACCGCATCCGCGTCAACGCGATCTGTCCGGGGCCGATCGACACGCCATTGCTGCGCAGCACCTTCCGCGCCGAAGGCCGCGCGGAGGATGAAGTCGAGAGCCTGCTGAAGCAGCACTTCAGCAAGCAGCCGATGGGGCGCGCTGCGAGCGCGGAGGAGGTGGCCGACGTGGCGTATTGGCTGCTCGGGCCGACGTCGAGCTTCGTGACCGGGGCGATCCACAACGTGGACGGGGGGATGACGGCGTAGCGCCGTGGTGCAGCTCAAATGATGCGGTCGATCCCGTCGACGTTCGCCACCAAGCGTCGTGGCAGCAACGATCCAGTGATTGAGCGACGCTGCGCCAATGCGTTGACCTTGGCAGGGAGACGAGTTGGTCGAGCTCGAAGACAAAGGCTCGCAGTCCGTCGTCAACGGCCGATCAAGAACGCGCGCAAGTCGTCGCAGGTGCTCTGGACGTGCTGCGCCCGGTTGTTGACAAGGGTGAGAGTCCCTCGAATCGCTTCAGCGGCCCACCGCCTCAGGCCTCGCGCCGCTGCATCCGCGCAAACGGCAGGCGCAGTTCGGTCGCGCCCCATACCACCAGTGCCATGACGCCCATCGCGCTTCCCAGGACGCATGTCCCAGACCATCCGTAGGCGCTGAAGAGAACCGCCGACAGGCCCGAGCCGACCGCGCCTCCGCTGAAATAGCAGGACATGTAGCAGGTGGTGAGGCGGCTGCGCGCGTCGGGGCGGAGCCGATACACCTCGCTCTGGTTCGAGATGTGCGCGCCCTGGATGCCGAGGTCGAACAGGACGATGCCTGCCGCAAAGGCCACGAGCGAGACCTCGCCTGCGTACAGCAGCCACCAGCTGGCGGCCGACAGCAGCAAAAAAGCGCCCGTGGACAACT
>JAZKDL010000604.1:0-9887 GCA_040387575.1 Pseudomonadota bacterium
TTGCTGGAGGCCTTCCTGATCCACAAGCTGCGTAAGTCGCTGCGTTGAGTCGCTGCGTTGAGTCGGCCCGGCGTGCCTCGGCGACCACGGCATCGGACATGGCACCGCTCTTGCAACACCGCCCGCGTCTCTTTTCATGAAGGAAGCGCCATGTCCTCCGGTCTGCAGAAAGTGCTCGGCCCGTTCCAGCTCTGGGGCATCGCGGTCGGCCTGGTCATCTCGGGTGAATATTTCGGCTGGAGCTACGGCTGGAACACCGCCGGCACGCTCGGCTTTCTGGTCGCGACCGTGCTGGTGGCGACCATGTACACGACCTTCATCTTCAGCTTCACCGAGCTGTCGACCGCGATTCCGCATGCGGGCGGCCCTTTCGCCTATGCGCGGCGCGCCTTCGGGCCGACCGGCGGCTTCGTTGCGGGCTTCGCGACGCTGATCGAGTTCGTCTTCGCGCCACCGGCCATCGCGCTGGCTATCGGCGCCTACCTCAACGTGCAGTTTCCGGGCGTCAACCCGAAATGGTTCGCGCTCGGCGCCTACGTGCTGTTCATCGCGCTCAACTGGATCGGCGTCGGCATCGCCGCCGCCTTCGAGCTGTTCGTGACGGTGCTGGCGATCTTCGAGCTGCTGGTGTTCATGGGCGTGGTGGCGCCCGGCTGGTCGATGGCGAACTTCGTCGCGCACGGCTGGGCCGGCGGGGATGTCTTCAACGGCGCAGCACTGTCGGGCATCTTCGCGTCGATCCCATTCGCGATCTGGTTCTTCCTCGCGATCGAGGGTGCCGCGATGGCGGCCGAGGAAGCGCGCGATCCGCACCGCACGATCCCCATCGCCTACACCACCGGCATCGTGACGCTGGTCGTGCTGGCCTTCGGCGTGATGATCTTCGCGGGCGGCGTCGGCGACTGGCGCCAGCTGGCGAACATCAACGACCCGCTGCCGCAGGCGATGAAGGCCGTGGTCGGCGGCAACAGCGGCTGGCTGCACATGCTGGTGTGGATCGGCCTGTTCGGCCTGGTGGCGTCGTTCCACGGGATCACGATGGGCTACTCGCGCCAGATCTTCGCGCTGGCCCGTGCCGGGTATTTGCCCGCGTACTTCGCGGCGCTGAGCCCGCGCTTCAACACGCCGCACCGCGCGTTGCTGGCCGGCGGCGTGGTCGGCGTGATCGCGATCTTCAGCGACGAGTGGGTGTCCTTCGGCGGCCAGACGCTGACCGCCAACATCGTGACGATGGCCGTGCTCGGCGCGATCGTGATGTACCTGGTATCGATGGCGGCGCTGTTCCGCCTGCGCCGCACCGAGCCTTCATTGCCGCGCAGCTACCGCGCGCCGTTCTATCCGGTGTTCCCTGCCATCGCGCTCGTGCTGGGCGTGGTGTGCCTCGGCGCGATGGTGTGGTTCAACGGCCTGTTGACGCTGCTCTTCCTGGTGCTGATGGCGCTGGCCTGGATGTACTTCCTGGCCACCGGCAAGCAGCGCGACGCTGCGGCGCCCGATGCGATGCTGTCCGTGAAGGACTGAGCGCACCGGGCACTGCGCTCAGCGCGCGGCCGTGGTCGTCTTGGGGATCGACGCGCGGACCTTCTCGACTTGCGCTGGCGTCACCGCCTCCGCCTGATTGCCCCAGCTCGATCGCACGAAGCTCAACAGGTCGGCCACGTTGGCGTCCGTCAGGCGCCAGCCGAAGTCGGGCATCGCGAGGGCCGACGGTGCCTTCTCGGTGCTCGGCATGGCCGAACCGGCGAGCACGATGCGGATCAGCGAGGTCGGGTCTTTCGCATTCACCACGCTGTTGCCGGCAAGCGACGGGAAGACGCCGTCGGCGCCGGTGCCGCTCGACCGATGGCAGGCATTGCAGTTGTTGAGATAGACCGTGCCGCCCGCCCCTTCGACCGTGCCCGCGCGCAGCTTCAGCGTGCTCGGATGCTGCTCGGCCGCGGCCACCACCGCGGCTTGCAGGGGCGCCGGCTTGGCGGGCGGCGTACCGACCGATTGCAGGTAGGTCGCGATCGACGCGAGGTCGGCCGGGCTCATGTATTGCGTGCTGTTCTCCACCACCTGGCTCATCGGGCCGAAGGCGGCCGTGTGGGCCGTGCGACCGGTTTGCAGGTAGCTGACCATGTCCTGCGTCGACCACTGGGCGGCGGTCGAACGGTCCATGTGGCGCAGCGGCTGCGCGAGCCATCCGTCGATCAGCGTACCCGCCAGGTAGCTGTCGCCGCTGCGCTCGTTCGCGGCCTTCACGCCGCCGGCCAGGCTGCGCGGCGTGTGGCATTCGCCGCAATGGCCCAGGCCCTGGACGAGATAGGCGCCGCGGTTCCATTCGGCACTGCGCGCGCTGTCGGGCTGGTACACGCCCTTGTCGAGGTACAGCATGTTCCAGCCCATCATCAGGAAGCGCATGCTGAACGGCCACGGCAGGTCGGTCGGCGGCGGCTTGGCTGAAGACGGCTGCACGCCCTGGCGGAAGTACGCGAACAGGGCGTGCATGTCCTCGTCGCCGATGCGCGCGAACGCGGTGTAGGGCATCGCCGGGTACAGGTGCTTGCCGTCGCGCCGCACGCCTTCGCGCAGCGCGCGGGCGAAGTCGGCTTCGGTGTAGTCGCCGATGCCCGCCGTCGTGTCGGGCGTGATGTTGGTCGAGACGATGGTGCCGAACGGCGTCTTCATCGGCAGCCCGCCCGCGAACGGCACGCCGCTCGGGCCGGTGTGGCAGCTGATGCAGTCGCCGGCACGTGCGAGATACAGACCGCGCGTGACCAGCGGATCGGTCGTGGCCGGCGTCGTGGCCGCGGCCGCCTTGGCCTCGGCGGCCGGTGCGAGCGCCGCACCCGCGGTCGGCTGCGGGCTCTGCCCAAATGCCCAGTTGGCAATGAGCGCGGCGATGACGATGCCGAAGCCGGTCACGCGCAGGCGTGTCTTCATCGCGCGGTTCATGCGAGCGCTCCCGGGTTCTTCAGGTATTTCTCGCGGATCGCGTTCGCCGACCAGTAGGCCAGCGCACCGACCACCGCGGTCGGGTTGTAGCCGAAGTTCTGCGGGAAGGCGCTGGCGCCCATCACGAACACGTTGGGCACGTCCCAGGTCTGCAGGTAGCGGTTGATCGCGCTGGTGTTCGGGTCGGTGCCCATGATGGCGCCGCCGGTGTTGTGGGTCGACTGGTAGGGCCGCACGTCGTAGTGCTCGCCTTTCTTCTTGAAGCCCATGCTGATGTGCTTCGGCCCCATCGCCTTGGCGATCTGCTCGACCTTGCCGCCGATGAAGGCGGTCATCGCCATGTCGTTGTCCTTCCAGTCGAAGGTCATGCGCAGCAGCGGCTGGCCGAACTGATCCTTGTAGGTCGGATCGAGGTCGAGGTAGTTGTCGCGGTAGGCCATCACCGAGCCTTGCGCGCCCACCGATGTCTGGTAGACGTAGTTCTCCTTCGCCGCCTTCTTCCAGGCCGCACCCCAGGTCGGCGTGCCTGCCGGCAGCGCCAGTTGCTGGATCGGGCGTCCGCCGGTGTTGATGCAGTTGATGCTGGAGCCGCCGATGAAGCCGAGCGGACCATGGTCGAAGTTGTCGCCGTCGAAGTCGTCCATCGCATGGCCGCTCGCGCCAGCGCCGACGAAGGGGTTCATCGGCTGGTCCTTGTCGAAGTGCAGCGTCGCACCGCCGTTGAGCTGGTAGGCATAGCTGCGGCCGACCACGCCCTCGCCCGTTGCCGGGTCGTACTTCTTGCCGATGTTCGACAGCAGCAGCAGGCGCACGTTGTGCATCTGGTAGGCGCACAGCACGACCAGGTCGGCCGGCTGCTCGACCTCGTTGCCCTGCGCGTCGATGTAGGTCACGCCGGTGGCGCGCTTGCCGTCCGCCGACATGTTGACGCGCTGCACGTGGGAGCGCGTGCGCAACTCGAAGTTGGGCCGCTTCATCAGCGTCGGTAGCAGCGTGGTCTGCGGTGACGCCTTCGCGTACATGTAGCAGCCGTAGCGCTCGCAGAAGCCGCAGAAGTTGCAGGGGCCGAGCTGTGCGCCGTGCGGGTTGGTGTACGCCCGCGATGCATTGGCCGCGGCTTGCGGGAACGGGTGGTAGCCGAGCTCACGTGCCGCCTTCTCGAACAGCACGGCGCTGTTGGGCGACGCCAGCGGCGGCAGCGGATATTCGTTGGTGCGCCAGCCTTCGAACGGGTTGCCGCCGGCCTGTATCTGGCCCTTGATGTTGCCCGCCTTGCCCGAGGTGCCGCAGATTTTCTCGAACATGTCGAAGTGCGGCTCGAGCTCGTCGTAGGTCACGCCGAAGTCCTGCAGGTACATACCTTCCGGTATGAACTTCTTGCCGTAGCGGGCTTCGTAGGTGCTGCGCAGCGTGAGGTCGGCCGGCAATGCGCGCCAGTGGTGGCCGTTCCAGTGCACGCCGGCACCGCCGACACCGTCGCCCAGCAGGAACGACCCATGCTGCCGATACGGCACCGCCAGGTCGGCCGGCGTGTGGCGGATGGTGACGGTCTCTTTCGACAGGTTCTGGAACAGCTTGCCGCGGATGCCGTAGCTCAATTCATCGGTGATGCGCGGGTACGCGAAGTCGGGCACGGTGTCGCGGTTCTCGCCGCGCTCCAGCGCCAGGACCTTGAGGCCCGCGGAGGTGAGTTCCATGCCCATGATGGCGCCGGTCCAGCCGAAGCCGACCAGTACCGCGTCGACGCTTGGTTTCTTGATGCTTGCCATGTCGCGCTCTCAGCCCTGCGGCCCGTTGATGCTGACGGGAGGCAGCGGATAGTGAACCCCGGGCTTGTCGACCCAGTCGAGGAAGTCGGCGCGCGCGCCCGGGAAGCCGATCATCTTCCAGGCCACCGCGTTCTTGTTGCCGCCGTGGATCGGGTCGCTGAAATAGCCTTCCTTGGTGTTCTGCAGCAGGAAGGTGAAGAAGTCCTTGGCGCCCACATTCTCGAAAGTGATGGTGCCGCCGTCGAGGCCCTTGAGCACCTCGTCCTGCTGTGCGGCGTCCAGCTCGACGAAGCGCTTGCCACCGCGCTGTGCCTTGCACCATTCGTCGGTGGCTGCGATGCCGGCGCGGTAGACCTCGCGCGGAAGCATCTTTCCCTGGTAGCCGAACAGCGGCGAACTCGGCACGAACGGCCCTTGCATGTACCAGGTCGCGGCTTGTCCGAACGAACCTTCCATTTGCCTGTCGATGAACTCCGGCACGCCGGCTTCGATGGCGCCCGGGCCGGTGTCGTCCGACGGAATCAGCCGCGCGACTGCAGACTGAATGAAGGCCCACTCATCCGCATGGAAGTAGACCGGCTTGTAAGGAGCGCCTGGTGACGGCGTGGGCGGAGGGTCGGCCTGTGCGGCAACGTGGTGGCCTGCGACGAAGCCGGTGGCCGTGAGCGCTGTGGCGGCCGGGACGATGGCGATCGAGCGGCGCAAGAAGCCGCGCCGGCCGGGGGAAGAAGCGTCGTTCATCGAAGTCTGCGGGCGAGCCCGCTTTGTTGTTTGACCCGAGCATGTCACTCCGGCTCACACACCGAAGTCAGCGGACATCCCATCCGACCGGGCAAGTCGGCCAATGTCTTGCGTGAATCGGACAGGCGATCGCGCGGTGCATGATGTGCGCCGATTTCATTGCCCAGAAGAAGGAGACATCCATGCCCCCAAAGATCCCTGTCGACACGCCGCGCTACCCGCTCGCCGAACTCGACGGCCTTCCGGAAGACATCCGAACCGCGATCCTTGCAGTCCAGGAAAAATCGGGCTTCGTGCCCAACGTGTTCCTCGGCCTGGCACGCCGGCCGGCCGAATGGCGTGCGTTCTTCGCATACCACGATGCGTTGATGGTGAAGGACACGGGCTCGCTCACCAAAGGCGACCGCGAGATGATCGTGACGACCACCAGCGCAGCCAACCAGTGCCTCTACTGCGTGGTCGCACACGGCGCACTGTTGCGCATCTACGAGAAGAAGCCGCTGGTCGCGGACCAGGTGGCGGTGAACTACCGCAAGGCCGACATCACCCCGCGCCAGCGCGCGATGCTGGACTTCGCGATGAAGGTCTGCGAGCGCTCGCACGAGATCGACGACGCCGACTTCGCGCCACTGCATGCGCATGGCTTCGACGACGAGGACATCTGGGACATCGCGTCGATCACCGCGTTCTTCGGCATGTCGAACCGCATCGCGAGCTTCTCGGGGATGCAGCCGAACCCGGAGTTCTATCTGCTGGGTCGCGTGCCGCGCGAGAAGAAGGCATAGGCCGCACCGGCGTTCACCCGGCGGGCCTCACAGCCCCTTGCTTCAGCCTTTTCGTCAGCCCTTGCGTCAGCCCTTGCAATTCGCAAAGGCATCCATCTCCGGCTTGTATGTCGGCGTGCGCACATCCAGCACGCCGAGCATCGTGTGATACAGGTTGTCGTGCGTCAGCACCCTGTCGCGTTCACCTTGAAGGCAGCCGGTCGACAGCTTCTCGCGATCGGTCAGGCCTTTGTCGAACCAGGCGACCATCGGCACGTGCTTCTGCACTTCGGGCGCGATGTTGTACGGCAGGCCGTGCAGGAACAGGCCGAACTCACCGAGCGATTCGCCGTGGTCGCTCATGTACAGCAGGCCGGTGTCGTAACGCTGGCTCTGCGTCTTCAGCCAGTCGATCGTCCGGCCGAGGAACTGATCGGTCTGCGCAATCGAGTTGTCGTACGCATTGATCAGCTCGCCATGGCTGCAGTCCGCCAGGACGTTGGTCTTGCACTCGGGCACGAAGCGCTTCGCATCGCGGGCCGAGCGCTTGTAGTACGCCGGGCCATGGCTGCCCATCTGATGCATCACCAGCAGCACGCCCTTGCTGCGGCGCTCTGCCGGCAATGCGGCAATGCGCTGATCGAGGTTCTTCAGCATCACGTCGTCCAGGCACTCGTCGCCATCGCACAGGGCCGACTTCACAGCCGGGTCGAGCCCGTCCGACGCGATCACACTTGGCACGCGCAGGCACACGCCCTTGCAGCCACCCTGGTTCTCGACCCAGAGCACCGCGAGCCCGGCAGCCTGCGCCACGTCGAGCAGGTTCTCGTAGTCGTCCTTGCGGCCTTCGTAGCCTTCCTTGCCGAGGTGCGAGAACATGCAGGGCACCGAGGCCAGCGTGTTGGTTCCGCACGAGTGCACGTTGGTCCAGCTGAGCACCTTGCGCGCCGCCAGTTCGGGCGACGTGTCGCGGCCATAGCCGTTGAGCGCGAAGTGGTCTGCGCGTGCCGTTTCGCCCACGACCAGCACGAACAGCGGTGGCCGGGTCTGCGCGGCATAGCTCGTGCCGAGCGCAGCGCCGCCGGTGATCGGGATCAGCTTGCCGCTGCGCTTGAACAGCGGCTTGATGAACACCGCGCCGGTGGAATACACGACAGCCAGCGGATTCATCATGTAGCGCAGCGTGACGTTGTTGCGCATCAGCGGCGCGAGTTCGCGCGACATCGCGGCAGCGCCACCGGCCACCACCGCCAGCGCCGCGACCAGCAGCACGGCGTTGCGCCACAACTGACTCCAAAGGCGCATCGGCAGGATGCGCACGCGCAGCAGCCACCAGGTCGGCAGCACCATCACGAGCAGCAGGTTGAACACCATGTGCCAGCCGATCAGGTCGCGCGTCTCGTGCATGTCGGTCTGCATGGCATTGGCGGCCATCGTCGGGTCCATGACGACGTGATAGGTCAGCATGAAGTGCTGCGCACCTGCGGCCACCAGCAGCAGCGCGAACCACAACGGCTTCATCCAGCGCGTCCAGGCGGTGAGCGTCAGCAGCGCCAGCGTTCCGAAGCCGACCAGCACAGCCATCGCGAACACCGAGCGCATGTAGACGCTGGGTGCGCCGCCCAGCCGGGCCAGGCTGGTCCACAGCGACCAGTTGGTGACGACGAGCATGTACAGGCTCAGCATGGCGACCGCCATGCGGGCCGAGCGCGGCCGGGACATCCAGGCGTCGAGCTCGCTCAACCAGGACGGCAGCGCATGGAAGATCGAACCGCCGACAGAGCGGCCGAGCCGGGAGGCAGGCGTCGAAGCGGACGAAGGGTTCGCGGCGACCGCGCCGGAGTGGCGCGCAGACGGAGGTTGGACGATTTCAGGAGGCATCCCGCCACTGTGGAATGCGGGACTGAAACTTCCCTGAACCCGGCGCTCAGGAATCGTTCAGGTTGGCAACTCAGCGGCCGAAAGAAGCGCCTGCGGGTGCCGCGGTGCGGCGGCTGTGCATTCGACGCAACGCCTGGCAAGCCAGGTCGACACCCAGGCCGACGGACCAGCAGATCCAGGCCGTCCACAGCGTGTGGCTCATGTAGTGCGCACCGCGCCACTGCTGCCCAAGCCCGAGTACCAGTCCGACGACGATGGCAATGGCAAGCCAGGCACGCGCGGCGCCCGGCACATGGCGTCTGAGCACGAACCAGCCACCCAGGTACGCAAACGCGGCGGAGGCGTGGCCTGCCGGAAAGCAGCGGCCCGGGCCGCCATCGGCGACGCCCCATGCCCAGTGAGACACATGGCGCGCCACGCCACCGAACTCGACCAGGTCCCAGGGGCAACTGGTGGTGCTGACACTCTTGAGCAGCGACACCGCGATCACCGAGGCCAGCACGGTCACCGCGAGCTGCGCGCGCTCCGCCATGTCGAGCCGGCGCAACACGCCGGCGGGCCAGCGGATCGCGGCGAACAGGCCCGCAAGAACGATCCAGCTCAGGAAGCGCGGTCCTTCATGCATCAGCAACACGAACAGCTCGCGGTCGCGCCACGGAAAACCGTGGGGCGTGCCCGCAAGCCGCGCGACAGGCAGGTCGAGGCCCGAAGCGTCCCAGAGCAGCACGAGACAGAGGAAGAGAAAGGTCAGCGCCAGCAGGCGCGAAGTCGAAAGGCGAGTCATGCACAACCAGCAACGGGCAACACGGACCGGCTGCCGAACGATCGGAAATAAGTAGAGGCGAGCGTAGCGATGCAGCCTTAACGCAGCCTGAAGGCTGCGACTAGACTCGTTCCTTTTGCAACTTTGCAAAGGACGGCCACGTGCGGGTTCTGCTTGTCGAAGACGATGTCGCGCTGTCCGAAGCGGTCTGCAGCTATCTGCGGGCCAAGGCTTTCGTGGTGGACGCGGTGCAGAGCATCGCGCAGGCCGCGGCCGCGCTGCATTCGGCGCAGTACGCGGCCGTGCTGCTCGACCTGCACCTGGGCGATGGCGACGGGCTGTCGCTGCTGCCGCAGATCCGTTCGATCAAGGAACGGCCGATCGTCATCGTGCTGACCGCACGCGACCAGGTGACCGACCGCATCCGCGGTCTCGATGCCGGCGCCGACGACTACCTGATCAAGCCCTACGACCCCGGCGAACTGCTGGCGCGCCTGCGCGCCGTCGAGCGCCGCCGCAGCGCGGGCAGCACGCCTGTGATCGACCTCGGACACCTGCAGATCGACCTTGCGCGCGAACTGGTGCGCCGCCAGGGCGTGCCGGTCACGCTGACGCAAAAGGAATGGGCATTGCTGCGTGTGATGGCGACCCGCCCGGACCGCATCCACACGCGCGAGAACCTGCAGGACGCGCTGTATGGCTTCGACGACGAAGCCGACAGCAACACGCTCGAGGTGTTCATCAGCCGGCTGCGCCGCAAGCTGGGCCGCGACCACATCCAGACGCTGCGCGGGCTCGGTTATCGGCTCGTGCCAGCCACCACGAGCGAGGACGGCGAGTGACGTCCAACCGCACGCTGGCCGACCGGCTCACGCGCACCCTGGTCCGCTGGGTCGGCGGCGTCTGGCTGCTGTGCGTGCTGGGGGTCGTCTGGTATGTGGATGGCGAGATCAACTACAACTTCGACAACGAGCTGGTCGAGGTGTCGCACCGGATGTTCGACATCGCGCTCGACGAGTTCGACCGGCGCGA
>JAZKDL010000605.1:0-1197 GCA_040387575.1 Pseudomonadota bacterium
CACTCGGCCCCGCTCAGTTGACCCGCTCGAGCAACTTGCGGGCGCGGCCTTCGAACTCGAGCCGGCTGTCCTGGTTGGACTTGGTCCGCGCCACCGCCGTGATGCCCTGGACGAAGTCGTAGATCGAGGCCGGCGGATGTCCCTCCTCGGCCAGCACGCTGGCGATGATCTTGGAGGTCTCGGCCTTGGAGAACCCGCGCCCGCGCAGGAACGCATCACGGTCCTCATCCTTGCGCGCCACGATGCGCGTACGCGCGGTCTGGATACCCTCGACAAAGCTCCGAGGCGAAGAGTCGGCAAACTGCGTCAGTGCAGGCGCGGCCTCATGCGCGAAGCGCCCTGCGGCAAACTTGGAATGGCGGATGTTGATCTCCTCGAAGTTCTCCACGCCCCACAAGTTACGGTTCATGCAGACCGCGCGCAGGTAGAACGTCGCCATGCCCATCGTCTTGGAGCCCACCTCGCTGTTCCAGCAATAGAAGCCGCGGAAGTAGAGATCGGGATCGCCATTGGGCAGCCGGCCAGCCTCGATCGGGTTGAGGTCATCGACCAGGAACAGGAACACGTCGCGGTCCGAGGCATAGAGCGTGGTGTTGTCGCGGGTGATGTCGACGACCGGATTGTAGTGCATCGTGCTCCAGTCGAGCACGCCGGGCACCTTCCAGCGGGTATCGCCGGTCCCGTTGCCGGCGATCTTCATGACCGCAGCCACCAGTTCGTGGTCCCAGATGCGGCCATAGTCGGGTCCGGTAACCGCGCGCAGCTCGGCGCGGCCAGCCTGGGTCTCGAGCAGCTTTACTTGTTCGCCGCGGTGGCTGAGCAATCCGTGCAACATATTGATGCCCGCCAGGGGCGCAGGCAGCCCGCGCAAGTATCCCGCCGGCGCGCCCACCAGGCTGCAGAGCTGGCCAAACGACCAATGGGTCGGCGTGATCGAGCCCTCCCGGCCAGGAACCGAGAGCGAAAGACGTTCCGGATCATCGGTCCGGGCATCGACCCGGACGTCGCGGCTCTCGATGATCCTGGTGACGGCGCCTTGCGCGCGGGCATGCACATGGCTGTGAAGATCGCCGAGCGACAGGAAGCGCTCGTCATCGGGACGCGAGAACCACTCGGAAGACACGCGGCTGTTGTTGCTGCCGCGCGAGATATCGACGCGGTAGCCGGGCACAGCCGACTGCCCCGCAGGGACGGGCA
>JAZKDL010000605.1:1297-2577 GCA_040387575.1 Pseudomonadota bacterium
CGCCAGGGCACAGTGACATCGACCTCCTCAGGCCTTGCTTGCGGCGATGCAAAGCGCATCTCGTCGGGCAGCCAGACCATTGCCTTGTCCTTGATATCGCTCTCGACCACGGTCTCGCCGGCAAACAGCTTCTCGGCTGAGGCTGCAAGATCGTGCTTCTTCGACCCCGCGTACCGTCCGCGCAGTTCGGGCCCGCCAACTTCTTCGAGGAGCTTGAGGATCGCTGGCTTGGTGATGCGATCGAAGTAGGTCTTTGCCGTGGGGCGCCACCAGGCCGCCACGTCGATGCCCAGTTTGATCCCGAGATGATCGAGGAAGACGCTACCGGTTCGGCCTGCCGGAACCGCGTGCAGCGTCCGAGCGATCGCCCAGCCCAGCCAGGCGGCGCGCACTTCTTCAGTGAGCGCGCAGAACGCATCAAAGCGCGCTTCGATCGTCTCAGCCTCGGTCCAAGCCCGGTCGAGCCCGTCCTCGAGCTGGGTCCACTGCGCGGCCGCAGCAGTAACGCTCGCGAACCCGTCAACGCGCGGAGACGGCGCGGTGGCCCGCATATCGCTCGGGATGCTGCAGCTGCCAAAGGGCCGTGTTGCGGCCTCGACCATGATGAAGCTGCCAAGATCGAGCGCGAACCGGCCATCGCCGGCAACATGGAGCGCCAGGATCTGGGTCTTCATCATCGCAAGCTCGTCTGCCAGACGCTGGCTGATCGCCGGCTTGGTATCGGCGGTATCCGGATCGTCGGTGCTATCGGCCACGTCATCAGCATCGCCCGAAGCTTCGGTATAAGCCTGCGCGGTGACCACATAGAGCTGCTCGTGAATGCGCGGCTCGCCGTCCTGCCCGATCACGATATAGGCCAGCGCAGACGTCTTCTGCTCGTCGGTGAGTACCGGCGGGCGATCCGTTATTCCTGCAAGCTCGCCTTCGAGCGCGCTGATGCGAGCCTCGTCTTCCTCGGTGTATTCGTAGTCGTTGGCAGCAGCCGTGGCCTCAAGCCCCGATAGTTCCTGTTCGATCTCTAGCTGCCGCGCTTGCTCTTCGCTGCTGAGCGGCGCAGGGTCGCCGCAGACGCGCTCGAGCGCATAGAGCTCGGTATAGGGGATGTGGGTGGCCGCAACGCTGCGCACCTCGCTGAACCCTTCGCGCGCCTGGATCGCCTCTGCAGCAGCGGTCAGCTTCTCCTTGGCGATGTGATCAACGATGTGGGTGTCGAGCCAGCGTTCGCTTTCGGCGTCGCAGAACAGGTCGGCATCGATGCGGCCGCCGGCGGCAATATAGGC
>JAZKDL010000606.1:0-6550 GCA_040387575.1 Pseudomonadota bacterium
CACAATCTTTCCGCACTCGAACAACTGGCCGCGAGCCTCGCCGCGCTGATGCGCGCCGGCCGCTGAAGCCTCAGACACACCACCCCAAGGAACCACGATGGAAATGCTCGGCAACCGACGCCTCGGCGTCACGCAGCAACAGGCCTGGGAAGCGCTCAACGACCCCGAGACGCTGAAGAAATGCATCCCCGGCTGCGACAAGTTCGAGCTGACCGGCGACAACCAGTACACCGTGGCCGCTGCGGTCAAGGTCGGCCCGGTGTCGGCCAAGTTCACCGGCAAGGTCACGCTGACCGACATCACGCCGCCCGACGGCTACAAGCTCAGCTTCGAAGGGCAGGGCGGCGTCGCCGGTTTTGCCAAGGGCTCGTCCGGCGTCACGCTGAAACCGGTGGCGGACGACCCGACGGCCTGCGAGCTCGACTACACCGTGCAGGCGCAGGTCGGCGGCAAGATCGCGCAGCTCGGCCAGCGGCTGATCGACGGCGCGGCCAAGTCGACCGCCGACGATTTCTTCAAGCGCTTCGAAGCCGAGATGCAGCGCCGCTACGGCCCGCCGCCAGCCGAGGCCGACGAAGCCGACGCGGCTGCCGACGGCAAGCCCGGCGCGGTCGCCGGCTTCATGAAGAAGATCGGCCTCGGCGGCAAGAAGGAAGCGGACGCCGACTGATGGAGAACCTCGACGTCATGGTGCTGCGCACGCTGCGCGACTGGCGCCAGGCCGATCGCCGCGCGCTGCTTGCCACCGTCGTGCGCACCTGGGGCTCGTCGCCGCGGCCGGTGGGTTCGATCATGGCGCTGGCCGAAGACGGTGCGGTGGTCGGATCGGTGTCGGGCGGCTGCATCGAAGACGATCTGATCGCGCGCTACAGCCGCATCGCGGGGAATGAAGGCGATGGCGCCATGCCCTCGGGCGCGCCTGCGCTCGTCAAGTACGGCATCACGGCCGACGAAGCGCACCGCTTCGGACTGCCCTGCGGCGGCACGCTGGAACTGCTGCTCGAATACGACCCCGAACCCGCCGCGCTCGACGCGCTGGTGACGCAGCTCGAACAAGGCCGGCTGATGCAACGCACGGTCGCGCTTGCCGACGGCGCCGTGCAACTCGCCGAGACGCATGCGCCGGATGAGCTGGCCGTCGATGCAACGAAGCTCGTCAACACCTTCGGCCCTGAATACCGCATGTTGCTGATCGGCGCCGGCCAGCTCGCCGAGTACCTCGCGACGATGGCGCGCTTCAGCGGCTTCGCGGTGACCTTGTGCGACCCGCGCGCCGAGTACCGCAGCGCGTGGTCGGTGCCCGGCGTCGCGCTGACGACCGAGATGCCGGACGACGCAGTGGTCGCGTTCCGACCCGATGCACGCAGTTGCGTGGTGGCGCTCACGCACGACCCGAAGCTCGACGACCTCGCGCTGCTGGCCGCGCTGGAGACCGATGCTTTCTACGTCGGCGCGATCGGCTCGCGCCGCAATGCGCAGGCCCGGCGCGACCGGATGATCGAGCACTTCGAGCAAACGGAGGCGTCGCTGGCCCGGTTGCGCGGGCCGATCGGCCTGTACATCGGCAGCAAGACGCCGCCCGAGATCGCGGTGAGCGTGATGGCCGAGATACTGGCCGTGAAGAATGCTGTGCCGCTGCCGCGCGAAATGGATGTCGCGCAGGCGAAGGGCGCACGCGAGTAGGCAGGACGGGTCCGGACACCGACGCGCGGATGCGGTTGCCTTTCGTCCGAGTCCCCGCACCAGCCTTCAGAAATTTCAGAAATGCGTTTGGAGAGCGTCGCCATCACCGTTGGCGGCCAATGGCACCGGTGCATTGGTATCGGGAATCTCGGGCGGCGAGAGCCTGCGTTTGACGCGGGGTGTCTTCGCCGGCTCTGGCGCGGCTTGCCGGGTCACGTCCTGCGGTAGCCACAGCACCAGTTCTGGAGGCTTCCTGGGGTCGAAGGACGCAGGCGGTACGGTCGCCGTCGCGGGCGGCTCGGTCGTCTCCGTTGCCGGACGTCGGGTCAATGGATGCCTCACCCGCTGGCTGGTGGCGTTGAACGCGCCCGTCACCTTCTTTTCCAGTCGATCGAGCTTCTCGTTGATGACGGTGCGCGGCTTGCCGAGGAACACGCCGGGAAACACCCGTGCGGCCGGCAGCGCCGGGTCGATCTCGGCGCGTTCACCTGTCGCCGTGCGCTGGTCCTGTTGCCTCAGCCGCGTCGGCGGCGCCGTCTTGCGCCACGGCTCGATGTGCGGCTTGGGTCGCTGCTCGGGCAAGGACGTCGTGAACTGGTTGAATGGATTGAGGTTGCTCAACCGGTTGCGTACGCGCTGTGCGGTCGTCCGACTGTCGGCGCGATCGGGGTCCAGCGTCGGCAAGTTGCGGATCTGCCGACGCGATGGCGGCTGGTTGTGGTGCGACGCCGTCGTATCGACGGTGTTGGTCGTCACGAAGGTCTGCATCACCGTCACATAGCGCCGAAGGACTTCCTGGCCCGTCGGGTTGTTGCAGAAGTAGTCGATTCGTTGCGCCGTCGTGCACTGCTCGAGCCAGGCGAGCAGCCTGGCGTCCAGCGGCTGCCAGGTCGCCGCCTCGGCCTTCAGTCCGTCCCAGATGTCGGCCACGGCTGGCGCGTCGAGCGGATCGTTCGCCTTGAGCGCAGAAAAGTGCACCGCATGCCTGGCCACTTCCCTGACCTGCCGTCCCCGCTCGTCGTAGAGGACGCGGTGGAAGGCGCCTTTCGGGCCGGGCTCCTTTACCGCCGCGCGCCGGAAGAGTTCGACCACGCTCGGAATGGCGTGCTCGCTGGAGAACAGCGCCTTCGCATGGAGCGCCTGCTTCGGGTCGAGGAAGTTCTGCGCGATGGTTTCATACGGAAGCATCTGTCCCGTCTTGTCGGTCATGAGCTTGCCCGTCGGCCCGTTGAACGTCATGAGGTTCTCGTCTGGGTCGGGCCCGAGCTGATAGAACAGCGTGGTGGCGTTGGTCTCGTTGAAGACCACCCCGGGAACGACGGAGAAGGGCGGCGGCGCCAACCCGATCGGCAGGCTGGCATTGATGCCCGTCGCGGTGGTCGCGTAAAGGCGCGCGAACTGCTTGGTGATCGCGACGGATTCCCCATCCTCCGTCGGTACGTTGGCGGGGGCCTGCCAGCGGATCTCGAAGCCGATGCCGCGCTGCTTGTTGGCGATCTCGGCGGGTATCTTGAGCAACTCTTGCGCGAGGTTCGACATGAACTCCCGCAGTTGCGGCGAGACATCGTGCTTGCGCAGCAGCGCCAGGATGTTGCTCCCGACCTCGGCATACGGCTTTCCACCGATGAGCAGTCCCGTCACGCCGGGATGGTCGCCCTGGCGCGTCTTGTTGACGTGGCGTTTCTGGTTGAGATTGGCATAGCCGACGGTGAAGTTGCCGGACAAGCCGTTGAGGAATGCGAAGTCGTTGATGCCCAGCAGGTCTGCCGTCACACCGACCGTCAGGGAGCTGTTGACCTTCTGGTTGCCCGCGGCGGCAGCGATCGGCTGGGCGCGCAGTGCGGACACCTTGTCGATGGCGTAGGGATACCTGTCACGCAGGGCCGCGCACATCTCCATGCGGTGCTTGTGGGTCCGGCTCAGGCTGTCGAACCTGGCCTTTTCTCCGGCGTCCATTGCCTTGAGTTGCTCGACGCATTGGTGCCTGCCGCCTTCCGTCAGGAGGCCCAGCGTCTGGTGCGCAAACCACAGGGCACCATAGCCGTGCGCCATGGTCGCCGCTACCTCGTCGGGGGTGTTCCCGGTCTGTCGCCACCGGCCATCGAAGTACCTTTCATTGAACACGTCGAAAGCCGCCTGGTACTCGGGCTTGCCGCGCAAGGCCCACAGCCGGTTGGCGTCGTGGGTGTAGCTGCGGTATGTGTCGAACAGCTGCTCCGAAAGTTCGGCCAGCGTTTCCATGTACTGGTTGGCGTCCAGCGTGCCTTCATGCAGCGCGACGAGCGCCGTGGCGTGGTGCGGCATCAGTTGGTCGATGGTGCCGAACAGCTTCTGCGGGTCCGCTGCAGCGAGCTGTTGCGCCGTGACCGTGCCGAGACCGTTCTGCTCGACGACCATCTTCATGGGATCGAAGACCTGCAGGCCCAGGTGCAGGCTGGGGTGAACGGCATCGGGATGGGCCGCGCGATCGAACGACTCCCGATAGACGGCCTGGTACTCGTTCTCGGCGCTGTGGATGTCGTTGAAACCCGTGAAATTGGCGAGATAGTCGGTCGCGAGCAATTGAGGCTTCAGCCGCTGGGAGCTGGTGCTCTCGTCGGTGATCCGGCCGGTGGCGTTCACGCCCAATGACGGCGGTTCGATGCCACGGGCGATGGTCGGCTTCCAATGGGCCGGCAGGGAGCCCTTGTATTCCTCCCGGCTGTCGAAATGCACGTCGTTCAGCCCTGCGCGAAGCTGCACCTGCAGCCCCCACAGCCGGTACTGATTGCTCATCTTGAGGTCGAAGCCGTCCGTGACCCTGTTCTTGACGAGTGCAGCGTATTCGGTGCCGTCCGACGGGCCGGTGTCGAGTTCACGCTTGAGATCGTCGACGGTGAGCGAGTCGACGCCGCCGAGCTTGCCCGATTGCTGCGCTGCCGTCAGACGGTCGAATTCCTCGTTCTCTTCGGCGTCCCGCTGCTTCGCCGCGAGGGTCTGCATGCGCAGCCTCTGTTCATCTTCGGCATGGGTCAGCAATCCCTCCAGCTTGGAGCTGGCGGTCGGGAAGTGACGCGCGAGATCCCGCTCCAGCCCGAAGTCGTCCAGGCCCGACCGGCTGCACAGTTCATGCGCGTAGTGGGCGATGCGATCCTCGTTCTGGCGACCCCGCATGGTCTTCTCGAGCCCGCCGAAGTGTGTCGAATGTGCTTCGCCCTTGGCGACATCGCCGAACATGAAATTCATCATCCAGTTCAGCGCATGGGTGTAGGCGGCGGTGGTGTGGCGCATGGCCGGGCCGGCGGAATTCAGGCGCGAGCCCTCGTGATTCCGATTGCGCGCCGCCAACTGCGTGGCCTGGCGTGTCGTTGCGGCCTTGAGCTGGCCACCGGCATTGCCATAGCCTCTGACCGTGCCGCCGATGCTGCCAGTGATCTTCTTCGTCAAAGCGCCGGTGGCCGTGGCGCCAATCGACGCAGAGCCTTCGTAGCGTCTGTTGGTGGCGGGATTCAGGTCATCCGCCGTGTAGGTGTTGCCTGTCCTGCCCCAGCGAAGTTCCACGAGATCGAGGACCAGCTTGACGTTGTCCGTCAGATAGATGCCCAGGCCAAGCCGCACCTTGGCGTAGGCGACGCGTGCGTTGTTCTGGCCCAGCGCAAACTCCTTGCCGCCCGGCTTGCTGGCGTAGTAGTTTTCCTTGTAGATCGCGGTGTTGTCGTAGGCGTGCTCCAGCGCAGCAGTGACATGCTTGCGCTTCAGTTCCTTGAAGAGGCCATGGGCCGATTCAAAGCGTTGCCGGTCCGAGGCGGGTGTTCCCGGCTCGATGCTTGCCACGTAGGCCTTCTTCGACATGTCCCGGAAGAAGTCGGCGACCATGAAGCCGAAGGTCTGCTCGTCGACATGGGGAATGGCGGTCTTGCGATCGGGCGAATACCACTTCATGTGCCGCTCATACCATCTGCGGGTGTTCGTCACGATGTCGGTCGGAAAGGCATCCATGGTCTTCAGGATGTCCTCCTTGGCCTTGCTGTCCGGCAGCGTCCTGGCGAGGCCGTGGCGCATGGCCTCGACCGACTTGAGGAGGTTCTTGAAGTCCGGCGTGGTGGCGTGCATCACCTGGTCCTGGTTCAGGTGATTCGGCTTCGACGATGCGAAGCGTGTCTCCAGCCAGGTCCGGGTCACGGTGTCGTCGGTCAGCGGTGGGTGCGGCGATGCTGCGGTGAGGTTGTTGAACGTGGGATTGGGGCCTGTCAGGACGTTCTGGACGGTCGCGGTCAGGCCTCGGAAGATTCGTTGTCCCAGCTGCAGATCCCGCAACGCGTCGAACCCCAGCGCGGTCGCACTGGGAGGCGTCGGCAGCGCAGGGTCTCCGTCCGTCCTGTCTTTCGCTGCCTTCGCCTGCATGATTTTTGCGGCGATGACATGCGGGATCGTCGGTTGACTGCTGCGGATCCGTGTCGGCTGGGTGCCGAGCGCAGGCAGCGCAAGCGCCTTGTCGTTGTTGCGCTCCTCCTCTGTCAGGACTTGGCGGAAGTGCGGTATCAGCAGGGGCATGTCTGCGTCGGCGATGCACGATGTGTAGCTGCCGGGCGAACGCAGGAGTTCGTCCGCCGCCGCTTCGCGGAATCGCGCGATGGCGGTCTGGCAGCCGTGCGCGATCACGTCCCGATCGTTGCGCGCGCCGGGCAGGTCGTCCAGCGCGCCATACAGAGCCGCGAAGAGCGCATCCGGCCCGTCGGGTATGTCGCGTGGCGTGTCCTGGCCGTTGGCACGGAAGCTGTAGTGGCCGTCGGTTTCGCAAAGCGTGATGAGCGGAACGCCGGGGCGTCGGTTCGTGGGAAAGCACCTTGACGCGCTTCGTTGGGAGGCGTCGCCTTCCAGCACGATG
>JAZKDL010000606.1:6560-9246 GCA_040387575.1 Pseudomonadota bacterium
TTCAGCCAGCGGCAGACACGGGTGAGCAATGCGTCCTGTACCAGCGTGCGCATGGGCGTCGGAACCGGATAGCCGGGCGTCTTCACGAGACGGCCTGCCAGCGCTACGGCGTAGTCGCTTGCGAGGCCCGCCGTCTTGGTGAGAGAGGGGCCGGGCGCCGTGTGCTGCGATGCGGCGAAGTCGGGCTCTTTGGCGCCGATCTTCGTTGCGAGGCCGTCCAGCAGAACCCGTTGCACGTCGCTGTCGTTCAGGTGCAATGCCCCCCTGAAAGCGTCGGGGTGCGCTTCGATGGTGTCTGCAACCGCGTTGCGCATTCGCTGGTTCAGCGCGTCGAGGTTCTGCGCCACGATCGCCCGGACGTTGTCGGGAAGCCCGGGGTTGTCGGCCAGTGCCCGGTGGATCGCGGCGAACGCGCAGTCGCCATCGCGTGCGACGGGCACGATGTCGCCGTTCTGGGCTGCGAAGTCGTAGTGGTCCCCGCGCTGGACGAGGTGGACGGTCGGCCGGCCTGGGCGGTGATCCATCAGCGATGCGGCCCGTTCGAAGCCGCCATCCGCCGCAGGACGAAGGACGGCGATGTTCACGTCGTAGATCTGCGCGACCAGCATGAACAGTGTCTGGACGCTCAGATCCCCGATCTGGGTCGCATGGGTTCCCGGCTGTCGGATGTACCCGGCCGCCAGCTGGAGCGCGAGGTCGCTGGCGGTGCCGTCGGGATTCTCCAGCGCTGGCGACGCCGGGCCGAGTTGCGCAAAAGCGGTCGGTTGTGACGAGAAGAGCGGCGCACTCCGGTCCGCCCGCGCGTCGGCGCGCTGCGCCATGTGCAGCGCCTCCAGCAGGTTCAGGTCTTCCATGTCCAGCGCGTTTGCGCACACCTCCGGCTCGGCACGCATGTGGTTGGCGATGCGCTTGCGCATGGTGGCATTGAGCGCAGGTCCTTCATCGGCAATTCGCCTTCTGAAGGCGTCGTCCGTCATCGGGTGGCGGGCGAGCGCGCCGTGAAAGGCCGAGAGGAGACAGTCGCCGTTGGAGGGAACCTGGACCGTGGCGCCGGAAGGATCCAGAAAATCGAAGTGATCGCCGTCCCTGTGCAGGATGATCGCCGGCCCCTTCGCATCTGGCCGGACGATGTCGAGGTGCCGGGCCGTTCCGAGCGGCCCTTCCAGGATCTTCACATCGATGCTGTAGAGCGCCTTCGCGATCTTTCGGAGCACATCGATGGTGATGTCGCCGATGCCGGTGAGACAGTTGCCCGGCTTCTGCACGAACGATGCAGCAAGATCGACCGCATGGGGTGTGGCGCGTCCGTCGCTGTCGAGAAGGGCCACTGGCTTCGCCTCGCCTTGGGGGATGTTGTCCAGTTCGCCGCCCTGGTCGCGTCGGCCCTTGCCTCCGGTTTCCTGGACATTCTTTCGTTCGACTGCACGGTGAGTGTCCGTCGTCGACCGGCCGGGAAGACAAGGCGAAGACAGGGTGGCGGGCTGGGTCATAAAAAATCATATGAACCGCCCGCGATGCTTGAATGCATCGCAACGAAGTGACGTCAGTGCACGCGAAATGCGCGCGGACGCCGACCTGGCCCTTGGCCCTGCGCTATTCCCTGGGTTGCGACGCCGGTGTCGACGGCGCGGCGGGCGGCACGTTGCCGCCCTTCTGGCGCTCGCGGAACAGCGCCGCGCGCATCAGGAAGATGGTGGTGACCGGCGCGGTGAGCGCCACGAACAGCGTGATCAGCACCGCATGCAGAAAGAGGTTGTTGCCCTGCACCGAAAAGTAGACGATGGTCGCGGCCGTCATGCACCAGACGCCGGCCGTGGCGCCCAGCGTGGGCGCGTGGATGCGGCGGAAGAAGGTCGGCAGCCGGACCAGTCCGAAGGAGCCGACGGCCGCGAACGCGGCGCCCAGCACCGCGAAGATCGCAGTGAGAACTTCGGCCCATAGCGGCAATGGGCCCACGATGAAATCGCTCATTCGATCACCTCTCCACGCAGCAGGAACTTGGCGATCGCGGTCGAACCGACGAAGCCGAAAAGCGCGATCAGCATGGCCGCTTCGAAGTAGACGTTGCTGGCGTACACGATGCCGAGCACCAGCATCATCAGCATGCCGTTGATGTAGAGGCAGTCGAGCGCCATCACGCGGTCCTGCGCCGTTGGCCCGATCAACAGCCGAGTGACTGCGCACAACATCGCGACGGCGAGCAGGAACAGCGCGGCCTTCAGAGACCAGAACAAAATCGGCGTCATGCTTCGAAGATCTCCATCAGCGGGCGTTCGTAGCGGGTCTTGATCATGTCGATGAAGGCCTGTTCGTCGTCCAGATCGAACACGTGGATCAGCAGGGTGCTGCGGTCGAAGGACACCTCGCCCCAGGCTGTTCCCGGCGTCAGGCAGCAGATCATCGCCAGCGTGGCCAGCGCGTTCGGGTCGCGCATGTCGAGCGGCACCTGAACGAAGGCGGCGGCGATGTCGCGCGTGCGCCGAGTCAGCAGCAGCCGTGCGACGGTGAATGCCGAATGCGACAGGTCGTAGAGCACGCGGAAAGCGAGCCGCAACGCCACGCCGGGCCGGCGCATGCGAACGGTCGCAGGGCGCAGCCCCTTGGTGATCAGCGGAACGATGACCGACAGCACGGCGGCGGACCGCCTGGTGGCGAACGGCATCGCTCAGGCCGCAATCAGCCTGGT
>JAZKDL010000607.1:0-8651 GCA_040387575.1 Pseudomonadota bacterium
GCGCGCAGCGCTGCGTCCATGTGGGCTTGCATGGCCTTTCCGGCACCGGCCACGTCGCCTTCGCAGATCCGCGCGACGAGTTCGGCATGTCCGTCCTGGACCTGCTGCAGGCTCTCGTCGGTCTTGCGCCGCTCCATGCCTTGCCGGGACAGGGATTCGAGCGATGCGCGAATCGAACCGACCATCTGCCACAGCAATGGATTGCCACTGGCGCGGGCGATCTCGACATGGAGTTCGGTGTCCAGTGCGGCATAGGCCGCCGGATCTCGCAAGCACGTCTGCATGTGCACGACCAGCGCGGACATGCGTTCGGCCTGCTCGGGCAGGCGTCGCGCCGCGGCGAGCATGGCGGCGCGTCCTTCCAGGGCGGCGCGGACATCCATCAACTCTTCGGTCGAGTTGTCGAGCACTTGAAGCGCACGCGAGAAATAGATTCCGAGCGCGGTCACGTCGAGGTCGCGTCGAACGGTCGGACTCTTGCCATTGGCAATGTCCACGACGCCCATTCCCTTGAGTGTGCGAAGCGCCTCGCGTACGACGGGCCGGCTGACGCCCAGCGTTTCCGCCAGTCGTCCTTCGCCGGGAAGCGCCGCACCCGGCGCAAGCCGCGCCTGCTCGATGTATCTCAGAAGGCTCTGCACGGCTTGTTCCGCGAGCGAAACCCGGTCGAGGCGGGACAAAAGGAAGGGATGGGAAACCACAACCTATCATATAGGGTGAGAGGTTGTGGATCGTGTGAAGCGCTCGTTCAATCGATGGATCGACAGAAACGAGAGACACGCATGTGGAAAGATGACGACGAGCTGTTCCAGCTCATGAAGACCCGCCTGTTCCCTGCCGTGGTGGGGGACATCCTCGACACCATGGGACTGTTGCGGCAATTCCTGCCGCCTGCCATCCGGCCGGTGGCGCGTTCGATGGTCATCGCCGGCCGGGCGATGCCGGTGCTCGAGACGAATTGCTTCGCTCGCACCGAACCCGAAGGCAAGACGCCGCTCAGCCAGAAGCCATTCGGACTGCTGTTCGAGGCGCTCGACGATCTGAAGCCCAACGAGGTCTACGTGGCAACCGGCTGCGCGCCGCAGTTCGCGCTCTGGGGTGGCTTGATGACCACCCGGGCGCAGCATCTCAAGGCGGCAGGCGCGGTGCTGGACGGCTATTCACGCGACACGAACGAGGTGCTCGAACTGGGTCTGCCCGTTTTCTCGCTGGGCGGCTATTCGCAGGATCAAGGGCCGCGTGGCAAGGTGGTCGACTACCGCGTGCCGGTGGAAATCCAGGGCGTGCGTATTCGCCCCGGCGACATCGTCTTCGGCGACCAGGACGGTGTCCTCATCGTTCCACGCGAGGCCGAAGTCGAGGCATTCAGCCGGGCACTTGAGAAGGCGAGCACCGAGAACGCGGTGCGCAAGGCGATCCAGAACGGCATGAGCACGGTCGAAGCTTTCGAAACCTTCGGCGTGATGTGACGCGCATTCATTCAAGGAGACAAACATGATTCGATTCCAATTTCAATCCCCTTCACCTTCCCGTCGCCAGTTGCTGGTCATGGGTGCCGCGGTCGCTCTGGGCGGCGTGTCAATTGGCGCAGGCGCACAGAACATCGCCGACATCCGGAAGAAGGGCGAGCTCACCGTCGGCATGCTGGTGGACTTCCCGCCCTACGGCACCACCAATGCACAGAACCAGCCCGACGGCTATGACGCCGACGTGGCGCGGCTGCTGGCCAAGGATCTCGGCGTGAAGCTGAACCTCGTGCCGGTGACCGGACCCAACCGCATTCCGTTCCTGCTCACCAACAAGGTCGACCTGCTGGTCGCTTCACTGGCCATCACGCCCGAGCGTGCCAAGCAGGTCGATTTCTCGTCGCCCTATGCGACGGCGTCCGTGATCCTCTACGGTGCGAAGAAGATCGACATCAAGACCGCCGCCGATCTCAAGGGCAAGCGGATCGGCGTGGCGCGGGCCAGCGTGCAGGACGTGGCGCTGACGGCCATGTCGCCCGAAGGCACCGAGATCCGCCGCTTCGACGACGATGCATCGGGCATGCAGGCGCTGATCTCGGGACAGGTCGATGCGATCGGCTGCTCGACCACGGTGGCTGCGCAGATCGCCAAGCGCGTGCCGGCGGACACGTATGAAAAGAAGCTCACGATTCGCGAGCAGGTGATGGCGATTGCCCTCAGGCCGGGGCAGGCCGAACTGAAGAAGACGCTCGACGACTTCATTGCACGCAACCGTGCCAATGGCGAATTGAACAAGCTTTATCAGAAGTGGCTGGGCACGGACTTTCCAGTCGTCTCGGGCGCCTGAGGCCCAGCGCTCACTGGGGCGCTCACGCGACGTTCACGCGTGCCGGTACACCAGCAGGCGGCCCGTGTAGGCCGCATGAATTGCCGTCGCGCGCTGATCGAGTTTCTCCTCGCGCATGCTGAAGCCTTCAGCCGCCATCTGCCGATGGAACGCTGGCCGATTGCCGCGATCGGGGTCGACGATCCAGATCTCGCCGGCTTCGGTGACGTGGCGAGCGATGAAGGCTGCCAACGTCGCATCCGCATCGCGCTCGTAGAGCAGGTCGCTGCCGATGACGAGGTCGTAGCGGCCGCGAACGCGCACGCGGTGCGCCGTGTCAGGCTCGGTCTCATCACCGGCCGATGCGCCCCATTGGCCATGCCGATACTTCATCCGCGGCAGTGCATTGAGCGTCAGGTTGGCTTCGAGAAAGCGCTGCGCCAGCGGATGGCAATCGCTGGCCGTCATGTCGTGGCCGATCCGGTGGCCGGTCAGGCTGGCGAGTGCGAGTCCGCAGCCGATTTCAAGTACCCGCAACCCTGCGTTCACCGGGTGCGCTGCGAGTTGCGCTGCAAGCTGGCTGCCCGACGGCCATAACAGCCCGAACAGTGGCCATGCAGCCGAGGAGATGCCCAGGCGCTCGGCTTCGCCGAGTGGATCGGCAAACTGCTGCCGGTCGAGCAGCGAACGGATCAAGAGGTCCGCGACGCCCTCGACGGGGACGCATTCGAGCTTGGTGAGATAGCCTGGCATGGGTGCGAGCGAAGCCGCGCACGAGAGGCCCCGACGAAGGGATCGGACGCCGAGTATGCGCCGGCATGGACTTTCAAGGGCGGTGGGCGAGCGTCGTTGCCGGATGAGCGCCGCAGTGGCGAAATCGGCACGCAAAAATTTTGTAGACGACTGGTCTAATTTAATGATTAGAATACGTCCATGGCCTCCAACCGCATCAACGAACCTTCCGAAACCCGCGCCGGCATCCTCGCCGCCGGCCAGCGCTTGATGAGTGCCAAGGGGTTTTCCGCGGTCGGCCTCAATGAGGTTCTTGGCGAGGCGGGTGTTCCCAAAGGCTCGTTCTATCACTACTTCGCGTCGAAGGACGCTTATGGTGAAGCGCTGCTCGACAGCTACTTCGACGCCTATCTGGCAGAACTCGACGACACCTTGCGCAAGCCTGGCTTGAGCTCGGCCCAGCGCCTGATGAACTACTGGCAGAACTGGCAAGAAACCCAATCTTTCCTCGACTGCCAGGGTAAATGCCTGGCGGTGAAGCTGGGCGCCGAGGTGGCCGATCTGTCCGAGGCGATGCGCCTGGCACTGAAACAGGGGACGTCGGGCATCACGGCGCGCCTGACCCGTGCCATCGAAACCGGCGTCGCCGAAGGATCGCTGTCGGTCGACGGCGATCCGGGGG
This sequence comes from Pseudomonadota bacterium, assembly GCA_040387575.1. Classification (GTDB taxonomy): domain Bacteria; phylum Pseudomonadota; class Gammaproteobacteria; order Burkholderiales; family Burkholderiaceae_C; genus Variovorax. Next base: position 3,707 of record JAZKDL010000607.1, read on the forward strand.
AGGCCGCTCAAAGCCTTTACCAGCTGTGGCTTGGCGCCAGCGTGATGGTGAAGATCGTCCGCAATCGGCAACCTTTCGAACTGGCCATGGCATGCACACGCCGAATCCTTCATCTGTCCGCCTGATGGGCAGTCACTCGCATGCACTTGAAGAAGTGCTTTTTTTAAACCCGGTTAACTAGACGACTGGTCTATTATTAACTGACAAATCAACTTTCAACTAGGAAACGCAAATGAAAATCCTGATGGTCCTCACCTCGCATGACGAACTCGGCACCACTGGCCGCAAGACCGGCTTCTGGCTCGAAGAACTCGCCGCGCCGTACTACGCATTCAAGGATGCCGGCGTGGAAATCGTTCTGGCCTCGCCCAAGGGTGGCCAGCCGCCGCTCGATCCGAAGAGCAACGAGCCGTCTTTTCAGACGGACCTGACTCGCCGCTTTGAAGCCGATGCGCAGGCCCAGGCACAACTGGCATCGACGGTTCGTCTCGACAGCGTCTCGCAGGCCGCCTTCGACACGGTCTTCTACCCAGGCGGCCATGGTCCGTTGTGGGATCTTGCGGAAGATCGTCGCTCCATCGAACTGATCGAATCCTTCATCGCGGCCGGCAAGCCCGTCGCGTTGGTCTGCCATGCGCCGGGCGCGTTGCGTCACGTGAACGCGGCGGACGGCAAGCCTCTCGTTGCGGGCAAGAAGGTCACAGGTTTCACCAACACCGAAGAAGAAGCCGTCGGCCTGACGAAGGTGGTGCCTTTCCTCGTCGAAGACGAGCTGATGGCCAAGGGTGGCATCTATTCCAAGGGGGCGGACTGGGGCTCGTACGTGGTGACGGACGGCTTGCTGATCACGGGTCAGAACCCTGCGTCATCGGCGGAAGCGGCTCAGGTTTTGCTGCGCCAACTGTCCAAGCCAACGTCGGCAACGTCCTGAGAAGGTGGCTGCGGGGAGTGCCGCGACCTGGTTCAAATCATCGCTCGGCGATGTAGTGAAGCGGGCTCGCGGTTTCTCCGTCGCGCAGGAAGTCGCGCACGCGCTTTTCTGTTTCTTCGTCCGCCAGCGTGGTTCTGGCACGCTGGTGAAGAAACTCGGCCCATGACGCGACGATGAAACGCTCGACATACCGGTCGGGATCCTGCAGGTCGCGATACACCCGCCAGAAGCTCGCCCCGTCGCGGCGGCGCAGCGCTCGCAGCAGGCTGACGGCCTGCAGAAAGTCCTTCGATTCGCCTTCTCGGATCCGATAGCTGATCTCGACCGCGACCGGCCCTTCGCCCGGCAGCGGTTGATCCTTGACGAGCAGCTCTTCCCACAATGCGCCGGGCGTAACCTCCTGCACATCGCCCACGCGCAGCGGAAGCCATCGGCCCAGGAGCATGCCGGCTGCCATTGCGATCGCAGCCGCACTCAAGGCGGCCGGCAACCCCGCAATGCTCGAGACGGCGCCCCAGAAAGCCGAACCGATCGCAAATGACCCGAGTGCGCTGACCGTGTGCAGCGCCACCGCACGCGAACGGACCCAGGGCGGCGCGCTCGTCTGGGTTGCCGTGTTGAAGGTCGCCATGACCGCCATCCAGGCCGCACCGCCGACCGCCAACGACAGGAAGACGACCGCCGGCAAGCGCACATGTGCGGCGACCAGCATGACCGCCGCGAAGACGACGCAACCCGCACCGACCAAGCGTTCCAGGCCCAGCTTCGCGCGGAGATTGCCGAGGACGAGACCGATGGTGACTGCGCCGGCGCCCAGGCAGCCCATGAGATTGCCGAATCCGGCGGCGCCCAGCTGCAGCTGTTGCGCGGCAATGGCAGGCAACAGCGCCCACAACGCAGAGCCCGTTGCGCTGTACGCGACCGTCCGCAAAAGCTGCGCCAGGATGAGAGGCGAGTGCCGCGCATAGCGCAAGCCAGCGACGGTGCCGCTCCAGAGCCGTTCCGGTGGAAGCGGCGATGCCGGATGAGCCGCAGGCGGCCAGCGCCGCACCACGTGCATCAACGCCACCGAGCTCAGCACCGCCATGGCGAACACGCTGCCGGCGCCGAGCCAGGCGAAGATCAATCCGGCCATTGCGGGCCCCAGTGCACGCGCGCTGTTCCATGCGATCGACATGGCGGTGATGGCCTGGGGCATGTCCTCACGCGGCACGGCGTCGGCAACGCTCGTGTTCCATGCGGGCGACAGAAGTGCGGTGCAGCAGCCAGCGGCGAACGTGAAGGTGAGCAGGGCGACCGGGCCGGCCCAGCCGGCGAGCGCCAACAACGACAGCATCACCACGATGCCCACCTGGGCGGTGAGCGCCGCGAGGATCAGTTTCCGCCTGTCCGTCGTGTCCGCAAGTACACCGGCAGGCAGCGCCAACAGGAACATCGGCAGGAAGACAGCGGTCTGTACCAGCGCCGCGAGGAATGCCGAGCCGGTCAGCTCCACCATCAGCCACGACGCGGCCATCACCTGCATCGCGTTCCCGATGAAGTAGACCGCGCTACCCACCCAGCGCGCGCGGAACACCGGCAAGCGCAGAGGTGACCAAAGGGAATGAGAAGCTGAAGACATTGGGATTGGGGGTCTCGATCGGTCCCGCGTGGGTAGGGAGCAGCAGTCCGGGATTTTGCCGGACTGCCATTGTTTCCGACGCTGAAACTCAGTAGTGCCGCGATCGGTCGTGCCCCTCATCGCAGCCATTCCACAATTCCGGGTACCTCTGTTTCCAGGAAAACCCTATGTCCAGCGCGACCGCGATCCCCAACACCCACCTGTCTCAAATTTCGACGGAGTCCGCCGACGAACCCAATGCATTGGGTTTGCTTCAGCGCCTGAAGTGGCGCTATGCGACCAAGAAAATGGACGCCACCCGCAAGGTTGCCGCCGACAAGGTCGATCGCATCCTCGAGGCAGCGCGCCTGGCGCCGACATCCAGCGGATTGCAGCCGTTCGAGATCGTCGTCGTGACCGATTCCGAAGTACGCGAAAAGATCAAGGCGATCGCGTGGAATCAGGGGCAGGTCACCGACGGCTCGCATCTGCTGGTCTTCGCCGCTTGGGACGATTACACCGCCGACCGCATCAATGCGATGTTCGACCTGACCAACACGGTCCGTGGCTTCAAGAACGAGGGTTGGGAAAATTACCGCGCGATGTTGCTCGGCAGCTATCCGCAACGTGGCGCGGAGATCAATTTTGCGCACGCTGCACGGCAGGCCTACATCGGGCTTGGCGCGGCGTTGATCGCCGCTGCGCACGAGGAAGTCGACAGCGTGCCGATGGAAGGCTTCGACCCGGCGGCGCTGGATGAGATTCTCGGCCTGCGAGCTCGTGGCCTCCGCAGCGTGGCCATCTTGCCGCTGGGTTACCGCGATGCAAGCGGGGACTGGCTGGTCGACCTCGAGAAGGTTCGCCGTCCGGTCGACCAGTTCGTCAGCAAGGTTTGAGGCTGCTGGTCCTCTTCATGGACCAGGGCCGGCGGACCTGACACGCGGCGAGTTGCCGCGTCATTGATTACTTCTTCTTGGCCGGCGCTTTGGCCGCAGCCTTCTTGGCAACGGGAGCGGCTGCCGCCTTGTCGGCCTTGCGCTTTGCTGCCTTGGGGTCGACCGCCGCCTTGAATGCAGCGCCCGGCACGAACTTCGGCACCTTCTGTGCGGCAATCTTGATCTTCGTGCCAGCTTGCGGATTGAAGCCGCTGCGGGCGGCGCGAGCGACTTGCTTGAACGTACCAAAGCCGACGATCTGGACGGGATCGCCCTTCTTCACTGCGGCAACGATGGAGCTCGTGACGGTCTCGAGTACACGGGCTGCTTCGGCTTTGCTGAGACTGTGGGCGGTAGCGAGCTTTTCGACGAGTTGGATACGGTTCATTGAGGGATTCCTGGAGAAAGATTGCCGGCACTGTGCCGGAACATGCAACAGGCAGTCCTGACTGCCTGAGGCTGAAGTTTATCGGGTCGCTTGGTCGCTTGAACGGCGCGTCCGGGGCTCGTGATTGGCCGAGGCGCTCAGTGGGCCAACGTGCCGCCAGAAGCCGACTGCGGAGCAGGGCGCTCTTCAACCCAATGCGAACTGGGGCCGTCCGCACTCATCCCGCGCGCCGCGAACCAACGCAGCATTTCACAGTTCTTTTCCGTCGCCGGCAGCCACAGGCCGTGCTGCTCAGGTCCGGCCCCCTCATGACCTTCAGTCGGCGTGGACAGCCGACACAGCCTCACCTGGCGCTCTGGCGCATCCATCAGGGTGCTCGACCGAGTCGCATGGCGTAGCCCGCCATTCGGAATCTTGCGCAACGCGTCAAGCGTGTTCGTCGTCCTTGTTTGAACTGCCATGGTGCGATTCGCTTTCATTCGGATTGATCTTGCTGGCGGACATCCGATGTGCCGCCCGATGTGCCGCCTTCTCGTCCTGACATCTGAGCCAGTCGGCCGCCGTGGGTTGGCGCGTTCCTTCTTCTGCGGACAGGGCCTGGATGATGGTGATGAGGTCTTCCCGACGTGTCATGGCGAGCAAAGCTGCCTTCGTGGCTCGAAGTCGCGTGTAGGCGGGTAGCAGGGAAACCTGAGGTAGCGCTGCTGACATGCGCATATGGAGGATGTGTTCGGAGTTCGGGAAGTCGCTCGGAGCCATGGCCTCAAGCGCCGACGTGTGGCCGCGTTGGCGACACATGGCCGTGCCGCATCCGAAAGAGTCTGCGCATGGCCCGTCGGAACCTGCGGTCGGTGTTGTCCGCACGTCCCGCGGTCAGGATCAGGCTGAGAAAAAATATCGCGAGAACACCGTAGACGCCAAATGCAATGCACCACATGAGAACCGACATGTTGCTGCTCCTTTTTTTTGATGAATTCAATTTGCGCTCGACGGTCCATGCACCCTATCGGCCGCAGTTGTATCCATTCGTCAGATGCGACGCTACGGGTTTGCTCGGGGATCGCCGCTGCCGTCCTGCCAGAATCGTCTCC
>JAZKDL010000607.1:8661-9528 GCA_040387575.1 Pseudomonadota bacterium
CAATGCATCACGAACCCGACTTCTTCGAAAACCTGCGTACCGAACTGTCGAGCTGGCGGCTTTGGCTCGACCGCGCGATCGTTCTGGGGTATGCCATTGCGGCCGGCCTGTTCGTGGTGGGCTTCACGATGGCGGCGGAGTGGGCTTTCGGCTGGTTCGAGCGGCTCCACCATGCGCAACCCTGGGCCGTGCTGATCTGGACGCCCGCGCTGACCGCCGGCATCGTCTGGGCCACCCGGCGCTGGTTCCCCGGCGCCGGCGGATCGGGCATTCCTCAGATCAAGGCAGCGCTCGACCCGGCGGTGCCGCCCGAGAGCCGCGGCCTGTTCGCCTCGCTGCGGCTGACGGTCGCGAAGATCGCGCTGGGCACCGCCGGCTTCGCGGCCGGCCTGTCGATCGGCCGCGAAGGCCCGTCGGTCCAGGTGGCTGCCGGCGTCATGCAGCACGCGCGGCGCTGGCTGTCGCCGGGCAGCACCATCGACCCCCGCTCGCTGCTGGTGGCGGGCGGCGCGGCCGGCATCGCAGCGGCCTTCAACGCGCCACTGGCGGGCGTGGTCTTCGCGATCGAAGAGCTGTCGGGCCGGCTGGAGGCACGCGCCAGCGGGTTGATCATCGCGGCCATCGTGCTGGCCGGGCTGGTCGCGGTCTCGGCTTTCGGCAATCTGAGCTACTTCGGCATCATCCGGGTACCACCGCTCGGCTGGCATGCGCTCGGGCCCGGGTTGCTGGTGGCGCTGGTCAGTGGCGTGGCGGGCGGGCTGTTCGCGCGGCTGATGATCGCCTCGCTCACCGGCGCGCCGCAGCGGCTCAACCACTGGCGCGCACGCTGGCCGGTGCGTTTCGCGGCCGTCGGCGGCCTGCTGGTCG
>JAZKDL010000608.1:0-4231 GCA_040387575.1 Pseudomonadota bacterium
CGGCTGGTCGTGACCAACGAATACGAGGCGATGCTCAAGGAGCGCGAGCTCGAACCGACGCCGGTGCGCGAGCTGATCAAGGCGCGCGGCAGCAACCTCTTCATCGGCGCTTTCGCGGCGCTCGCCAGCTACGCGCTGTTCCATCTGGTGACGGTGTTCCCGCTGTCCTGGATTGCGCTGAACGCGTCGCAGGAAGTGAATGCCGTCCTGACCATCCAGATCATCGGCGCCTTCATCGCGATCTTTGCCACGATGGCGTCGGGCCGGCTGGCCGACCGCATTGGCCGGCGCAACACGCTGGGCCTGCTGGCGGTGTTGATCGCCATCTTCAGCGGGATCATGCCTTTCCTGTCGAACGGTGGCCCGGTCGTGCAGGACGCGTTCATCCTGGTCGGGTTCGCGTTGCTGGGCCTTTCGTACGGGCAGGCCGCGGGCGCGGTCACGGCCAACTTCGCTGCGCATTACCGCTACACCGGCGCCGCACTGACGTCCGACCTGGCGTGGCTGCTGGGCGCGGCTTTTGCGCCACTCGTCGCGCTCAGCCTGTCGGCGTATTTCGGTGCCGGTTATGTGGCCCTGTACCTGCTGTCCGGCGCGGTCTGCACGCTCGTGGCGTTGAAGGTCAACCGGACGCTCGAGATGCGTGGCTGATCCGTCTGACGCATTCCGAGCGATTAAAAAAGGCGCCGCGAGGCGCCTTTTTCATGTCTCGATGCGTTCGGCCAGCGCGACCAGCGATCGGTCGCTGCCCGCCGGGCCGAGCAGTGAGAGTCCCAGCGGTGCGCCGTCGCGGCGCGCCAGCGGCATCGACAGCTGCGGAAAGCCCGACAGCCCCGCGATGCACAGCAGCCGGATCGACTGGTTGCGGTAGTCCTCCAGGCTGGCATCGAGCGCATCGCGGCGCGGTGCGATGTCGGGCATCGTCGGCATCAGCAGCACGCCGTCGTGACCCAGGAGGTCCGTGAGCCGCTTCCGGAAAGCATCACGAAAGACCCGCGCCGCATTCACCTGTGCGTCCGTCACGTTGCGCGACCACGCAAAGCGCTCCGCCACGCCGGGCCCGAGCGGCGGTGCGTAGCGCTCGATCAGCGGCCCGTCCGTGAGCCAGGCCTCGCGGCCCTGCAGGTAGCGGAAATTCCAGTACATCGCGTCCCAGCCGTCGAGTGCGATCGGCCCGGCCGGCGCCGCCTGCCCGAGCATCGACTGCACACGTTCCGTTGCGCCCGCCAGCGCCTGCGCGACCGGCTCGGCCAGCAGCGACCAGACGTCGGCCGGCCACAGCAGCCGCGGCGTGGCCGGCAGCGGTGCCGAATCGGCGCCGAGCAGTACATCGCCGACGCGCGCGAAGGTGCCGACGTCGCGCGCGAACCAGCCGCAGGTGTCCAGGCTCGGCGCCAGGTCGAGCACGCGTTCGAGGCTGATCCGGCCATGCGTCGGGCGCAGCCCGTACAGGTTGCAATGGTTGGCCGGCGCCCGCACCGAACCGCCGGTGTCGCTGCCGAGCGCGAAGTCGCACAGCCCCGACGACACGGCCGACGCCGACCCGGACGACGAGCCGCCCGTGATCCGTTCCGGCGCCGCGCCGTTGATCGGCGCCCCGAAGTGCGCGTTGTTGCCGTTCATCGAGAAGGCCAGCTCGTCGGTCACGGTCTTGCCGACGAAGCGGGCGCCCGCGTCCAGCAGGGTCTGGACGACCGGCGCGTGGCGCGTCTTGATGCCGGACATGGCCAGCACGATCGGGCTGCCGCCGCCGGTCGGATAGCCGGCCACGTCGAACAGGTCCTTCACCGCGAAGCTCAGGTCGGCCAGCGGGCCGGTTGCGGCGCGCGGCACCGGCGCGTCGGGGTAGGGGACGAAGGCGTGGGCGGGGTCGTGCAAGGGCATGGAAGTTCTAAGGAGTTGGAGCGGCGCCGACGTACGCCGGCGTGAACTCGTCTGCGGGCCGGCGGCGCAGCAGGTCGGCGGACACGTCGGTGCGGATGCAGCGCGCATGGTGGCCCGGCGACACCTCGACCGCAAGCGGCTGCGTGGCGCGGCAGGCGTCGAGTGCCAGCGGACAGCGCGCGGCGAAGGCGCAGCCGGGCGGCAGCTTCGACAGGTCGGGTGGCGCGCCGCCGATGGTTTCGAGCCGGCTGCCGCGCGTCATCGCGCCGTGCGCGCGGCTCTTGAGCAGCGCGATGGTGTACGGGTGGCGCGGCGACAGGATCAGGTCGCGCGCCGTGCCCTCTTCGACGATGCGCCCGGCGTACATCACCGCGATCCGGTCGGCCACCTCGACCGCGGCGCCGATGTCGTGCGTCACGAAGATCACCGACAGGCCGAGGTCGCGCTGCAGTTCGCGCAGCAGCAGCAGGATCTGGATCTGCACGGTGGCGTCGAGCGCGGTGGTCGGCTCGTCGGCCAGCAGGACCTTCGGGTTGCACGCCAGCGCGAGCGCGATCATGGCGCGCTGCCGCATGCCGCCGGACATCTCGTGCGGATAGGCGGCCAGGCGCCGTTCCGGGCTCGGGATGCGCACTTTCTCGAACAGCGCCAGCGCGCGGGCGCGGGCCGCGCTCCGGCTCAGGCCGTCGTGCCGGCGCACCGCCTCGATGATCTGGGCGCCGACCGTGTAGACCGGGTCGAGCGCGAGCAGCGGCTCCTGGAAGATCATCGCGACCTCCTTGCCGCGCAGGTCGGCCAGCGCGCGCTGCGACAGGCCGAGCACGTCGCGCCCGTTGACCGCGAGCTTGCCGGTGATGCGCGTGCTGCGCTCGGCATGCAGGCGCATCACGGTGCGCAGCGTGACGCTCTTGCCCGAGCCCGATTCGCCGATCAGCGCCACCACCTCGCCCTGGCGCAGCCGCAGGTCGACGCCGTTGACGGCCTCGATGCGCTTGCCGGGCGCGATGAATTCGACGCGCAGGTCCTGCAGCTCGACGGCGAGCGGGGCGGCAGTGGCCGCGGGGTCGTGCTCAGCCATGGGCCACCTCCGGCGCGGACTCGATCGCCATGTCGGGAAAGTCCGGCGTCGGCACATAGCCCGATTCCGGCTGCCAGCGCAGGCAGGCCACGCCGTGGCCGGTGGCGGTCTCGGCGAAGGCCGGCATCTGCTGGCTGCACACCGGCTGGGCGAACGCACAGCGCGTGTGGAAGCGGCAGCCGGGCGGCGGATCGATCGGGTTCGGCGGATCGCCCGACAGCGGCGCCTCGGTCGTGCGCTGCATCGGGTCGCCGCTCGGCATCGAGCGCAGCAGCGCGCGCGTGTACGGGTGGCGCGGCGTGTCGAACACCTGTGCGGCCGTGCCGACTTCGACCACCTGGCCGAGGTACATCACGAGCACGCGGTCCGACATGTAGCGCACCACGTGCAGGTCGTGGCTGATGAAGAGATAGGTCAGGCCGAAGTCGCGCTTCAGGTCTTCCAGCAGGTTCAGCACCTGCGCTTCGACCGACTTGTCGAGCGCCGACACCGCCTCGTCCAGGATCACCAGCCGCGGCGCCAGTGCCAGTGCGCGCGCGATGTTCACACGTTGGCGCTGGCCGCCCGACAGCTCGTGCGGATAGCGGCCGGCGAAGCGCGCGGGCTCGAGCCCGACGCGCGCGAGCAGGTCGTGCGCGCGGTTCAGCGCCTCGCGCGCCGACACGCCGTGCACCGTCGGCCCGAAGGCGACCGAGTCCTCGATCGTCATGCGCGGGTTGAGCGACGAGTAGCTGTCCTGGAACACCATCTGCGTCTGGCGGCGGAACTCGCGCAGCGGCAGTTCGCGCGAGCCGACCGTGGCGCCGTCGAACACCAGCTCGCCGCTGTCCTGTTCGATCAGCTGCATCAGCAGGCGCGCGGTGGTCGACTTGCCGCAGCCGGACTCGCCGACCACGCCCAGCGTCTCGCCCTTGCGGATGTCGAAGCTCACGCCGTCGACCGCGCGCACGGCCGGCCGAGGGCCGCGCCCGAAGGCCAGCGGCGCGCGCTTCAGCGGGAAGTGCTTCTGCAGCCTGTCCACGCGCAGCAGCGGCTGGCGCGGACCGCCGATGTCGCGCGGGTCGGCCGCATCGGCGGCGGACGTTGCCGTGACGTCGCTCATTGCTTCACCTCCATCGCGCTGCGCAGGCCGTCGGCCAGCATGTTGAAGGACACCGAGGTCACGAAGATCAGCACGCCCGGCAGCGCCGCGATCAGCGGCTGGCTGTAGATGGCGGTGCGCAGCGTGTTGAGCATCAGGCCCCATTCGGGCTGCGGCGGCTTCACGCC
>JAZKDL010000609.1:0-4634 GCA_040387575.1 Pseudomonadota bacterium
TTGACCGAGCCCGCCACGCGGCCGAACAGCCCGCAGCCGTCCAGCAGGTCGACCACGCGCGGCTTGTGCGGCGGCGCGATCAGCATGCCCTTCACGTTGCGGGCCAGGAAGGCCGATTTCAGCCAGGCCGCGAAGTCGCGCACCGGTACCTGGACCGGCACCAGCACGGCGTCGATGCCGAAGCGCTCGAAGGCCGCGTTGAACATCTTGGGCAGGCGCACATTCCCCACCGGATCGCCGGGAATGAGGTAGACCGAGGTGCTGCCGCTGATGGATGGATTCATCTTTTGCTCTTGGGTTGTTCGCCAATCGCCCGAAGGGAGGGAACGACCCGGACTGTAGTCATCCGTTTCGTCCGCCCAAAGGGTCCTGGCAAGAGTTTGTGCGATAAACGTTCGTCAGTGATCGATGATCGAACGCTTGAAGGGTTTTACCTAAGCACGGATCCCGCCGTTCACGCAACCCCGAAAGGCAAACTCTGGCGTCATGAGCGAGGAAGAATCCGCGGTTCCGGCCGGCCTGCAGAAACGCGACTGGATCGCGGGACTGGAGCGCGGCGTGAGCATCATCGAGGCTTTCGATGATGCGAACCCGCGCCTGACCGCCAGCCAGGCCGGACAGCGTACCGGCATGACGCGCACCGCGGCGCGCCGCTACCTGCTCACGCTGCAGGCGATGGGCTATGTGGCGAGCGACGGCAAGCTGTTCTGGCTCACGCCGCGGGTGCTGCGGCTGGGCCAGTCGTACCTCGAATCGGCGCGCCTGCCGCGCATCGTCCAGCCCTTCTTGCAGCGTGTGGCGGCCGGCACGCACGAGACCGCCTACCTCAGCGTGATGGACGGCGACGAGGTGGTCTACATCGCCCGCAACGGCCCGAACCGCAACATGAGCACCGGCTATGTGCTGGGTGCGCGCGTGCCGGCGCAGGTCACTGCGGCCGGCATGCTGATGCTGTCGCAGCGCGACGATGCCGAGCTGGCGGCCTGGCTGGCCAGCCGCGAACTGCGGGCCTACACGTCGCACACGATCGCGAGCAAGGAGCGCATGAAGCTCGAGCTGGCGCGCATCCGCGCCCAGGGCTGGTCGCTGTCGGAACAGCAGCTGGACCTGAACTCGCGCGGCGTCGCGGTGCCGCTGCGCGACCGGCACGGCGACGTCGTCGGCGCGTTGAACATCACGATGCCGATGGGCCATGAGAGCAGCGACGACGCGGTCGCCCGCGTGCTGCCGGTGCTGCGCGAGACGGCGCAAGCGATGCGCAACCTGATCTGACGCGGCACCGGTGGCGGTGCAGCGGCTATTGCGGCAACACCCGCCGCGCCGGTACGGGCTCGCGCCGGCCACCGTCACGCGGCGGACGCGGCGTGCGAGCCTCCCACCACGCCACCGCACGCGCCACGCCATAGAGCAGCGCGAACACCGCGGCCAGCAGCAGCACGTCGCCCCACCACGGCCGCACGCGATGGTCGCCACCGAAGGTCGCCAGCACGATCAGCACCACGACGAGGTGGGCGCAGAACACCGACAGCGACGCCGAACCCATCGCCTCGAGCGCGCGCGGCCGTGGCAGGCGCGCGAGGATCTCGGGCCCGAAGCGGATCGACACGATGCAGATGGCCGCCAGGTTGACCAGCCGCAACGGCGCGAGCCGCCACTTGTCGAACAACAGCGTGTTCATGTCCATGTCGTCGCCGAACGGCGCCTGGCCGCCCGCGCCGTAGTGCCGCCAGTAGAGGCAATACAACGTGACGAGAACGGACGCGATCAGCAGCCACGGCGGAAAGCGCAACGGCTGCGCATTCGGCGCGCTGCGGCTGGCGCCCAGCCACAGGCCGGCGAACCACAGGAACTGCCAGGCGAAGGTGTCGAAGGAACCGGTTTCGTTGTACGGCACCGGCACGCCCAGGATCGCGACGACGTGCTCGTAGAGCCACGGCGTCATGTTGAATTGCGCCAGCAGCCACAGCAGGGCGCTCACCGCCATCACCCGACCCCAGCCGAAGCGGAAGGCCGCGACCAGCACCCACGGACTCAGCAGCATGAAGAGGATGTACAGCGGCAAGATGTCGAGCAGCGCCGGCTGATAGACCAGCAACAGCGAATACAGCAGGCCCTCGTGCGGATGCGCGAGGTAGTACTTGAGCAGTTCGTGCATCGCCGGCTGGCCGGTCTTCAGCCCGACCATCGTGATCACGGTGAACAGGAAGATCAGCAGCAACGCCTGGATCAGGTAGATCTTGAGCGCCCGCCGCCAGAAGGCCTCGCGCATCGCCTTCACGCCGCGCGTGTAGCCGATGCGGCTGTAGACCAGGCCCGACACGAAGGCCGACAACAGCACGAAGCCCTCGGCCGCCGACACGAAACCGAAGGGCTGCCCGACCGGATCGGTCAGCAGGCTCGGCACGTGCGTGATGGTCATCAGCACCAGCATGAGCCCGCGCGTCGCGTCGATTTCCCAGTAGCGCTTCATGAAGTGGATGAGGTCGAGGTTGCCGGAAGGTTCCGCTGCCGTCACCCGTGGGTTCGGTGGGTTCAAGCTGGGCGGATGGCGAAGCCTCGCAAATCGACACGGCGCCCTGTGTAGGCGCATGCCATGAATTCATGCGTGCATGGATGAGCGCGACGACGCGTCGTCACCCGATGTCGGTCGAGCGGGTCAGCCCTTCATGCGTCGCCAGGCTCGCCTGCATCGCATCCAGCTTTGCCCGCACCAGGCCGAGCGCGTCGCTGCCGATCAGCAGATGCTCCGGCGCCTCCGGCATGTCCACCAGCGCAAGAATTGCAGCTGCAGCCTTGTCCGGATCGCCCAGTTGCTTGCCGCTCTTGTCGATGCGCGATTGCCGGATTGGATCGAACAAGCTGTCGTAGTCGCCGATGGAACGCTCGCTGCGCACCATCGACCGGCCGGCCCAGTCCGTCCGGAAGGAGCCCGGTGCGACGGCAGTGACAGCGATGCCGAAACCCTTCACTTCTTTCGCGAGGGTCTCGGAGATTCCTTCGAGCGCGAACTTGCTGCCGCAGTAGTAGGCGATGCCGGGCATCGTGATGTAGCCACCCATCGACGTGATGTTGATGATGTGACCACACCGGCGGCGTCGCATGAACGGTAGAAAGGCTTTCATGACCGCGACCGCGCCGAAGACGTTGACGTCGAATTGGCGGCGCATTTCATCGATTGACGATTCTTCGAGGATGCCCTCATGGCCGTAGCCCGCGTTGTTGATCACGACGTCCACCGGCCCGATCTCCGCTTCGATGGAGGCAACGACTGGTGCAACGGTTTCGAACTGCGTCACGTCCAGCAGCTTCGCATGCGCCCTTCCGTCGAACTGCCTTTCGAACTCGCTGGCTGCCTGCCCGTTTCGAACGGTTCCGACGACCCTGTGGCCTGCCTGCAGCGCGGCATGAGCGATCGCGCGACCAAAGCCGCTGCTGACGTCGGTGATGAAGAATGTCTGGGAGTTTTTCATGCATCGATTCTGGAATCGCGCGCAGCGGGAGGCCAGTCGCAATGCGATGGATCATTTGCCTATTCCTATGAAGGCATTTGGCTGGAGGCTGCGTTTGACCCAAGTTCGTGCACAGTACGCTGAATGAGCACATCCGGCGCAGCACCCTCCGACCACGCTCGCAGCGCCCGCGAGGCGCGCCAGGCCGACATGGTTTCGCTCCTGAAGCAACTCGCGCCTCGAGAGGGCTACACGCTCACGGAACTCCCGGACGTGCGCTTCCTGCGCTCCGACCGACCCTTGGCCTCGACACCCGTGCTCTACGAACCCGGCATCGTCATCGTCTGCCAGGGGCGCAAGCGCGGCCTCTGGGCTGATCAGGTCTACCTCTACGACGCCCAGCATTACCTCGCGGTGGCCCTGCCGGTGCCCTTCACCATGGAAACCGATGCCAGCGCCAGCGAGCCGCTGCTGGCGATCTACTTCAGCCTTGATCTCGCTGTGCTGGCGACCCTCGCGTTGCAGGTCGATGAACTCATCGGACGTTCAGGGAATGCGCCGGTCAGCATGTTCTCGACGCCGATGGACGACGCGCTGGCGCAGACCGTCCTCCGGTTTCTCGAAGCGATGAGCTCGCCCGTCGAAGCCGTGCTGCTCGGGCCGGCCGTCGTGCGCGAGATCTACTACCGGGTGCTCATCGGCGAACAGGGCGCATCGATGCGCGCGGCGCTCGCCAGCCGCGGCCAGTTCGCCAGGATCGCGAAGGCCGTTCAGCGCATCCATGTCACCTTCGGCGATCGCCTCAGCGTCGACCAGCTGGCACGCGAGGCGGGCATGAGCATCCCGACCTTTCACACGCACTTTCGCAAGGTCACCCAGAGTTCTCCGATGCAGTACCTCAAGTCGATCCGGCTTCATCAAGCGCGACTGTTGATGTTGCGAAACGCGAAGACGGCATCGGCGGCCAGCATCGAGGTCGGATACGAAAGCGCCTCGCAGTTCAGTCGCGAGTTCAAGCGCTTCTTCGGACTCAGCCCGCGCCATGAGGTCGCGCGTCTGAAGTCGAGCTTCGAGATGCCACCGCTGCCGGGCACGCCGACATGGGTGACGTCGCACTGATCAGCGCCGCGTGCCGAACGGAATCTGCCCGCGCCAATACCGCATCGTCAGCCAGCCGCCGGCCAG
>JAZKDL010000610.1:0-4035 GCA_040387575.1 Pseudomonadota bacterium
CCTGTCCACAGAAACGGCCAAACACCTATTACTACTACTAATTTAAATAAGAGAAATAAGAGATAGGAGCCGAACCGAAGCCGCGCTGAAAAAAAAGCCCAAGCCGCGTCAAACGACCACCGGATCGCCGGACGCATTTCCTCCCCCTTTTTTGAGAACCGCGGTGGCGCCGGTTTTGACATCAGTGCGCGCCAACGAGCCGAGCGGTAGAAAGCGCCAGGGTCGATGGAGACGGGCTGTCTCCAGCCAGCGCGAAACCTGGGAAGGGAGCCCAGCTTGTCCTCACAAAGCCTGAACAACTTTGTGAATAACTGCGGCGTTTCCTTGTAAGAGTGCGGCAAGTCCTTGTTTTTATTGGACTATCTACAATCTGCTTAAAAAAAAGGCAGTGGAACAACTGATGTCCAGTGCCCCTTTCCCAGATTTCCGAGCCGCTGTCAAAGGACAACTCTGGGGAGCGTTTCAGCACAAGCTGGTGCTTGTCCACAGCGCCGGCAGCTTCCGCGATGTTGTCCCTGGATTGACGACAGCAGAAAACACGGCTGCGCACAGGGCTGTGACGGCGCCAAGTCCTTGCTGTGTCAAAGGAAAAAGCACATTTCCACAGAAAGGGCGCGACACCTACTACTACTACTAAATTGAATTAAAGAAATAAGAGATGAAGACAGGGGACAACGGGGGTCGAAAAAGAAAGGCGCCGCCTGGATCCAGAACGCAGCACGCCCCAGCTGGGCCGGCACGTTGGCCCTCTGTGCTCGCTACCATTCGCGCATGAGCGTTCCGAACCCCGTTTTCAAGCCGCGCATCCTGATTGCCGAGGACGAATCGGGCATTGCCGATACGCTGCAGTACGTGTTGAAGAGCGATGGCTTCACCCCGGTCTGGTGCGCCACCGCGGAAGAAACGCTCGCTGAATTCGCGCGCGAGACACCCGCCCTGGCCATCCTCGACGTCGGCCTGCCGGACATGAACGGCTTCGAACTCTTCAAGCAGTTGCAGGCGCTGCCCGGCGGTGCGAGCGTGCCGATGGTCTTCCTGACCGCACGCAGCGACGAGATCGACCGGGTCGTCGGGCTGGAACTCGGTGCCGACGACTACATCGCCAAGCCTTTCTCCCCCCGTGAACTGGTTGCACGGGTCAGGACGATCCTCAGACGCAGCGTGCGCAGCCTGTCGCCGACGCCAGCAGGGGGGACCCCGCCCTCACCTCCTACAGCGCCGCCACGGCCCTCTGAGCCCGCCGGTCCGTTCCTGATCGACGGCGAGCGCCGGCAAATTCGCTATTACGGCCGCGTGCTCGAACTTTCGCGCTACGAATACGGCCTGCTGTGCCTGTTGGTGCAGCGGCCGGGCCGCGTCTACACGCGTGACGAGCTGCTCGACATGGTCTGGGACGACCGGGGCGACAGCCTCGACCGCACGGTGGACGCGCATGTCAAGACGCTGCGCGCCAAGCTCAAGGCGATCGCGCCCGGCATCGAACCGATCCGCACGCTGCGCGGCACCGGCTACGCGCTGTACGAAGACCTGCCGCCCCGCGCCGAGCCGTGATGAGCCGGCGCTCCCGGATCTTCCTGGGCATCCTGCTGATCTACGTCGCGGGCATCGCCTTCCTGCTGTACCGCGTGGTGCTCGACATCGACCCGCGCTACCGCGAGTCCGCCGAGGAATCGCTGGTCGAGAGTTCGCAGCTCATGGCGAGCCTGGTCGAGCAGGACCTGATTGCCGGCGCGATCGACGTGCGGCGGCTCGAGCCGCTGTTCCGCACCGTCTATTCGCGCCAGTTCTCGGCGCAGATCTACAACCTCCACAAGAACCGCGTCGAACTGCGCGTCTACGTCACCGACCGTACCGGACAGGTGCTGTTCGATTCGCTCGGCCACAGCACCGGTGCCGACTTCTCGCAATGGGCCGACGTACGCCGTTCCCTCGCCGGCACGTATGGCGCACGCACCACGCGCGACCTCGAATCGGACCCGCGTACTTCGGTGATGTACGTCGGTGCGCCGATCCGCTGGAACGACGAAATCGTGGGCGTGGCGAGCGTCGGCAAGCCGGTGCAGAGCTTCGGCCAGTTCGTGGAGGACGCGCGTGCCCGAACGATCTGGGTCGGTGTCGGCTCTGCCTTCGCGCTGCTGCTGCTGGCGATCATCGTGTCGATCTGGCTGGTTCGGCCTTTCGGACTGATCACCGACTACGTCGCCTGGGTGCGCGCGCAGCGCAACCTGAGCCTGTGGCGCATGGCACGCCGCGCGGTCGATGCGCTGCGCGGTGGCTTCAGCGAGATGCGCGATGCGCTGACCGGCCGCAACTACGTCGCCGACTACGTGCAGACCTTCACGCATGAAGTGAAGAGCCCGCTGTCGGCGATCCGAGGTGCGGCCGAACTGCTGCAGGAACCGTCGATGCCGCAGGCCGAACGCGAGCGTTTTCTGGACAACATCGCACGCGAGACGCAGCGCATCCAGGAAATCGTCGACCGGATGATGGAGCTCACTGCGCTAGAGACACGCCGCGTGCTCGACCGCAGCGAACCGGTGAAGCTGGCCGTGCTGCTGGAGGATGTGGTGGCCAGCGCCCAGGCCGCGGCGGCGGCGCGCGACGTGCGGCTGGTGCTGGCGCTCGGCAGCCGGCCATCGACCGAAGGCGATCCTTTTTTGTTGCGGCGCGCGATCAGCAACCTGCTCGACAACGCGATCGATTTTTCGCCATCGGGCAGCCAGGTCGAGATCGCGCTGCAGGCCACCTCGCGCCAGGCGCGCATCACGGTGCGCGACCATGGCCGTGGCATTCCGGCCTATGCGCGCGACAAGGTGTTCCAGAAGTTCTATTCGCTGGCACGGCCGCACAGCCAGAAGAAGAGCACCGGCCTCGGCCTGGCTTTCGTCAAGGAGATCGCGGCGCTGCACCGCGGCCGGATCGAACTCACGAACGCCAACCCCAATCCCAATGCCAACGCGCCCGGCGGCGGTGCGATCGCCACACTCAGCCTGCCGCTGCTGCAGCCGCGGCGCTGACTTCGGGCTTGGCGTCTGGCGGCGTCTCCGGCGTTGCCGGTGCTGACGTCGCAGTTGCCGTCCCTCCCAGCGCATACCAGTCGACCTTGCGCGTCGCCAGCATCAGCAGCGACAGCATGCCGAACACCAGCAGTGCACCGAGCAGCAGCGCGTCGTTCTCCGAGGCCAGCAGGCCGTAGAGCGCCGCGTAGAGCAGTGCGATGTAGCCGGCGAAGGCCAGGCCGAGCCGCCAGCTCGCCAGCACACCGCCGAAATACAGGCCCAGCACCGCGACGCTGGCGCCCGCCGCGATCGCATAGGCCTGCCAGAACACCAGCTTCTCGGACAGGGCAAGCAGCAGCAGGAAGAAGAGCGCGATCGACAGGCCGACCAGTGCGTACTGCACCGGATGCAGCCGAAGCTTCCGGAACAGCTCGACCATGAAGGCGGCCATCAACACCAGCGCGATGAACAGCGCGCCGTACTTGCCGGCACGCGTCGACATCGCATAGACGTTGAGCGGCTGCGCGAGCGTGACGTCGAAGGTTTGCAAGGGTCCGCTCGCGCGCTCGTCCGAGGTGCGCGTCGACGCCATCTCTTCCGAGCCGACGGCCACGGCGATGTCGCGCGCGATCGGGTCGCGGCCGACCATGCCGGCGCGGACCTGCTCGCGTGCCGAGGTCACCAGCGATGAGATGCGCCAGCGCGCATCGAAGCCCTGGGCACTGACGCTGCGTTCGGTCGCCAGGAAACGGCCGCCGAAACTCGGATGCGCCCAGCTCGATTGCAGGTGCGCTGTGGTTTCGTTCGCGATCGGTACCAGCGACAACGTCTCGTGGCCGACCAGCCCCAGCGCCAGGTTGAAGGGCAGTGGCCGACCGGCGCGCCAGGCCGCCAGCGCCTGGCCCGACAAGGGTGCGTGCAGGCCGTCGGCGTACGGCGATTTCGGCGCAAGGCCCGGAATGCGTTGTTCGAAGGCCAGCTTCTCGCCCTCCAGCGTGAGCGTCGGCGAGCCGTCGAGCCCGCGCAGGTCGCTCAC
>JAZKDL010000611.1:0-9346 GCA_040387575.1 Pseudomonadota bacterium
CCACAGCCGCACCCAGGCGGTCGCCGTGGCGCGCCGCCTTGGCGTGATCCGCTGAGCCGTCGGGCCACCGAATTCGTCGCTTCTGACGATAGGTCGCCAGTCGCCCGCCTCCTAGCATCTGCAGCGTCGCATTGCAGACGCCGGGCGCCCTTGCCCGACCCAGAAAACCACCAGGAGACAACATGGCATTCAGGTTCAATCGCAGAGCTCTCGTCGTCGGCATGGCCGCAGCCCTCGCGCTCACGCAGCTCACCGCGCAGGCGCAGAAGCGCTACGACACCGGCGCGTCGGACAGCGAAATCAAGATCGGCAACCTCGTCTCGTACTCCGGCCCGGTCTCGGCCTTCGGCACGATCGGCAAGTCCGCCGCGGCCTACTTCGCGAAGGTGAATGCCGAAGGTGGCGTGAACGGCCGCAAGATCAACTTCATCTCGCTCGACGATGCCTACACGCCCTCGAAGACCGTGGAGCAGGCCCGCAAGCTGGTCGAGCAGGACGAGGTCTTCGCGGTGTTCCTGCCGGTCGGCACGGCGCACAACGCGGCGATCCAGAAGTACCTGAATGCCAAGAAGGTGCCGCAACTCTTCGTCGGTTCCGGTGCCACGCGCTGGGGCAACGTCAGGGAGTTCCCGTGGACCATCGGCTGGCAGCCGACCTACGAAGCCGAGGCGCGTGCCTTCGGCGAGCACATCCTGTCGACCAAGCCCGGCGCGAAGGTCGCGATCCTGATGCAGAACGACGACTTCGGAAAGGACTTCCAGAAGGGCGTGATCGACGGCATGGGCGACAAGGCCAAGTCGATGGTCGTGACGACGCAAACCTATGAAACCAGCGACCCGACGATCGACAGCCAGATCGTGTCGATGAAGGGCTCGGGCGCCGACACGCTGCTGATCTTCGCGACGCCGAAGTTCGCGGCCATGGCGATCAAGCGCGCCGCAGAGATCGGCTGGAGCCCGACGCGCTACGTGTCGAGCGTGTCGGTGTCGGTCAGCTCGGTGCTGAAGCCGGCCGGCCTGGACGTGTCGAAGGGCGTGATCAGCGCGACCTATTTCCGCGACCCGACCGACCCGGCCACGCAGGCCACCAAGGAGTACATGGCGTACGCCGCAACGCTCAAGCAGTTCTACCCGGCGGGTGACCCGACGGATTCGCTGAACCTGATCGGCTATTCGTCGGCGCAGACGCTGGTGCAGACCATCAAGCAGGCCGGCGACAACCTGACGCGCGAGAACCTGATGAAGCAGGCGCTGAACCTGAACATGACGCTGCCGATGCTGTACCCCGGCATCACGGTGGAGACCAGCGCGACCGATGCGTATCCGATCGAGAAGCTGCAGCTGATCCAGTTCAACGGCGCGCGCTACGAGCCGGTGGGCAGCGTGTTCGGCAAGGCGAAGTGAGGATGTGATGTGTCAAACGGGGCGCCTGACGGCGTCCCCGGCATCGACCTCTTCGCAGCCCGAGGTGCCGCGCTGTTCTCCACAAGCGATTGAAATGCAGCTATTAATCGAACTTTGAGCGGATAAGGGGTGGATTTACAACGCTTATCAATAAAATGAGGAATTGCTATAATCGATGTAAAAGCATCGGTTAAATCAATTTTTAGCAGTTTATCGGTGCAATTGCATCTCTTGATGGAGTCGCTCTTGAACCGCACCGTCGACGAATTGGAAACCGAGCTGGGCGATCGCCTTCGTGCCTATCGGCTCACGAAGAACATCCAGCAGACGGCGCTTGCCGAGCGCGCAGGCGTTGGCATCACCGCGTTGCGCAACCTGGAAAGCGGCCGCGGCTCGACGGTGAGGACGCTGTTGAGCATCGTCCGCGCTCTCGGGCGCGAGGAGTGGCTCAACACCGTGGCGCCGGTGGCCACGGTGAACCCGTTGACGCTGACCCGGCAAGCGCAGCCCCGCGTGCGCGCTCGCGGCAAGGGCGGCGCGATGCCTGCCCGCAAGGCATGAGGCAACCCGACATGGCAACCAGCAAAAAGACGCAGGCCAGGGCGAAAGCCCAGGCCAAGGCCTCGACATACAAGCCAGTCAACGTGGTCGAGGTGTACCTCTGGGGCGCGATGATCGGGGCGGCTTCGCTGGACCCCGCCTATGGCTTCTATGCCTTCGCGTACACGGACAAGGCACAAGCCAGCGGCATCGAACCGTCGCCCCTCGTCATGCCCCTGGGCAGCGAACCCTACTTGTTCACCGACCTGCCCGAACTCACGTACAAGCGCCTGCCCGCCATGCTGAGCGACGCGCTGCCGGACGACTTCGGCAACGCGCTGATCGACCGGTACATGGCCGAGAAAGGCATCCCCAAGGAGCGCATCACCGCGCTCGACCGGCTCGCGTACATGGGCAGCCGCGGGATGGGCGCCCTGACCTTCAAACCCGCCCGTGGGCCTCGCACCCAGGGCACCCAGAAACCGACGGCGATCGAACTCGGCAGCCTGGTGGCAGCGGCCCGCGAAGCGGTCCACGGCAACCTCGAGGACGAAGCCGGTGCCCATGCCGCACTGCGCAACATCATCGAAGTGGGCACCTCCGCGGGCGGCGCGCGCGCCAAGGCTGTCATCGCCTGGAACGCCGGCACCAACGAAATCGTCGCGGGCCAGATGCAGGCGCCGGACGGCTTCGAGCACTGGCTGCTGAAGTTCGACGGCATGGGGACCGACCACGAACTCGGTGCCAGCCAGGACTACGGCCGCATCGAATACGCGTACCACCTCATGGCAAGGGCCGCCGGCATCGACATGATGGATTGCAGACTGCTGGAAGAAAGCGGCCGGGCGCACTTCATGACGAAGCGCTTCGACCGGTACGGCGGCAGCGGGCGACACCACATGCAGACGCTCTGCGCGATGAACCACATCGACTACAAGAAAAGGGGCGCCAATGCCTATGCGCAGCTGTTCCAGGCGATGCGGGGCCTGGACCTGCCGTATGAGGATTTCGAAGAGGCGTTCCGGCGCATGGCGTTCAACGTCATGGCGCGCAACTGCGACGACCACTCGAAGAACTTCTCGTTCCTGCTGAAGCAGGGCGAACCCTGGCGACTGGCGCCGGCCTACGACGTCACCTTTGCGCACAACCCGAAGGGCGAGTGGACGCATCAGCACCTGATGTCGGTGAACGGCAAGTTCAAGGACTTCACGCGCGACGACCTGCTCGAAGAGGCCGACCGGTACAAGGTCGGCACCGCGCCGAAGGTGCTGGCCCAGGTCGCCGACGCCGTGGGGCAATGGAAGAAGTTCGCGGAAGAAGCCCGGATTTCACAGGCCCAGATCGACGCGATCCAGCTTCAGCTTCTTCCGCTGTGAGGCCGAAGCCTCAAACCCAGTAGCGCTTGCGCACTTCGCCCTTCAGCAGCTTGCCGGTCGGCGTGCGTGGCAGCGCATCCACGAAGTCGACCGACTTCGGCGCCTTGTACGAGGCCAGCCGGCTCTTGGTGAAATCGATGATCTCCTTGGCGAGTTCGGGGCTGGGCGCAATGCCGGCGGCCAGCGTGACGACCGCCTTGACCTGTTCGCCCATCTCCGCATCCGGCACGCCGATGACCGCGATGTCCGAGATGGCCGGATGCAGCGCCAGCGCGTTCTCGACCTCCTGCGGATAGATGTTGACGCCGCCCGAGATGATCATGAAGGCCTTGCGGTCGGTCAGGAACAGGAACCCGTCGGGATCGACATGGCCGATGTCGCCGACGGCCGTCCAGGTCGGATGTCGCGGGTGCTGCGTGGCACGGGTCTTCTCCGGATCGCCGTGGTACTGGAAGGGCATCGCATCGCGCTCGAAATACACGACGCCATCCTGGCCGGTCGCCAGTTCGTCGCCGCTCTCGTCGCAGATGTGGATCACGCCCAGTGCCGCGCGGCCGACCGAGCCAGGCTTGCGCAGCCAGTCTTCCGGCCGGATCACCGTCATGCCGTTGAGCTCGGTGCACGAGTAGTACTCGTACAGCACCGGGCCCCACCAGTCGATCATCTGGCGCTTGACGTCGACCGGGCAGGGCGCAGCGGCGTGGATCGCGACCTGCATGCTGCTGACGTCATAGCGCGCGCGCACTGCCGGGTCGAGCTTGAGCATGCGCACGAACATCGTCGGCACCCACTGGCTGACGGTGGCCTTGTAGCGGTCGATGTGGGCGAGCGCCGTCTCGGCGTCGAACTTGTCCATCACCACCGCCGTGCCACCGAGGGCCTGGACCGACGCGCAGGTGCGCAGCGGCGCCGCGTGATAAAGCGGTGCGGGCGACAGGTAGACGGTGTCCTTCGAACAGCCGAAGTTGCCGCTGAACATCGCGACCATGGTGTCGCCCGGCTCGGACACCTCGCGGTTCGGCAGCGGCGGCTGCACGCCCTTGGGCCGGCCGGTGGTGCCGGACGAATACAGCATGTCGCCGCCGCGCGGCTCATGGGCCGGCCGTTCCGCCGACGACGCGGCAATCAGCGCTTCCATCGATTCGAAGCCCGGCACGTCCGCGGCAAAGGCGACGCGGCAGCGCAGCGTGTCGGGCAATTCCAGCGTGCAATTCGCGCCGAGCTTGCCCATGAAGAGAGCCTTGGCGCCGGAGTTGGCGAGGATGTAGCTGACCTCGTCCGGCCGCAGGTGGTAGTTGATCGCCGTCAGGTACAGGCCGGCGCGCTGCGTGGCCCAGTACACGTCGAAGATCCGCGCGTCGTTGTCCGACACCAGCGCGACGACGTCGCCGCGCTCGAACCCTTGCGCGCGCAGCCAGTTGGCGAGGCGCAGCGAACGGTCTTCCAGTTCGGCGAAGCTGACCTGCTGGCCGGTGGCGGCCATGATGAGCGCCGGCTTGTCGGGTGTGGTGAGAGCGTGGGTGCCTGGGAACATGACGGAAGGATCTTGCAGTTGAACCCGGCGATGGTCGGGCAGCGCGACGCGTTTGCATATCGTCTTTCTGGACGGTTTCTCCGGCTTTGGCTGACGACCCGCGCATCGGACTGCGGGCGAGAATCTTCGCGATGCACCGTACCGCTCCCCCAGTTTCCAATTCGTCCGACTCTGCGTTCGGCTCCGTAGTCGCTTTCGTGCCGCACTGGCGGTCGTTGGCGGTGACGACGGCCATCCTGGCACTGGCGGGTTGCGCCGCGACACCAGCCACGCCCGCGGCAACCTCCGCGCCCTCGTCCGCGCCAGCGACCCAGACGACCCAGCCTCCGCCGCCTCGGCAACCGCCGCAGTCGGCGCCGCAAGCAGCGCCCGCCGATGGGCAGCCGCAGCAACGCCTGGCGCAATGGCTCGTCGGCCTGCGCGCGAGCGCTCTGGCGGCCGGCATCCGGGCGTCGACCCTGACGGTGCTGGACGATGTCGAGTACCTGCCGCGTGTCGTCGAACTGGACCGGGCTCAACCCGAGTTCACGCGGCCGGTCTGGGCCTACCTCGACAACGCGATCGGCCCGGCACGCATCGCGTCGGGACAGGAGAAGCTTCTGCAGGTCCAGCGCGAAACGGCGGCGGCCTCGGCCCGCTACGGCGTGCCGGCCGAGATCCTGGTGGCCATCTGGGGCATGGAGAGCAACTACGGCGGCAACTACGGCAACACGCGGACCATCGACGCGCTGGCCACGCTCGGCGTCGATGGCCGCCGCGAGGACTGGGCGCGCCGCGAGCTGATGGCGGCGCTGAAGATCCTGGACAACGGCGACATCGACCCCGCCCACATGGTCGGATCCTGGGCAGGCGCCATGGGGCAGACGCAGTTCATGCCGTCCAACTTTCTGGCCTTCGCGGTCGATGCCGATGGCGATGGCCGGCGCGACATCTGGGGCAGCATGGCCGACGTGATGGCCTCGACCGGCAACTTCCTTGCACGTGCAGGTTGGCAGGCCGGCAGCCCGTGGGGCGGCGAGGTGAAGTTGCCACCTGGCTTCGACTATGCGCGGGCTGATGCCAGCGCGCGGCAGTCGAGCGTTCAATGGGCGGCCGAAGGCGTGCAGTCGATGGATGGCAGCCCGTTGCCAGCGTTGACGGAAGGCGAGATCCTCTTGCCGGCCGGCGCGCGTGGCCCGGCCTTCCTGGTGGGGCCGAACTTCCGCACGATCCTGCGCTACAACAACTCGACCAGCTACGCGCTCGCGGTCGGCCTGCTGGCCCGGCAACTGGCGGGTGGTTCCGGCGTGATCGCAGCCTGGCCGCGCGACCTGCAGCCGCTGAGCCGCAGCCAGGTCGTTGCGCTGCAGACCGCACTCAATCAGCGCGGCTTCGCTGCCGGCAACGCCGATGGCGTGATGGGGCCGTCGACGCGCCGCGGTGTGCGCGGCTATCAGCAGAGCATCGGCCTGCCGGCGGACGGCTATCCGACGACCGACCTGCTCGCGCGCCTTCAGCAGTGAAGAACGATCTGCGCGCCATGACGCGCCGCTTCGCTGCGGCTGGCCGGCTGGACGCGATCCTGCTGCGACCGGCGCGTGGCGTGGCCGTTCAATCGGTCGAAGAGGCCACCGCCATCGCGGAACGCGGATTGGCAGGCGACCGCAGCAGCGCCGCACGGCCGGGTGGACGGCGCCAGGTCACGCTGATCCAGCAGGAACACCTGCCGGTGATCGCCGCACTCGCGGGCGGTGTCGAGGTGACGCCCGCACTGCTGCGCCGCAACCTCGTCGTGTCCGGACTCAACCTGCTGGCCGCGCGCACGCTGTTCCGCGACCAGCCCTTGCATCTGCACATCGGCGAGCAGGTCGTGCTGGAGATCACCGGGCCTTGCGAGCCCTGCTCGCGCATGGAAGATGCGTTGGGGCCGGGCGGCTACAACGCGGTGCGCGGCCACGGCGGCGTCACGGCGCGGGTGTTGCAAGGCGGCACCTTGCGTGTGGGCGACCGCATCGACTGCCGCGTGGCGACAACCAGCGAGCGTTGCGCATAGGCTGTCGGCATTGCGAGCTGATGGCAGCAGAACCGCGCAACGGCTGCCCCATCGAATCCCATCAGTCTCGACCTTTGCCAGCGTTCAACCAGCTGGTTATCATCCGGCCGGCACGATGGCTCGGTATGCCGTTTGTGCCGTGTGGCGAGCACCGCCACTGTCAAGAGGACCTGATGACCGACTCGCTGGGAAACGCACGATTCGACAACTGGAAAGCGGATTCCCGCAAGGAAGGCTTTGCTTCACGGCTGATGGCGGAATGGCTGCAATGGCGTTGCGGATGCTCCCGCCGAACCGCCTTGCTGCTGATGGATGCGCATCTCGACGGGCCAACGCTCGACGACCTGATCGACGTGGTCTTCGCATCCTTGGGCGAGTGCCGGACGCCCGAGCCCAATACACCGCGCCGCAACCGTTGGCGAAAGAGTTCACGCTTCGCATCCGTCGAGACGGCTCGCCGCATCAGCCTCCCGGCAGGCTCCGCACCGGGCCTCCGGGCCTCGTCGAAGCCGGCGGTTTCGACCGGGGCGTTCGCCTGGCCCTTCAAGACACTGGATTCGCGCACGGTGAAGTGATGGTGCGCTGCGCGAGGGATCGGCAGGGCCGATCGCCGTTCAGCGCAAGAGACTTTCAGGCGTGACGCCGAGCCGCCGGCAAGCCTGGGCGGCGGGACTCGATGGCAGCACGATGCGGTCCACCCACGCGCCGGCCCGGCGCAGCATCGAACGTTCGATGGCCCGCAGGCCAAGCGCGGGTCCCAGTGCCAGCCGGCGCCTGATGTCGACCGGCAGGATGTCGACGGCGGCGCGCACCAGCAGTCTCTGCAGCGGCCTCAGAGGCCACGGCAGCAGTGGTGCGGTGCGCATGATCGCCAGAAACTCCAGGATCACGTCCGAAGGCTCGAGCGCGTCGAGCATGCGTTCGAACTGGTGCTGCTGGGCGCGTGCCGATCGCGGTGCGCCCAGGGCGCCGTACAGCGCCGACGCGGTCTGCGAGTCCGCATAGAAACGATCGACCTCGGCATCGTCCAGCGGCCGGACGAAGTGCCGATAGGCTTGCACGAAGCCGAAGCTCGCCGTGGCCTGCACCCAGTCCAGCAGGCGGACGTCGTTGGCGCTGTACGAAACGCCGGCGCTGGTGTGGCCGCGCACCCGGTCATGCGCCCGAACCACGCCGTCGATCATGGCCTCGGCCATCGAGCGAGGGCCGTAGACGGTCACCATGGCCGCGAGTCCGGTGCGTTGCAGGCGCCGCAGCGGATCCGACTTGAAGGACGAGTGCTCCCACACGCCGGCCCGGACCGACGGCTCGGCCAGCTCCAGCACGACGGCCGCGACGCCACCGATGAACACCGACAGCGGATTGCGGAACACGCGCCAGGCCACGGAGTCCGATGCGGCCAGTGCCGCCTCACCGGCGGGCGCGCTGAAGTCGATACGCCGGCCGGGCTCGGGTTGAAGCAGCGTCAGCACCGCGCCGTCGATGGCGCGCAACAGAAGCGGAGGCAGGCGAAGGGCGCGCGGGGCGGTGCTTGCCATGGTCAACCAGGCGTTGCCGGCAATGTCGGCCTTGGCGAACCCGCGGTGCTGCCCTGCAGCGCCCGCTGCGCCAGCAGAAACGTCGCCGCGTTCCAACTCTGCCCGGCCATGCCCTTCGGCGCCAGCGTCTTGCCGTGGAACCACTCGGTGAAGCGCCAGTCGTCGACCTGGTTCGAATGCGCGAGTTTGACCAGTTCGGGCCAGGCCTGGTCGTGCAGGCCGAGCTGTGCCAGCGCCATCACCCAGAAGCCGCCGACGAAGGGCCAGATGCCGCCGTTGTGGTACTGGTGGACGATGTTCTGCTGATGGCGCCCCATGTAGGCGCGCCACAGTTCGTGCTGCTGCGACAGCGGGTGCAGCACCACACGCAGCGGATACGGGTCGCTGGCGCGCGCGTCGGTGATGGTCTTGACGATTCGCCGTGCCATCGGCTCGTCGGCCAGCCCGCTCTGGATCGCCAGCAGGTTGCCGAACACGTCGCCCTCGTCGCCGACGACCGCCAGGTTCACGAAGCTCAGGTACAGCCCGGGGTCTTGCCGGCCGCGGCGCGCGTAGTGCCGCAGCAGCCGGGCGCGGTGGTACTCGGGCAGGTCGGCCTGGAACGGGTTGAACAGGTGGTTGAAGTGGTACAGCGTTTCTTCCGCATGGCCGATCGCGAAGCGCCGCTTGACGTCGTACCAGAGCGCGTTGCTGTAGAGCACGTAGCCCGAGCGCGGCATGATGTCGGCCCAGTCGCTGGCCTCGTTCTGCTGCAGCAGCCGGAAGTGCTGGTGTTCCTGCGCCAGCAGCCAGTCGATCGCGCGGCGCACGCCGTCGGCCCAGTGCGTGGCGCCGACATCGCCATGGCGGCGCACATGGTCGACCGCGATCAGCCACCACAGCGTGGCGTCGATGCAGCCCAGGTACCAGAAGTCGGCGTCCTG
>JAZKDL010000612.1:0-14072 GCA_040387575.1 Pseudomonadota bacterium
CTGCGCCAATGGTGGCGCCGCACCGGACGCGAACTGCAAATGCCGATCGATGGCATCAGTGGTGCGACCAAGCCGGTGGGCAAGCATCAGATCAGCGTGACCGAAGGCACCGCGGCATTGCCGAAACTCGCCCCCGGCGCCTACAAATTCGTCGTCGAAGCGGCCCGTGAAGCAGGTGGCCGCGAGGTCGTGACCGTGCCATTCCAGTGGCCACCCACCGCCGCGGCGCAAGCCACCGCCACGGGTAGCACCGAGCTCGGCGAAATCAAGCTCGACTTCAAGCCCTGAACCCCCGTCCGCTCACTCGAACCCACCCACAGGAGTCCGCCATGAAATCTTCCATCCGTATCGCCGCTCTCACGGCCGCCCTCGTTGCAGTCCTGGGCACCGCGCACGCGCACAACGCCTGGATCCTCCCCTCGACCACAGTGCTGTCGAAGGCGGACATGATCACCGTCGACGCGGCCGTCTCGAACGATCTGTTCGTAGCCAACCATGCCGCACTGCGCCTTGACGGCCTGCAGATCACGGCACCTGACGGCAGCACCGTCAAAGCTGAATCCGAAGCCAAGCTGAAGCAGCGTAGCGTGTTCGACGTGAGCATCGCGCAGCCGGGCACCTACCGAATCGCCGTGATCAACGGCGGTGCGTTCGCGAGCTGGAAGGACAAGGCCGGCCAACAGAAGCGCGCTCGCGGCACGCCAGAGACGATCGGCAAGGAGATCCCCGCGGACGCCACCGATGTGGTCGTCACCCAATCGTCGGGCCGCATCGAAACCTTCGTGACCATGGGCAAGCCGTCGGTGCTCAAGCCGGTTGGCCAAGGGCTGGAACTGATGTCCACAGGCAGCCCGACCGACCTGGTGAAGGGTGAAAAAGCCACGTTCACGCTGCTGGTGGACGGCCAGGCAGCCAAAGACCTTGAAGTGACAGTGACGCAAGGCGACACGCAGTACCGTGACGCGCTCGCGGAACTGAAGCTCAAGACCGACGACAAGGGCCAGTTCAGCGTCACGTGGCCGGTTGCCGGCATGTACTACCTCGACGCAAGCACGAAGGACAACAAGACCACCTTGCCCCAGGCCAAGGAACGTCGCTTGAGCTACGCAGCGACGCTGCAAGTGCTGCCCTGATCGCCTGATCGGAGTTGCACCGGTGCGCCCTTCTTTTGCCACCTGGCGCGCCGGTGGTTATGCAAACTCAGCCATTCCCCGACCGGCAGACCCGAGCCGCTTGCAGAAGCTGGCCGGCCGCACCATGGGGACCACCTGGTCGCTGGTCTTCGACAACCCGTCGATGCGGCCACACGAAGCCGTACTCGCAGCGATCAAGCATGCCCTGGACACGGTGGTCGACCAGATGAGTACCTGGGAGACGGCATCGGACATCAGCCGCTACAACCAGGCACCCGCAGGCAGCCGGCACTTGCTGGCAGACGACTTCGCACGGGTCCTTGGCTGTGCGCTGGAATGGGCGAAAGCCAGCGGCGGCGCCGTAGACCCCACAGTCGGCCCACTGGTCGCGTTATGGGGTTTCGGCGCGCACGCCAATGCCACCATTGCGGAACCCACTGCGGCTGCGGTGGCCGATGCGAAATCACGCACGGGGTGGGAGCGGCTCGGCTTCGACCTGGGCACGCAAACGATCACACAGCCCGGCGGGCTGTCTCTCGATTTGTCGGGCGTCGCCAAGGGTTTTGCCGTCGACAAAGTCGCTGAGGCGCTTCTCGCGCTGGGCTTGGGCGACTTTCTGGTGGAGATCGGGGGCGAATTGCGCGGCGTCGGAATCCGACCCGGCGGGCAAGCCTGGCGTGTACGCATCGACGTCGCCGAAGACGCCTTGCCGCCAGTGGCATTGAAGGGCATGGCCATCGCCACGTCGGGCGACCGTTGGCATGTGCACGAGCAAGGCGGACGCCGCTGGTCGCACACCATCGACCCGCGCAGCGGCGAGCCGTTGTCGGCAACGTTGGCGTCCGTCACCGTGCTTCATGCGCAATGCATGCATGCGGACGCATTGGCCACCGCTCTCCTGGTGCTCGGTGCGAGCGAAGGGCCGGCCTTCGCCGAACGTCATCGAATCGCAGCCGCCTTCGTGCGCCGCAACGGTGACGTCCAGCAGGTCCTTGCGACCGAAGCCTGGCGCGCATTCTCGGCATGACGCCGGGCGCCACTCATTCAAATAGAACCAACTCCCGCGACCGACACGATCGATGACTGAGCCTAACTTCCGCATGCTTGCGGCGGGCCTCGTGGCGCTCGCTTACATCGCGCTTTGCATGGCCATCTACCTCCGCGAACGTCGCAGGCAGGCAGCGACCGCGGACGCCGCCGCAGCGCTCGCAGGGAATGGTGACCAGCCCCCCATCCTGGTGTCGTTCGCCAGCCAGACCGGGCAGGCGGAGTCCATCGCCTGGCAAACCGCGCGGGCCCTGCATGCCACCGGCGTGCCGGTCCGGGTCATGCCGCTGAACGAACTCGATGCGCCGACGCTCCTCGCTGCGCAGCGTGCGCTCTTCGTCGCCAGCACGTACGGCGAGGGCGACGCGCCGGACGACGCGAGCCTCTTCGCCGAACAGTTGATGGGCGTGCCGATGAAGCTGTCCACGCTGCGTTATGCGGTGCTGGCGCTGGGCGACCGTCAATATGCGCAGTTCTGCGGTTTTGGCCGCGCACTCGACGAATGGCTTCAGGCCAGTGGCGCGGTTTCGGCTGAGGCTCGCATCGAGGTCGACAACTGCGACCCTGTCGCACTCGCCCAATGGCACACGTCCTGGGGCGGCGGAGCCACCTCGGTTACGTCGAACGAAGAAGCTGATTCGGCCGTTTTCTCCGCTTGGCAACTCGTGCGCCGCGAGTTGCTCAACCCGGGCAGCCAGGGCGGACCCGTGTATCACCTGGGTCTGCGCCCTCCCGTCGGCATCGAAGCAACATGGCAATCGGGCGATCTGGTGCAGGTGGCGCTTGCCAGCGACCCGAAGCGTCCGCGCGACTACTCCATCGCATCGGTTCCTTCGGACGGTGAAGTCCAATTGCTGGTGCGCCAGGAGCGCCATCCCGACGGCACGCTCGGCGCGGCGTCCGGCATGCTCACGTCGACGCTGACGCTGGGCGACTCTGTCTCGCTGAGGGTGCGGCCTCACCGTAACTTCCGTCTCGATGGCAACCTCGAGCGCCCGCTGATCTTGATCGGCAACGGCACCGGTCTTGCCGGCCTTCGCGCGCATCTGCGCGCCAGGGCTGTTGCACGCCAGCATGAGAACTGGTTGATCTTCGGCGAACGGCAGGCCGCCCACGACTACTTCTGCCGCGATGAACTCGACGCTTGGCAGGCTTCCGGCGTGCTGCAACGCCTCGACATGGTGTTCTCTCGCGATCAGCAGGAGCCGGCGTATGTGCAGCATCGGTTGCTGCAGGCGGCCGATGAACTGCAGGCCTGGCTGGCGCGTGGCGCCGCCGTCTACGTGTGCGGCAGCCTGCAGGGAATGGCCAGCGGCGTCGATGCGGCGCTGCGCCAGATCGCTGGCGACGCACGCATGCGCGAGTTGATCGGCAGCGGTCGTTATCGCCGTGACGTCTATTGACTATCGAACCCAGCCAAGTCGTTCTCCGATGACCCCGACATGACAGAAACCATTCGCCGTCCTGCCCGCCGTCTGCGCCTGACGTCATATGCAGTCCTTGCACTCGTCATCCTGGCTGCGGCGGGCTGGTTCGGCTGGAGGCAATGGGTCGCAAGCAACGCGCGCGGCCCCGATTACATATTCGCCAACGTGCTTCGGGTCGACCTCGAGGATTTGGTGAGTGCCACCGGTTCGCTCCAACCGCGCGACTATGTGGATGTGGGCGCGCAGGTGTCGGGCCAACTGCGCAAGATCCACGTGGAAGTCGGAAACGACGTCACCGAAGGACAGCTGCTCGCCGAGATCGACGCCGAACAGTCGGCTGCACGTGTGGAAGCCAGCCGCGCCAATCTGCGCGCACAGCAGGCGCAATTGCTGCAGAACCAGGTCGGCGTAGAGAAGGCGGAACGTGATCTTCAGCGTCAAAAGAACCTGATGTCGGCCGAAGCGACGACGCTCGAACTCGTCCAGAACGCAGAGACCACGCTCAAGACGACGCGCGCACAGGTGAACACGCAGAAGGCGCAGATCGAGCAGCTTCAGGCAAGCATGCGAGTCGAGGAGGCCAACCTCAAGTACACCCGGATCTACGCGCCGATGGATGGCACGGTCGTGAGCATCACGGCAAAACAGGGCCAAACGCTCAACACCAACCAATCTGCGCCGACGATCCTGCGCATCGCCGACCAGACGACGATGACCGTCCAGACACAAGTGTCCGAAGCCGACGTGAGCAAGCTGCGTACGGGCATGCAGGCGTATTTCACGACGCTCGGAAGCCAGGGGCGCCGGTGGTACGGACAGCTCAAGAAAGTAGAGCCAACGCCGACGGTCACCAACAACGTCGTGCTCTACAACGCACTGTTCGAGGTGGCCAACCCCAATCGCAACCTGATGTCGCAGATGACGGCGCAGGTGTTCTTCGTGGTGGCGGAAGCGCGCGACGCGCTGGTGGTGCCGATGTCCGCGCTCGCAATGCAACGCGGACAACAGAACCGGCGCGATCCGACTGCGGGCGCACCGATGCCGACGGCTTCCGCCGCCGCGCCTGGCACCCGCACCGAAGCCACACGCCGTCGTCCTGCCGGCAGCGAACCTCAACGTGCGATGCGCGCGCAGGAAGCCGGCCCCGGAGCAGCCGGTGCACGTCCGGCACGCAAGGCGACCGTCAAGATCGCAGCGGTCGATGGCAGCGTGAGTGAGCGCGAAGTCACCGTCGGTGTCAGCAACCGCGTGCAAGCGCAGATCTTGTCCGGCCTCGAGGAAGGCGACCGCGTCGTCGCCGGCATCAAGCAGCCCGACACGCCGCGTCGAGCCGCCGCACCCGCAGCTCAGGCGCCAGGCTTTGGTACGGCGCCCACGGGCGGTCCGGCCGGAGGCGCACGCCGGTGAGCATCCCGGCAGATTCAAGGCCGACACGGACCGTGCCGTTGATCGACCTGAGGGGCGTCACCAAGACGTACAGAAACGGCGATCTCGCTGTCGAAGTGCTGCACGGCATCGACCTCGCGATCTACCCGGGCGAACTGCTTGCCATCATGGGCGCGTCCGGCTCCGGCAAGTCGACCCTGATGAACATACTCGGCTGCCTTGACCGACCGACCACGGGCAGCTATCGCTTCATGGGCCGCGACGTATCGGGACTGGACCGCGACGAGTTGGCCGAACTGCGGCGCGAAGCTTTTGGCTTCGTCTTCCAGAGCTACAACCTGATCGCGACCGGCACGGCCGCAGACAACGTGGAGGTGCCTGCCGTCTACGCAGGCGTTCCTCCACGGGACCGCCATGCGCGCGCCAGCGAGTTGCTCGCGACCCTCGGCCTGGCCGACCGGACGCACCATCGACCGAATCAGCTGTCCGGCGGCCAGCAGCAGCGTGTGTCGATCGCGCGCGCACTGATGAACGGTGGCCGAGTGATCCTCGCCGACGAACCCACGGGCGCGCTCGACAGCAAGAGTGGCGCGGACGTGATGCGCCTGTTGAAGGATCTGTCGGCCAAGGGCCACACGGTGATCCTCATCACCCACGCACCCGAAGTGGCGCAGCACGCACACCGGGTCATCGAGCTGCGCGACGGCAACGTGGTGGCCGACCCCGGCCCCTCGACGGCCGGCAACGAGACCGCCGCACGCGAATGGATGCCGCGCTCCGGTCGCATCAGCCATCTCGCCGACATGCTGGAGGCGACCAAGACCGCCCTTCGCGCATTGCGTGCCAACGTGTTTCGATCGATCCTCACACTGCTGGGCATCGTGATCGGCGTTGCTTCTGTGATCGCCATGCTGGCCATCGGCGATGGCGCCAAGCAAGCCGTGATCGATCGCATCGGCGCAATGGGCTCCAACCTGCTGCTGGTACGTCCAGGCGCGCCTAACCAGCGAGGCTTTGCAGGTACCGCCACACTGGTACAGGCCGACGTGGTAGCCATCGACAGGGAAGTACCGAACGTACTTGCCGCCATCCCCGAACAAAGCAGCACGGTGACACTGCGCTACGGCGGGGCCGACTATTCCAGCAGCGTGACAGGCACGTCTTCCAAGTTTCCGCTGGCGCGCCAATGGAAGATTGCGCAGGGCACCTTCTTCAGCGAAGACGACGACACCAACTACGCGACGGTCGCCGTACTGGGTCAAACGGTGGTCAATGCGCTTTTTCAGAATGGCGAGGAGCCGATTGGCCAGTTCATCCTCGTGAACAACCTGATCTTCCAGGTCGTCGGCGTGATGGCCCCGCGCGGTGCGTCACCCACTGGGCAGGACCAGGACGACGTGGTCCTCGTGCCGTATGCGACCAGTCAGCTGCGTCTGTCGGGCCAGCGCTTTCTGCGTAACGTGACGGTGGCAGTGAGCGACACCGACCGCATCGACGAAACACAGGATGCCGTGGAGTCGCTGCTGGCCGAGCGCCACGGGCTGATCGACTTCCAGATCCGCAACATGGCATCGATCATCGAGGCGGCAACAGAAACCCAGAACACGATGACGATCCTGCTGGGTTCGATCGCGGCAATTTCGCTCCTCGTGGGCGGCATCGGCGTAATGAACATCATGCTGGTGAGCGTGACTGAACGCACCCGCGAGATCGGCATCCGGATGGCGACCGGTGCTCGCATGCGCAACATCCTCCAGCAGTTCCTGATCGAAGCGCTGGTCGTGTCGGCGCTGGGCGGCGCGATAGGCGTCGTCTTCGGACTTGGCACTGCCGCTGTCATCGGCGCTTTTGGCACACCGGTGCAATACGCGGTCATGCCAGTGCTGCTGGCGTTCGGCTGCGCTTTTGCTACCGGCCTGATCTTTGGCTACCTGCCTGCCAAAAAGGCCGCAGGGCTCGACCCGGTCGTTGCGCTCGCTTCCGAATGAATACCCGATTCGCCATGCGCTTCCCTTTCGTCACTGCCTTTCCTGCGTCGATGCTCGCCGCAGCAGCAGCCTTGTTGGTAGCGAGCGGATGTGCGGTTCACGAACCGCGTACCGAGGTGCATCCGCCAATGCCTGCCGCATGGAGCGAACCCACCGGAGCGGCCATCGCCACACCCCTGAACCGCGCTTGGTGGCGCAGCTACGGCTCAGCGCAGCTCGAGCCTCTTCTCGATGAGGCGCTTGCCGGCAGCGGCGACCTGCGCATCGCCGCACAACGCGTTCGTCAGGCGGACATCGCATTGCAGTTGGCCGGTGCATCGCTGTTGCCCGGCATGAGTGCTTCGGTCGGGAGCTCGACCAGTCGCAGCGAAGGAAGCGGAACCTTGCGAAAGTCGACCAGCGCTTCAGTGAATGTGAGCTACGAAGTCGACATGTGGGGTCGAATTGCCGCAGGCGCGCAGGGGGCGGAAGCCTCTCTTGCGGCCAGTCGATATGACTTCGAAACGGCTCGCATCACGCTTGTGGCCTCGGTGGCCATCACCTACTTTCAATTGCTGGCCACACGTGAACGCGTGACCATCGCACTCCAGAACCTGGCGACAGCGGAACGGGTGCTGCGCATCGTGGAGGCGCGGGCGCGCTTTGGCGTCGCCACGCCGCTTGAGCTTGCCCAGCAGACGACGACCGTGTTGCAGCAGCGCACGGCCGTGTTGCCGCTCGAGGTGCAGGCCCGGCAGACCGCGTCCGCACTGGCGTTGCTGCTCGGGCGAACGCCCCAGGGTTTCCGCGCTGGCGAGGGCGAATCGCTGCTTCAACTCACCACCCCTCCCGTGACGCCCGGCTTGCCGTCGTCGCTGCTTCAGCGTCGTCCCGATCTGGCGGCGGCGGAGGCTCGGCTTGCGGCAGCCGACGCCGATGTCGCAGCGGCGCGCGCTGCACTGCTGCCAAGCATTTCCCTTTCTGCCGGCGGCGGCACGGGCAGTGCGCAGCTGTTCAGCCTGACA
Organism: Pseudomonadota bacterium; assembly: GCA_040387575.1. GTDB lineage: Bacteria > Pseudomonadota > Gammaproteobacteria > Burkholderiales > Burkholderiaceae_C > Variovorax. Next base: position 7,986 of record JAZKDL010000612.1, read on the forward strand.
ACGGGCGGCGGCAGCATTTCACTCGGTCTGTCCCTGGCACAAACATTGTTCGACGGAGGCCGCAAGCAGCTGCAGATCGAGAGCTCACGCGCGCAGCGCCAAGCGCTGGTGGACGGCTATGGCAATGCGGTGAGGAGTGCACTCAAGGAAGTCGAGGACGCACTGAGCAACAGCGACCGCAATACAAGGCAGGAACGTACGCAACAGGAAGTCGTCGCCCAGGCCCAACGCACATTGGGTCTCGCCGAGTTGCGTTACCGCGAAGGCGTCGAGACGCTGACGACCGTTCTGGATGCGCAGCGTACGCTGTTCAGCGCGCAGGACACATTGGCGCAGTTCCGGCTTGCCCGACTCACATCGTCGGTAGACCTCTATCGGGTTCTGGCCGGCGGTTGGGAGCCAGCCACCTGACCTCCGGGGACCTACGCCGCGGCGCGGTGAAGTCCCACAGTTGCCTTACTGCAACATATGGTCGAAATTTTGGCGAACTTTGGCAGCGCCTGTGACCAAAGGTATTGATAGTTATTATCATTTGCATGCATTCCCGCGGCCTCGTGTCCGGGACGCCTCAACCCAGCCAATCCTGCCCAGCAATCGCCGGCGCGGACCCGCCAGTCGAGTCAATTCAAAATAACTCGGAAGATTCATGGCCTACATTAAAAGCCGCAAGCACGCTGTCGCGCGCGCCGTTCCACAACTCACCGGCGCTGCCGCCGCCACGCTGATCGCTTTTTCCGCACCTGTGATGGCACAGACGTCGCTCCGCGAAGTCAAGGTCGAGTCGGCAGTGGAAAACTACAAGGCGGAAAGCGTCTCGTCGCCCAAGGCCACCGCGCCTCTGCTGAATACTCCGCAAACCGTCCAGGTGATCAAGGAACAGATCATTCGCGAACAAGGTGCGACCACGCTGACGGAAGCACTGCGCAACTCTCCCGGCGTTGGAACTTTCAACCTGGGCGAAAACGGCACCACCAATACCGGCGATGCGATCTACATTCGCGGCACCGACGCTTCCAGCAACATCTTCGTCGACGGTGTCCGCGACCTCGGCTCCATCTCGCGCGATGTTTTCAACATCGACCAGATCGAAGTGCTCAAAGGCTCGGCGGGTGCTGACATCGGCCGCGGCTCAGCCACCGGTGCGATCAATCTGTCGACGAAACATCCGCAGCTCGAAGACGCTTTCTCGGGCTCCGTTGGCTTGGGCAGCGCCAAATACAAGCGCGCCACAGCCGATCTCAACAAGAAGATCGACGACACCTCCGCTTTCCGCTTGAACCTGCTGGACCAGGACGCAGGCGTCGCAGGCCGCGACTTCATCAAGAACAAGCGCTGGGGCGTTGCAGGCTCGCTGGCCTTCGGTCTTGGCACGCCGACGCGCGTGACGGTCGATTATTTGCACGTCAAACAGGACAACGTGCCTGACGGTGGCGTGTTCACGATTGGTCTGCCTGGCTATTCGACGCCACAGGCCTCACGCAGCTTCCTGAATTCGGCCGCGCGCGTCAATTCGAAGAACTTCTACGGGACGACGGACGATCACGACAAGGTGACGGCCGACATGTTCACGGTGATCCTCGAGCATGACTTCACCTCCAATGTGACGCTGCGCAATACCACCCGCTGGGGCAAGACCGACCAGGAATACCAACTCAGCTCTTTCATGGGCGCCACCGCACAACTGGTCACACCCAACCCTGGCAACCCAGCCACCTGGACGATCACGCGGAACATCAACAACAAGAATGTCAGCAATGAGATTCTGACGAACCAGACCAACCTGACGGCCAAGTTCGACACGGCCGGCCTGAGCCACACCGCGGTCGCAGGGGTCGAATTCATCCGCGAGCAGCAAACCAATCTGACCTACGTCGGCACTGGTGCTTATCCCGCGGTGAGCGTGTACAACCCGAACGCGTACGTGAGCGGCTACACCCGCAGCCTGAGCGGCGCGTACACCGACGGCAAGACAAGCACGGTCGGCTTGTATGCCATCGACACCGTCAAGCTCAACGAAGCCTGGCAACTCACTGGCGGCGTGCGCTATGACCGCTACGACACCGACTACAAGTCGGTTCTGGCGACGGGCGCCACGACCCCCTACAGCGCAGATGACCATGTGATCAGCGGCAAGCTGGGCATCGTCTACAAACCGGCACCGAACGGCAGCGTCTACGCCTCGTGGGCCGTGACCAAGCAGCCGCCGGGCGGTGCCAACTTCACGCTGGCCGCGAGCAACACGGCCAACGTGAACAATCCGGACGTCGATCCGCAAAGCGCCAAGACAGCCGAAGTCGGCACCAAGTGGGACCTGCTGGACAACCGTCTCTCGCTGACGGCTGCGCTGTACCGGACCAACTATTCCGAACAAGTTCTGCAGGACACCGACGGCACCTACTACCGCGCCGGCAAAAAGACCGTGAAGGGCATCGAACTTGGCGCCGTCGGGGCCATCACGCCAGACTGGAATCTCAGCGCAGGTTTCACCACGATGGACACCAAGGTGGAAAGCCCGACGAACCAAGTCGTTACCGCAGACGGCTCGACCGATCTGGCCTACACGCCGACAAGCGCATTTACCCTGTGGAGCACTTATCGCCTTCCTTTTGGCGTGACGATCGGCGGTGGCCCGCGTTACAACGGCAAGATGAAGCGCGGCAGCGACGGCGCAATTGGCACCCCGAGCTTCGTGGAGTCCTACTGGGTGTTCGATGCACTCGCCTCGTACCGCATCAACAAGAACGTCGAAATCCAGCTGAACATCTTCAACTTGTTCGACAAGGACTACGTCGCTGCAATCAACAAGAGCGGCTATCGGTATACCCCTGGCATCGAACGCTCGGCACGTCTCACGGCGAACTTCACGTTCTGACCTGAATCAAGGTTCGCACCGAGCGCGGTGCGACACTCAAGCCCCGGCCGCACCGGGGCTTTTTTCATGAAAGGAACCCGCACATGATGCTGCACGTCCCTGGCGTCTTGACTGCCGGCCAAGTAAGCGAAATGCGCGCGGCGCTCGACGCGACCGAGTGGATCGATGGACGCGCAACCGTTGGAGATCAGGGCGCGAAGGTCAAGCAGAACCGGCAACTGCCGGAGTTCTCGCAGATCGGCCACCAACTCGGCGACGTGATCCTGAGCGCACTCGCCAAGAATCCGCTCTTTTTTTCAGCCGCACTTCCCTTGCGATTCGTACCGCCGCTTTTCAATCGCTACGAAGGTGGAGAGAACTACGGCTTGCACATTGACGGTTCGGTGCGCAACCTGCCGGGCAGCAAAGACCAACTGCGAACCGATTTGTCCTGCACGTTGTTCCTGTGCGAGCCGGAGAGCTATGAAGGGGGGGAACTCGAAGTGGTCGATACCTACGGCAGTCACGACGTCAAGCTGCCAGCAGGCGACCTCATTCTTTACCCTTCCAGCAGCCTGCATCGCGTCCACCCGGTGACAAGAGGCGAACGCATCTGCTCGTTTTTCTGGCTGCAAAGCATGGTCCGCGACGACCAACAGCGATCAACGCTTTTCGAGCTCGATCAGACCATCCAGAGGCTGCGCGCATTGGTCGGCGACCGGGAAGAAACCGTTGCACTTACCGGCCACTATCACAATCTGCTGCGGATGTGGGCGGAGACCTGATTCGTCCGTCAAAGCACATCAGGCGCCGATAGCGATTGCAAATGCGACAAATTCGTATTTATAATGAGGCTTCTTCAAACAGCCAGCCAAAGCGCCTTCACTCCCATGATCGTTTGCGTTTGCCGCCGAGTGTCGGACCGGGAGATTGCGCGTCATGCGCGTGCCGGAATGACCTTTGACGAGGTGCAGTTCGAGCTTGGCGTGGCCACACAGTGTGGCCGATGCGAAGGTTGCGCACGCGAAGTCGTCGCGCAATGCAGTGCGTCCCATCCCGTCGCCGCACTTCATCGCGACGATGCAAGGACCATACAGCTTGCCACTTCCATTCAGGAAAGCAGCGCATGGAACTCTTCTCGGCACTCGCTGGCAGCCTGATCTTCGTCGCCGGCTCCGTCTGGTGGATCTTTCGCAAATAAGCAGCGGTTTGTGCTGAATCGGGGTGCGTTTTCGGCGCACCCATATCCGAATGGTGGACCGTGTCTGAGCGTTTCTCTTCGCCTCCCAGCTACGCGCTGGGGCTATCCCGCAATGCCCTCATTGCGGGCGGTGTGGTTCTTTTTCATGTGGCAGCACTTTGGGCGTTGCAGAGCGGATTGATCCGCAAGGCAGCCGAAATCGTGATTCCGGTCGAGATGCTGAGCGAGTTCGTCGAGCCGCCGAAGCCCAAAGAGCCGCCGCCGCCGCCCCCTCCTCCACCTCCAGCACCTCGCCCGAAAGAGGTCAGGACACCGCCACCGCCGCGACCCATGGCCATCCGCACGCCAGCACCCGCGCCTGACGCGCCGACCGGTGTGCTGGAGCCGCAGCCGCCAGCGCCTCCGCTGGCAGCACCCGCACCGCCAGCGCCTCCAGCCCCGCCCGCGCCTCCGCCAGCCCCGCCAGCGCCTCCGAGCGTGCAGCTTCCTTCAACCGATGCGGACTATCTGCAGAACCCGAAACCGGTGTATCCGGCAATGAGCAAGCGGCTCGGCGAACAAGGCAAGACGGTGGTGCGCGTGCTGATCGGGATCGACGGCCTGCCCAAGCAGGCCAGCATCCGCACATCGAGCGGCTACGAGCGGCTCGACGAAGCCGCACGCACAGCCGTCATGAGCTGGCGCTATGTGCCCGGCAAAAGAAATGGGGTCGTTGAACCGATGGAGTTCAACGTACCGATCAACTGGGTTCTCAACTAATTTTCTCTGGAGCTGTTCGTATGGATTCCCACTTTGGCCTGATGAATGTATGGAGTCAGGGCGACTTCGTCACCAAGGCAGTCGCAGTGATTCTGGTCGGCATGTCGCTTGCCTCCTGGATCGTCATCTTCATCAAAGCGCTCGACGTCATCAAATACAAGCGCCTTGCACGTCACTCGCAAGATTTCTGGCACAGCGAAGACTTCGCAACCGCACTCAACAAGCTCGGCAAGGACGAAAGCAATCCGTTCCGCGGACTGGCACTCGAAGGCCGTGAGGCGGCCGCACACCATCGCAACACCAAGGCGCACCTGCATGATTCACTGGACGCAAGCGACTGGATCACGCGGGCGCTGCGTAACGGCATCGACGAGTTCACCGCGCGTCTTCAGAACGGTCTCGCCGTACTCGCATCGGTCGGCTCGACAGCTCCGTTCATCGGCTTGTTCGGCACGGTGTGGGGTATCTATCACGCATTGATGAGCATCAGCACGGTCGGTCAAGCCACGATCGACAAGGTGGCCGGCCCGATCGGCGAAGCGCTGATCATGACCGCGCTGGGCCTTGCGGTTGCGATCCCCGCCGTGCTGGGCTACAACGCCCTCGTGCGCGGCAACAAGTTCGTGCTGAACAAGCTCAATAGCTTTGCCCACGACCTGCATGCCTACTTCGTCACCGGTGCACGCGTTCAGAGCGGCAGCGAAACGCCGCCGATCGTCGTGCCGCTCAAGAAGGGCTGAACATCATGGCTTTCGGAACCCAAGACGAGCCGGATGAGGTGATGAACGAGATCAACATGACGCCGCTGGTCGACGTCATGCTGGTGCTCCTGATCATCTTCATCATCACCGTACCGGTGATGAAGCACGCAGTGAACATCGATCTGCCCCAGGCCACGAGCGAGCCCGAAGTGACCAAACCGCAGAACATTCTGTTCACTGTGGCAGCAGACGGCAGTTATTACTGGAACGAGAACAAGATCGACGACACGGCGCTGAAGCCTCTGCTGGCAGCAGAGGCTGCGAAAAGTCCGCAGCCCGAACTTCACATCCGGGGCGACAAGGCAGTGCGCTACGAGCGTGTCGCACAAGCCATGTCGGCAGCACGGGAGGCCGGCGTCCGCAAGATCGGATTCATAACCGAACCCGACTCGAAATGAGCAGCGGTGATTCGCAAAAAGATTGATCGCGACGATTGACTTTTAATTGCGAATCATTATCATTCGCTCATCGTTTCGAGAAAGGAACTCCAGATGCAACGCAATCCCTCCGCCACC
>JAZKDL010000613.1:0-3065 GCA_040387575.1 Pseudomonadota bacterium
TGATGACCGAGCACCTGAGCCACATCGAGAACGCGCTGAAGCTCGATGCGCAGGAGGTTCAGGAGATCGACCTCGCGGAAGTCCTCTTCGGCTGAACTTGGCTCTCCCCCAGGCTTCGCGCACTCCGTGTCGCTTTCGCCAACCCCCTTCCGGGGGCAACACCAGCAGCCCGGCAAAGCCGGTTCTGCGGTGTTCCTGGCTTCAATCCATCAGGGGTGACGGAGCGCCTGGGCCGAGCACCTGCTCCGCGTGCCATGCCAGCTGCAGCACCAGCGCATCGGCGAAGCGCGGGCCGGCGATCTGCAGGCCGACGGGGAGGCCGTGGCGGCCGGTGCCGCAGGGCAGTGACAGGGCGGGCACGCCGCCGTAGTTGAAGATCGGCGTGAAGGCGGCATGGCCGCGCGGGCCGGCGGGCAGGCCGCCGATTTCGGCCGGGCCGAGACGGCCGAGCGGCCATGCTTCCACCGGGCTCACCGGGCACAACAAGGCGTCGTAGCGCGCAAAGAATCGGGTGAAGCTCGCGTGGAATTCCTCGCGCAGCTTGAGCAGTTCGGTCACCCGTGTGCCGGAGATCGCGAAGCCGAGTTCGATCTGCGCACCGATGTCCGGATCGAGCATCTCGGGCGTGCGCCGCCAGATGTCGCCGAAACGCTGCGCCAGCCCGGCCTGCTGCAGCGCGATCAGCGGGTATTCGCGCGCCTCGGGCGGCCACGCGGGGTCGTCCGTTTCGATCTGCCAGCCGGCGGAGCGCAGCCGGTCGACCGCGGCTTCGAGCGTCGCCTGCACGTCGGCATCGACCGCCAGGCCACAGCCCAGTTGCGGCGACCAGGCAAGCCGCAGCGGACGCAGCGGCTGCTTCAGCGCGGCCATGGCGTCGGGCACTGCGAAGGCCGGGCACGACAGCGTGTCGGCCGGCTCCCAGGCGGTGAGCGCGTCCAGCATGAAAGCCACGTCCTCGACGTTGCGGCCGATCTGGCCGACCACCGACAGCAGATGGTTCGGATCGTCGAAACCCCACGGGTTGGGCACCCGGCCCAGCGTCGGCTTCATGCCGACCAGGCCGGTGTGCGCCGCAGGCCGGCGCACCGAACCGCCCGCATCGGTGGCCAGCGCCAATGGGCCGAGCCCCGACGCCACCGCCGCCACCGCGCCGCCGGAGGAGCCGCCCGGCGTGCGCTGTAGATCCCACGGATTGGCTGTCTCGCCGTGCAGCGGCGTGGCGGTGTTGCCCTTGCAGGCGAACTCGGAGCAGTTGGTGACGCCCAGCGGCACCGCACCCAACGCGCGCAACCGGGCCACGGCCCAGGCGTCGCGCGGCGCGACGAAGTCGGCGAACACCTTCGAGCCGAAAGTGGCGGGCCGGCCACCCAGCCAGAGGTTGTCCTTGACCGTGAACGGCACACCCGCCAGCGGCAGTTGTTCGCCGGCCGCCAGCCGCGCGTCGACCTCGCGTGCGGCGGCCAGCGGCACGGCCGGATCGAAGTCCGCGAAGGCATTGAGTTGCGGTTCGAGCCGCGCCACGCGCTCGCACTGGCTCTGCGCGACCTCGCCCGCTGACACGGCACGCGCCGCAACCTGGCGGGCGATGTCGCGCGCGGTCCAGCGATGCAATTCCTGGTTCATGAAAGACTCCTTGGTGCGATCTGGATGCACCAGCCGCGTTCACTTTGTATCCAATGTGGTGCGACATGGCACCCATCCCGAGGCGTAGGATCGTATCCAATCTGTCTTATGCAAGATGGATTCCAGGATGGAATTCGATCGCGCACCGCGGCGTTCTCCAATGAGCGCCCGTTGAATCAGACACGCGGCCGGACCCATGGACAGATTGGATACAAAACTGGCACACCGATTGCATGTGCCCCGGCCATGGAACCGACCACCGGACAAAGCCTGACCCTCGACGACATCGTGCACCGCTATGCCGGATCGCTCGCCGTCGACCACGTCACCCTCGAAGTCGCAGCCGGCGAACTGGTCGCGTTGCTGGGGCCGAGCGGCTGCGGCAAGACCACGCTGCTGCGCATCATTGCGGGCTTCATCACGCAGACCTCGGGCAAGGTGGTGATCGGCGGGCGCCGCATCGACGAGCTGCCGCCGGCGCGGCGCAACGTCGGCATCGTGTTCCAGAACTACGCGCTGTTCCCGCACATGACGGTGGCGGAGAACGTCGGCTACGGGCTGGCGGCGCGCGGCACCGACCGCAACGCCGCACGCAAGCGCACGGCCGAGATGCTCGACATGGTTCAGCTCGGCCACCTGGCCGATCGGCTGACCAAGCAACTCTCGGGCGGCCAGCAGCAACGCGTGGCGCTGGCACGCGCGCTGGCCATCGAGCCGCGGGTGCTGCTGCTCGACGAGCCTTTCTCGGCGCTCGACAAGAGCCTGCGGCTCGACATGCAGATCGAGATCAAGCGCATTCAGCGCGCGGCCGGCACCACGGCGATCATCGTCACGCACGACCAGGAAGAAGCGCTCGGCATGGCCGACCGCGTGGCGGTGCTGAGCCAGGGCCGGCTCGAACAGTTCGCCGCGCCGTCCGCGGTGTACGACACGCCCGCGACCTACTTCGTGAACCAGTTCGTCGGCACGGCGAACGTGCTGCCGGGCGTGCTGGAAGGCATGTCGGGTGGCAGCGCCATGGTCCGTCTCGACGACGGCACGCAACTGGCCACGCGCGCGCCGGTCGGCCTTTCCGTCGGCAGCCGCGTCGTCGCCTGCGTCCGGCCCGAGAACATGCGCCTGGCCGCCACGTCGGATGCAGCAGACGCGGCATCCGGCGCCCTGGCCGGCACGGTCGAACTCGGCATGCCGCTCGGCGCCACCATCGTCCACGAGATCCGCACCGCCAGCGGCCTGCGGCTCAAGCTGTCCGAACCGCGCACGCCTGGCATGGCCCCGCGCGACACCGGCGCCCGCGTCTGGATGCGGCCGGCCTCGGCGGACAGCGTGACGGTGTTCGCCGCGCCCTCGCCCTGAATCCCGCATCCCGCATCCCGCATCCCGCATCCCGCATCTCCCTGACGTTCCTGCCCTTCCCTTCCACTTCACGAGGAATCCCATGC
>JAZKDL010000614.1:0-11728 GCA_040387575.1 Pseudomonadota bacterium
TGTTCCGCATCGGCATGCTGCTCGATGCGCTGGAGCGCATCGGCGACGCCGCCACAGATGAAGCCAGCGCGATCGAGCACGCCGGGCTCGCGCCGTTGCTGGTGCCAGGCAGTGCACGCAATTTCAAGGTCACCTATCCCGAAGATTTCGCGATGGCGGAGGCTCTGCTCGCCGCGCATCGCCAGAACGACACGCCATGACTGCTTCCACGCCCGTTCCTGCACCTTTCAACATCCGCATCGGCGAGGGCTGGGATGTGCATCAACTCGTTGCCGGGCGCCAACTGATCCTTGGCGGCATCCAGGTACCGCACGTCACCGGACTGCTGGGCCATTCCGATGCCGACGTGTTGCTGCATGCGATCACCGATGCCTTGCTCGGCGCGGCTGGGCTGGGTGACATCGGTCGCCACTTTCCGGACACCGATGCGCAGTTCAAGGGCGCCGATTCGGCGGTCCTGCTGGCCGAAGCGGCGCGCCGGGTGCGCGCCGCCGGCTGGGAAATCGGCAACGTCGACAGCACCGTGATCGCACAGGCGCCGAAGCTGGCACCGCACATTCCGCGGATGTGCGAGCGCATTGCCGAGGTGCTCGGGATTGCGGTGTCGCAGGTCAACGTGAAGGCGAAGACGGCCGAGAAGCTCGGGCCGGTCGGTGAGGGCCGCGCGATGGAAGCGCGCGCCGCAGCGTTGCTTCATCGCTGATCGGCCACGTCAGTCGGATTGCCACTCGGGTCATCAGCGCGAATCGTCCGCCGGTGGCGCGTCGACCAGCGTCGACGCGAAGCGCTGCGTGATGAAGTCGGCGAATGTGCGGATGGCGGTCGTGTGCAAGCGGGTCGCTGTGACCAGATAGACCGGAAGGCCCTGCGGCGTGTATCCGGGTAGCACGGCTTTCAGACGACCCTGGGTCACCGCCTCGGCAGCCAACTGTGACGGCAACATGGCCACGCCGAAGCCCTGCTCCGCAAGCAACTGGATGAAGCCGACGTTGTTGACCATGAAGCGTCCCTTGACCTTGGTCCGGCTGGCCTCGCCGTCGGGCGACGTGAGCTGCCAGGTGTGGGCTGGCGAGTCGGATCGAATGCCCAGGCACTGACACGCCGACAGATCCGCAGGCGCTTTCGGTGCGCCGTGCTGTGCGAGGTAGCTCGGCGCGGCAAAGATTCCTTGGGCGATGGTGCCGACATGACGGGCAATCAGGCGCTCGTCCCGGACCTTGCCGAGCCGGAGCGCGACATCGACCGGGTCGCCCACGAAGTCGGCGATGCGCGATGAGAGCTCGACCTCGAAATGGACCGCGGGGTGCCGCGCAGCGAACTCCGTCACCAGCGGCGCAACGAAGCGCATGCCCAGATCGACCGGCATGGACAACCGGATGTGCCCGCTGATGGCCTGCGTACTGTTGCGCAGGCTTTCATGCGCGACAGCCGCAGCCTCGACGATCGGCGCGCAATGCGCGTAGTAATTCCGCGCGGCATCTGTCATGTTGATCTTTCGGGTCGTGCGCTCGAACAGGCGCACGCCCAGGCGGGTTTCCATGGCCGCAATTCGGCGAGAAAGCGTTCCGTTGGGCATGCCCAGCCTTGCGCAAGCCTTGGTGAAGCTGCCGGTGCGTGCCACTTCGACGAACAAGGCCATGTCTTGCAGCAGGTCGTATGCGGCCATTTCTTTTTCATTGGTGAAGAACAGAATTTTTATTATGTCGTTTACGAAAAAGTAAGTGGCGCCTAGCATCAGCGCGCTCCGACTGGTTTTCGTCCAAGCGCAGGACGCGAGTCGCACCTCGGATTTCTCAACCCCTTCTTTGATCGCGCCCCATGAAACGCCCTGTGTCGTCCCTTTCTCGGCCGGTTTGCCGATTCTTCGAAGTCTTGTCAGTGCAGGTGGGTCCATGAGCGGCCACGTTCTTCTGATCGGAGCTACCGGCGGCACCGGGCGACAGATCGTTGCCAAGGCGCGTGAAGCCGGCCTTGAATTGCGGTTGTTGGCTCGCCGTCCTGAAAAAGTGACGCATGACGCCCATCTGGCTTTTCAGGGTGATGTGCTGGATCCGGCGTCACTTCACCGTGCGGTGAAGGGCGCAAGCGTCGTTGTCAGCGCGCTGGGCACGCCGCTCATCCTGCGGGGCCCGGTCACGCTGCTGTCGGAAGGCTCACGGAATCTCGTCCAGGCCATCCAATCGGAATGCCCGGACGCCCGATTGCTGTGCATCACGGGGATGGGCGCGGGAGACAGCGTCGGGCATGGCGGGTTCCTGTACGACCGCGTGCTGTTGCCGTTGCTGCTGGGACGCATCTATGCCGACAAGAACCGGCAGGAGCAGGTGGTCATGGGCAGTCCATTGGACTGGACCTTGATTCGTCCGGCCATGCTGACCGACGCCCCGCCAAAAGGGTCGTGGCGCGAGATCACGTCGTGGGCCGGTGAGGGGCGGATGACCAAGATTTCCCGCGCTGACGTAGCGACCTTCATCGTTCGGGAAATAGGCCAGCCGCGCCATCACAGAACAGTCGTGAATCTGAGCGAGTGAAGGCGCCACGATGTCCAAGGAAGGAATGGAAAAAGGGCGGCTCGAAGCCTTCACCGATGGCGTGATGGCGATCGTGCTGACGATCCTGGTGCTCGAGATGAAGATTCCCCACGGCGGCGCCTTCACCAATCTGGTCGGCCTGTGGCCCGTGTTCGTCTCTTATGTGTTGAGCTTTGCGTATGTCGGCATGTACTGGAACAACCATCACCATCTGCTGCAGGCGGCCCGCAGCGTGGACAACTGGACCTTGTGGGCCAATCTGAACCTCTTGTTCTGGTTGTCGTTGCTGCCGTTCTCGACCGGCTGGATGGGCGAAAACCACTTTGCCACCGTCCCCACGATGTTGTATGGCCTGAACCTGCTTCTGGTCGGCATCGCGTATTTGCTCCTTCAAACAGCCGTGGTGCGCCACCATGGGGTTTCGGCGCAATTTCGGCGGTTGCTGGGGCGCGATTGGAAGAGCGGACTTTCGTTGCTGTGCTACGTGCTGGGGATCGCCCTCAGCTGGTACGGATCCCGGTCCGGTCTGTGCCTGTTCTGGCTGGTCCCCATGCTCTGGGCTGTTCCTGATGGACGCATGGCGCGTCTCATGGCCAGCCAGGTGGCGCTCGTGCGCACGGACGCCTCAATTCAACGGCCTTGAAGCGGCGAGGCGACCGAGGCCGCCAGCGCGTCAGGCCTTCTTGACGGTTGGTGCGGTTTCGGTGATCTTGGGCGCTGCGGCGCGCGGCACCCGGATATGCGCCGCGAAACCGCGACCCGGCGTGCTGGTCAACGCAAAGGTGCCGCCCATCCGTTCGATGTTCTTCGCAACGATGGACAGGCCCAGGCCGGCGCCAGCGGCCGATGTGCGCGCCACGTCGCCACGGAAAAAGGGCTTGGTGAGCTGAGACAGCAAAGCCGGCGCGACGCCCGCACCGTGATCACGCACCTTGATCAGTACCGTGTCGTTGTGTGCTTGCGCGTGTATCGCGACATCGGCCACATCCGTGCCCGGCGTCTTGCCATAGCGCCGTGCGTTTTCCACCAGGTTCGAAACCACGCGCGTGAGTTCGACTTCGTCGGCCATCACCCGCAGGTCGCTCGGTACGTCGACCTGGATGTTGATGTCGCCCTGGTCTTCCACCGCGTAAGTGCAGGCGTCCACCACTTCGCGGAGCAACACCGGCTTGAAGTTGACATGGTCCGGCCGCGCGTAGTCGAGGAACTTGTCGATGATGGCGTCGAGCTGCGCAATGTCGGCCGCCATGTGGTTGCGCGCATCCTCGTCGGCGACGCTCATTTCTGTTTCGAGCCGCAGCCGTGCCAGCGGCGTGCGAAGGTCGTGCGAGATGCCGGCAAGCATGACCGCGCGGTCTTGCTCGATCTTGGCGAGCTGGTCGGCCATCCGGTTGAAGCCGATGTTGACGGCGCGGATCTCGTTGGTGCGGGCGCGCTCGTCCAGGCGATGCGCTTCGTACTCGCCTTCACGCACCTGCCGCGTAGCACGCGACAGCTGCTTGAGCGGCCGGTTGATGAAGCGCGTGATCAGCGCGGCGCCAGCCAGCGACAACGCCATCGCTGTCACCAGCCAGACCAGCCAGGTACGGCCACCGACGCGGCTGAAGCGAGTCGGGTCGAGCAGCAGCCAGTAGTTGTCGCCCTCGATCGCAAAGCCGACCCACAGACCGGGTTCGTCGTTGACCCTGCTGGCGACGGTCGTGCCTTCGCCCAGTTGGTCGATCAGCTCTTCGGTCACCCGCTGGTCGAGCTCGCCGGTGGTGTAGCGATCGAAGCGATCGTTCGGTTCACGCGGCAGGATGCGGACGCCTTCCTGATCGGCCAACGTCTTGATGAGCGAAACCCGCGTGATCGCATCCGAATACACCAGCGCCGCCCGCGTCAGGTTGACCAGCGACGCGATCTGGTGGGCGGTCTGGATTGCGCGCGGTTCGTATTCGAGCGCGCGAAAGGTCTGCAGCCACGCCACCGTGCAGCCGATCAGCAGCAGAGCAAGCAGGAAGAACGTACGCCAGAAAAGGCTGAAGCCAAGCTTCAGCCGCCGTCGTCCGCGTGTAGCACCGAGGCTCTCGAGCGCGCCTGGTGTGGTGAACTGGGAGCCATCGGTTTCGGCGGCTTTGGGCGCCTTGATACCGGTCGCCGACACGGTGCTGCGCGGAATCAGGCAGTGCCGTCCGGCACGAACACGTAGCCCACGCCCCATACCGTCTGGATGTAGCGGGGCGCAGCGGCATCGGCCTCGACAAGCTTGCGCAGACGAGAAATCTGAACGTCGAGACTGCGGTCGAAGGGCTCGAACTCACGACCCCGTGCGAGTTGCGCGAGCTTCTCGCGGGACAAGGGCTGGCGCGGATGCCGAACCAGTGCCTTCAGCATCGCAAACTCGCCAGTCGTCAGCGACAGCTCTTCACCATCCTTTTTGAGCGTGCGCGAACCGAGGTCGAAGCTAAACGGACCAAAGGTCACGGTTTCGTTATCGGTCGACGGTGCACCTGGCGCCTCCAGTGGCGGCCGGCGGCGAAGCACCGCATGGACCCGAGCAAGCAACTCGCGCGGGTTGAACGGCTTGCCCAGATAGTCATCGGCGCCAACCTCCAGGCCGACGATACGGTCCACGTCCTCACCCTTGGCCGTCAGCATGATGATCGGCGTGCGATCATTTGCGGCACGGAGCCTGCGACAGACCGATAGACCGTCTTCGCCGGGCATCATCAAGTCGAGCACGATCAGGTCGACCGTGTCGCGAAGCAGGATTCGGTTCAAGGCTTTACCGTCTTCGGCAACGATCACCTCGAAGCCTTCCTGCGTCAGGTATCGACGCAGCAGATCACGGATACGGGCGTCGTCGTCAACGATCACGACCTTGTCGGTGCGGGTGAGAGTCTGATTCATTTCTACAACGGTGAATTTGTAACAGAGCCGATTCTGAAGGCGTTAGAACGTCATTCGACAAGTTCGGGTAGTTGTCTGACAGTAAGTTACACAACTTGCGCAGCATCGCCATGTGTTCATATCGGAGCCAAGCCAAGGTGGCAAAGTTGCATCCTCTACTCATCGTTCACGCATGACATCGATCTTCCACTGCTGGCCCTTGCTGCTCGCCGCGCTCTGTGTGCCGGCGTGGGCAGCGTCGCCCGCAGTCGCGCAGGTCGCATCGTTCAACTCTGGCGAACTGCGTCGCGCCGTCGAGTCGCATCGCGCCGAACAGCGCGAAGAAGTCAAGCGGGAGGAGGCCGCTGCCGGCAGGCATCTGACTGCTGGCGAGCTCGCGGAATTGCGCGAGCAGGTGCGTCGTCAGTGGATGCCGGCCGTGCCCTCGCATATGCAGGACACCCGGCGAAATGTGCCGCCTTCGGCGCCGCAGCTGACGCCTGAACGCGCGCTGACCTTGCCCCGCAGTCAGCGTCGTTGACGACGAAGGCCGCGAGGCCTGCCGCGCATCCTTTTCGCTTTGTTCAACACCCTTGGAGTACCGTTTGAAAATTCTCAGATCGATCGCGTTGTGTACCGTGCTGGGCACTTCCGGCGCGGTGTTCGCGCAGGCGACACCTTGGGTCGAGCCGCAGAACGTATTGCAGTTGTCCGCCAGCGGCACCGTCGAAGTTCAACAGGATCTGCTCAGCATGTCACTCACGACCACGCGAGAAGGCACCGAGGCGGCGGGCGTGCAGGCCCAATTGAAGACGGCGCTGGATGCTGCCCTTGCCGAGGCGAAGCGCAACGCGCAACCCGGTCAGCTCGACGTTCGTACGGGCAGCTTCAGCCTGTCGCCCCGATATACCCGCGAAGGAAAAATCAACGGCTGGCAGGGTTCGGCCGAGTTGATTCTCGAAGGCCGGGACTTTCCGCGGATCACGCAGACGGCGGGTCGGATCACGACGCTTACCGTCGGTGGCGTCGGTTTCGGCCTGAGTCGCGAGCAGCGGATGAAGGTAGAGGCGGATGCGCAGACGCTGGCGATCGACAACTTCAAGCAAAAGGCGGAGTCGCTGGCGAAAGGTTTTGGCTTCGGCGGCTACACCTTGCGCGAGGTGTCGGTCAATGCCAGTCAGGACGGCCCGATCCGTCCGCGGATGATGGCGATGCAGGCGTCAGCCAAGTCGATGTCGGACTCCGCCGTGCCCGTTGAAGCGGGCAAGACCAACGTAGTGGTCAACGTGTCGGGCTCGGTGCAGCTCAAATAGCCATGGCGGTGCGCCTGTGACGAGGCGCCGGCCCCTTTTTTCGCGCTTCGCCTTGCCGTCGGCTACTGTGCGGTCCAGCCGCCGTCGACCTGCCACGCCACGCCACGGACTTGATCTGCGGCAGGCGAGCACAGGAAGACCGCAAGCCCGCCCAATTGCTCGACCGTCGTGAACTGCAGCGAAGGTTGTTTTTCACCTAGCAACTCGGTCTGCGCTTGCGCGAGCGAAATGCCCGCGCTGGCGGCACGCGCGTCGATCTGCTTCTGAACCAGGGGCGTCAGCACCCAGCCAGGGCAGATCGCATTGCTGGTGATGCCCGTGGTTGCGGTCTCCAACGCGACAGACTTCGTGAAGCCCACGATGCCGTGTTTGGCCGCTACGTAAGCCGATTTCTGCGCAGATGCGACCAAGCCGTGCGCCGACGCGATGTTGATGATGCGGCCCCAGTTGGCCGCACGCATCGCAGGAACCGCCAGGCGCGTGGTGTGAAACGCGCTGCTGAGGTTGATCGCGATCACAGCGTCCCATCGATCGACGGGGAAGTCTTCCACCTTGGCGACGTGCTGGATTCCCGCGTTGTTCACCAGGATATCGACGCGGCCATAAGCCGATGCGGCATAGCGCATCATGTCTTCGATCTGCGCGGGCTTGCTCATGTCGGCATCGTGGTAGCCGACCCCGACGCCCAGCGCGGCAAGCTCTGCCTTCGGTGTCTCGGCATCGCCGAAGCCGTTGAGCACTATGTTCGCGCCCTGTTGTGCCAGCGATCTGGCAATACCGAGCCCGATACCGCTGGTCGAGCCCGTGACCAACGCTGTTTTGCCTTTGAGCATGATGATGAATCTCCGGATGATTTAGGATGCAGCGAGACGATTATCCGCACCCAGAACAGCTGCCAGACATGATTGAACCCACCCTCCATTTCGTCGATTGCGAGGACGCACAGGGCGGCCACCGCATGGCCTACTGGCAATGGGGCGATCCGGCAAACCCGCATCTCGTCGTTTGCGTGCACGGGCTGACGCGCCAGGGCCGTGATTTCGATGTTCTTGCGCGAGCGCTCGTCGAACGCGCGAGCGGTCAGGTCCGAGTGGTTTGCCCGGATGTCGTCGGCCGTGGTCGGAGCGATTGGCTTCGGGAGCCGGCAGGCTACCAGCCGCCTGTCTATGCAGCTGACATGCTGAGCCTGCTGCGGCACCTGCATTCGCAACAGCCAATTGGTGCCTTCGACTACGTTGGCACGAGCATGGGCGGTTTGGTAGGCATGCTGCTCGCGGGCTATCGAGAACTTCCGCTACCGGTGCCGATCCGTCGGCTGGTGCTCAACGATGTGGGGCCTGCCTTGAACGCGGGCGCGTTGCAGCGTATCGGTTCCTATGTAGGTCAGATCGGTCGCTATGCCGACGTGCAGGAAGCGGCCGATGCCATGTGGGCGTTGTCGACGACGTTCGGACCACATACGCCAGCAGAGTGGCTTGCGTTGTCGCGTCACATGGTTGTGCCGATGTCGCAGCGCAGCATCGACGGTCGCTCGAAACGCGACACAGCAGAGGAAGCAGGCGCCGTCGTGCTTCACTACGACCCGGCAATCGCCGAGCCGATCCGTGCAATCACGCCAGAGGCATCCGTGCAGGCTGAAGCCTTCATGTGGGCGCTCTACGATGCGATCTCCGCACGGACCTTGCTAGTACGCGGGGCCGTGTCGGATTTGCTGTCGGAGGAAACCGCACTCGCGATGACGCAGCGCGGTCCGCGCGCGCATCTTGTTGAATTCGATGGGGTCGGCCATGCGCCGACCTTCGTTGCGGCTGCGCAGAGCGCGGTCGTCACATCTTTTTTGTTGGACTGAGTGAAACGAGATTCCTCCACCGTGCCGGTGCGTGGCGCGACCGAGCAGGTCGTGGTCGACTACCCGCTGTCCGCGGCCACCGCCGAGCGTTCGCCCATCATGGCCGACATGCTTGGTCGTGCACGGGCGTTCGCCGAGCCATTGATCGCCGACGAAATGCTCGACACCGGCGAAAACACGCTCGCCCATGCCGATGCGGTCGCCGCGATCGTCGCGGCCATGGGTGGCTCGGAGGCCATGCAGGCCGCCAGCTATCTGGTCTATTCGTGCCAGCATCTGAATCGGCCGCAGGAAGTGATCGCCAAAGTCTTCGGCGACAACTTCGCGTCGTTGGCGGTCGAGACGACCAAGCTCGTCCACGTGCAGAAGCAGACACGTCTCGCGACTGTCGGTGCCCATACCGCCGACGGCACTGGTGCGCAGACCGAGAACGTGCGCAAGATGCTTTTGGCGTTCTCGCGCGACCTGCGCGTGGTGATGCTGCGGCTCGCTTCGCGTCTGCAGACGCTGCGCCATGCGGCCGCTAGCAAAAGCCCCGTGCCAGAGAGCGTGGCGCGCGAATCGCTACAGGTCTTCGCGCCGCTTGCGAGCCGTCTCGGGATCTGGCAGGTCAAGTGGGAGATAGAGGATCTGTCCTTCCGGTTTCTGGAGCCAGAGACCTATCAGCTGATCGCACGCCTGCTTGATGAAAAGCGCATCGAACGCGAAGGCTATGTGGAGCAATTGCGCTCACAGCTCGAGACGGAACTGCATGGAGAAGGTATCCGTGCCGCTGTGCAGGGGCGTCCCAAAAACATCTACAGCATCGTCAAGAAAATGCGCGGCAAGTCGCTCGACTTCGCGCAGGTGTTCGACATCCTGGCGTTGCGCGTCGTCGTGCCGGACGTGAAGGATTGCTACGCTGCGTTGGCTTGGGTGCACTCCCACTTTCAGCCGATCGATGAAGAGTTCGACGACTACATCGCGCGACCGAAGCCGAACGGCTATCAGTCGCTGCACACCGTGGTACGCAAGGTTCTCGAAGGCAAGGCGGGCAAGCCGATCGAGATCCAGATCCGGACCGAAGAGATGCACGAGCACGCCGAGCATGGTGTGGCCGCACATTGGGCCTACAAGGAGGCCGGCCCCAAGGGATATGCCGGCGTATGGGCTAGTGGCGAGTACGACGCCAAGATCGCCGTTCTCAGGCAGCTCCTGGCTTGGGAACGCGATCTGTCGGGTGGCCCTCGTGGCGAAGGCTTGTTCGACGACCGGATTTACGTGCTGACACCCGATGCGGCGATCGTCGAGCTACCGCAAGGCGCGACTGCCGTCGACTTCGCTTACACGGTGCATACGAGCTTGGGCCATCGTTGCCGTGGTGCGCGCATCGATGGCGTGATGGTGCCTTTGAACACGCCGTTGCAGAACGGGCAGACCGTGGAGATCATCGCGGCGAAGGAAGGCGGCCCGTCGCGCGACTGGCTCAACGCCGATCTCGGCTACCTCGCAAGCCACCGTGCGCGCGCCAAGGTGCGTGCATGGTTCAACGCGCAGATCACGCACGAGACGGTTGCCAAGGGCCGCGAAGCGGTCGAGAAGCTGCTGCAACGTGAAGGAAAGACTTCGACCCGACTGGAGGATCTGGCGTCTCAGCTGGGCTTCAAATCTGCAGAGAACCTCTTTGAGGTGGTCGGAAAAGACGAGTTTTCGCTACGCAGTATCGAGACCCTGCTGCGACCGCCGGAGCCGGCAACGAGTCCGGACGACGGGGTTCTCCTCAAGAAACCACGTGCCAGCGAGAAGTCGGGCAAGGGTGGTGTTCTGGTGGTCGGCGTGTCGTCGCTGATGACGCAATTGGCAAAGTGCTGCAAGCCGGCGCCTCCCGATGCGATTGCCGGCTTCGTCACGCGTGGACATGGTGTGAGCGTGCATCGGGCGGACTGCAGTAACTTTCGAGCGATGGCCGCGCACACTGCCGAACGCGTCATCGATGTGGAGTGGGGCAGGGCGCAAAAAGACGAAGGTTCTGTCTATGCAGTCGATGTTGCGGTCGAAGCCGCTGACAGACAAGGTCTGTTGCGCGATATCTCGGATGTATTCGCGCGAGAAAAGATGAATGTGATCGGCGTACAGACGCAATCCATCAAGGGCACCGCATGGATGACGTTCACGATCGAGATTGCCGATGCGGGTCGCCTTATCCAGGTACTCGGCATCGTCGCTGCGGTGCCTGGTGTTCGATCTGCGCGAAGGAAATGAGAAGGCGTGTTTTTGCGTGCTATAATCATGCTCTCGGATAAATATCCAGGCGCGTAGCTCAGTTGGTTAGAGCACCACCTTGACATGGTGGGGGTCGTTGGTTCGAATCCAATCGCGCCTACCAGTTTCCCCCTATGAGGCATCAGCCCTCATAGGCTTCGTGGGAGATTGGCGGGAGATTCATCTCCTTTCTTCAGCATCGCTTCCATCTTGGCTTTCTCTCGGCCTCGATCGGCTCCATCGATCCACTTCCCATAGACCGTGAACAGCATTCTGGCGTTCGTGTGCCCCATCTGGCGCGCGATGTACGTCGGGTTCACCTGCGCGCTCAGGTTGTTCGCAGCATAGGTGTGCCGGGTCTGGTACGGCCGCCGCCAACGGATGCCAAGCCGGCGCAGGGTGGGGCGCCAGAACGTGTCGCGCTGGCTGCGCTCGTCGTGCCACGCGCGATCAGTCACCGGGCTCTGGAAGATCTTCCGTCCGAGTTCCTTGTCGATCTCGTCCAAGCTGCCGACTTGCGTCCATGCCTTCATCACCTCGAGCGCGGCCACGGCGCGCTTCACCAGATCAACGTCGCGAACGATGCTGGTCTTCAGCACCTTCACCTCGCCGCCAGTGCGCGCACGCTGCACACGCGCCGTCTCGGTCTGCCAGTCGATGTCGCCCCAGCGCAGTTCGATCAGCTCTTCCGGCCGCATGCCAGTCATAAACGCGAACTCGAAATAGGCCCATGCGCGCACGTCGTAGTGCTTGCGCATGCTGGTCAGGATCTGCTCCATCTCGGCAGTGCTGAGGGGATCGGGCGGCACGGCCTGGTGTTTGCTGTTCTCGATGCCTTCCATCGGGTTGTCGAGCTTGATGTCACGGCCGGCCAACGCGAAGACCCCGCGCAGAGCGATCAGGTAGTTGTTCAACAGCTTCGC
>JAZKDL010000615.1:0-1682 GCA_040387575.1 Pseudomonadota bacterium
TCGATCGACTCAGGGCGCGCGCTGCCGGCGAGCGAGGAGGGCGGCTGGTTCGCCGACGCCGAATGGACATCGCTCGGCCTGCCGGCGCCGGTGCGCAAGCTGCTGCTCAGCCGGCGTCCAGTTCTCGGTGCCGCTTGAGGGTGGCCCAGCGCCCACCGAATTCCCTTGCCAACTGCTCGACCAGGAACACCGAGCGGTGCTGGCCGCCGGTGCAGCCGATGGCCACTGTCACGTAGCTTCGATGGTCGCGCGACAGCGCGTCCAGCCATCGGCCCAGGAACAGTTCGATGTCTTCGTACATGCGCGCCACGTCGTCGTGTTCGCGCAGCCAGTCGATCACCGGCTGATCGCGGCCGGTGAGCGAGCGCAACGTCGGCACATAGTGCGGGTTGGGCAGCATGCGCACATCGAAAACGTAGTCCGCATCGAGCGGCACCCCGCGCTTGAACGCGAAGGACTCGAAGACCAGCGTCAGCGCGCTCTCCGGCGCAGAGATCAGCGACTTCACATAGCTCTGCAACTGCGCCGGCCGGATGATGCTGGTGTCGATGACGTCCGCGCGGTCGCGCAGGTCGGCCAGCAGTTCGCGTTCGAGCTCGATCGCGTGCACCAGCACGCGGTGCTGTTCCGGCACGTCGGTGCGGCCTTCCTGGCGCGACAGCGGATGGCGGCGCCGCGTCTCCGAATACCGCCGTACGAGCGCATCGGTCGTCGAATCCAGGAACAGCGAGCGCAGCGAGATGCCGTCCTGCCGCAGACGCTCCAATTGCTGCGGCACCAGCGGCAACGAGATGCCGCTGCGCACGTCCATGGCGATGGCCACCCGCGTGGCCTGCTGTTGTTGCTGCAGCGCGATGAAAGGCGACAGCAGTTCTGGCGGCAGGTTGTCTACGCAGTAGTAACCGGCGTCTTCCAGTGCATGCAATGCCACCGATTTACCGGAGC
The DNA here is from genome assembly GCA_040387575.1 of Pseudomonadota bacterium. Classification (GTDB taxonomy): domain Bacteria; phylum Pseudomonadota; class Gammaproteobacteria; order Burkholderiales; family Burkholderiaceae_C; genus Variovorax. The sequence goes on from JAZKDL010000615.1 coordinate 946, forward strand.
CGGACATCCCTGTGATGAGGACGAGTTCGAGATTCATGATGTGGTCGCTCCTGCGGCCTGTCGCCCCAGCATTTCGCGCGCGTGTGCCAACGTGGTCGACGAGATGCGCTCGCCGCCGAGCATGCGTGCAAGTTCGCGAACCCGCGCCTCGTCGTCGAGCGCGGACACGCCGCTCTCCGTGCGCGGGCCGCTCGCATTGCCGCGTTGCGCGGTCTGCTGCTTGGCAACCAGCAGATGGTGATCGGCGCAGGCGGCCACCTGCGGCAGATGTGTGACGGCCAGCACCTGGCGGTCACGGCCGAGTTGTTGCATCAGGCGGCCCACCGTTTCGGCGACTGCACCGCCGACACCCGAATCGACCTCGTCGAAGATCAGCGTCTGCGCAGTGCCGAGCTGGCTGGTCGTGACGGCGATCGCCAATGCGATGCGCGAGAGTTCGCCGCCCGACGCCACCTTGCCGATCGCCCGCGGCGTGCTGCCGCTGTGGCCGCTGACCAGGAACGCCACGTCTTCCAGCCCCGCACGGGTCGGCTGCGCGAGCGGCTGCAGCGCCACGTCGAAGCGCCCGCCCTGCATGCCCAGGCCCTGCATCGCGCGCGTGACCGCCTGCGAGAGTTTGGGCGCAGCCTGCTGGCGCGCCTTGCCGATCGTCTTGGCTTCCTTCTGATAGCGCTGCGCTGCGCTCTGCTCGGCGCGCTCGAGCGCCGCGAGATCGCTTTGCGCATCGAGCGTCTGCA
>JAZKDL010000615.1:1782-8633 GCA_040387575.1 Pseudomonadota bacterium
TCGTCTTCCAGCGCGTGGCGCGCCGCTTCGGCCGCGTCGATCAGCGACTGGGCGTTCGACATGCGCGTGTGGTTGGCAGAGAGCTCATCCCATTCGCCAGCACCTGGCGCGAGCTTGGCCACTTCGCCAACCTGCCACTGCAGCCGCTCGCGCTCGCGCAGGAGCGAGTCCTGCGCCGTACGTGCCGTGTCGAGCGTGGACAGTGCCTGCCGCCAGGCATGCCAGGCGGCGTCCAGCGCATTCGTCGAGATGCCGGCGTAGGCATCGAGCAGACCGCGAACGGCCTCGGGTCGCGTCAGGCTCTGCCAGGCGTGCTGGCCATGGATGTCGAGGAGCTGGTCGCCCAGCGCGCGCAGTTGCGTCGCCGTGGCCGGGCTGCCGTTGATCCAGCCGCGGCTGCGGCCCTGGAGGTCGACCGTTCGGCGCAGCAGCAACGCATCGCCAGCCTCGAAGCCGCCTTCGTCGAGCCATGCAGCCAGCGTCGGGTCGGCGTCGAATTCGGCGCTCACGTCGAGCCGCTCCGCGCCTTCGCGCACCGCGCCTGCATCGGCCCGGTTGCCAAGCGCCAATTGCAGCGCGTCGATCAGGATCGACTTGCCGGCGCCCGTCTCGCCGGTGAGTACGGTGAAACCTGTTGACAGGTCGAGGTCGAGTGCGCGCACGATCACGAAGTCGCGCAGCGCGATGCGTCGCAGGGCCATCAGGAACCTCCCTCGTTCCAGTGCAGCTTTTTGCGGAGCGTGTCGAAGTAGCTCCAGCCCTTGGGATGGAGAAAACGCGCGCGGTAATCGGAGCGTCGGACGACGACGCGGTCGCCGATCTCGACCGAGGCGAGCGACTGCATGTCGAAGTTGGCGCTGGCACCGCGGCCGGACACCAGTTCGATCGTGATCTCGTCGGCGTCGGGCAACAGGATCGGCCGGTTCGACAGCGTGTGTGGTGCGATCGGCACCAGCACCCAGCCAGGGATCGACGGGTGCATCAGCGGGCCGCCGGCCGACAGCGCATAGGCGGTGGAGCCGGTCGGCGACGCGATGATCAGGCCGTCGGCGCGTTGATTGGCAACGAAGTGGCGGCCGACCGAGACGCGCAGTTCGACCATGCCCGAGGTCGCACCGCGGTTGACGACGACGTCGTTCATCGCGAGCGTGTCGAACACGCAGCGGCCATCGCGCATCACATGCGCATGCATGAGGCTGCGATGGTCTTCTTCGTATTCCCCGGCCAGCATCGGCGTGAGCGTCGACTGGTAGTTGTCGAGCGGGATGTCGGTGATGAAACCCAGCCGGCCGCGGTTGATGCCGATCAGCGGTACGCCGTAAGGCGCGAGCAGCCGGCCGATGCCGAGCATGGTGCCGTCGCCGCCGACCACGAGGCCGAGATCGCAGCGCTCGCCGATCTCCTTGACGCTGAGCGCTTCGTACGGGCCGACCTCGGCGTCGCTGGCCTCGGAACGCTCGACGAATACGCGGCAACCGCGCGATTCAAGGAAGCTGCCGATCTCTTCCATGACGCCGTCCTGCGCGCCGGCCTGGGCGCGCGCGCCCGAAGCCTGATATTTGCCAATGAGTGCGACATGCCGGAAGCGGGGGGTCATTCATAAATTACAACACTAAAATCTGACCATGCTGGACGACCGCGCCAAGTTGCTGCTCAAGACATTGGTCGAGCGGTACATCGCCGAGGGGCAACCCGTCGGGTCACGCACGCTCTCAAGATCCGCAGGGCTCGAGCTGTCGCCCGCCACCATCCGCAACGTGATGTCGGACCTGGAGGCGCTGGGGCTCATCACCAGCCCCCACACCTCGGCCGGACGCATCCCGACCGCACGCGGCTACCGGCTCTTCGTGGACACCATGTTGACCGCGCAACGCGATCAGTTTCCGACGCAGAGCCTGGCGCCCGACCAGCCGCAGAAGGTGATCGCGAATGCGGCCAACCTGCTGTCGAGCCTTTCCCAATTCGTCGGCGTCGTGATGGCGCCGCGCCGTGCATCCGTGTTTCGGCAGATTGAATTCCTGCGCCTCTCCGATCGCCGGTTGCTGGTGATCATCGTGTCGCCCGACGGCGATGTGCAGAACCGGGTGATCTTCCCGGAGGTCGACTATTCGCAGTCGCAACTGGTCGAGGCATCCAACTACATCAACGCGCACTTCGCCGGTCTCTCGATCGAGCAGGTGCGTGACCGGCTCAAGTCGGAGGTCGAACAGCTGCGCGGCGAGATCGCCTCGCTGATGCAGGCCGCGGTCGAGGCGAGTTCCGAAGTCATGACGGCCGCGCAGGACGAGGTCGTGATCGCCGGCGAGCGCAACCTTCTGGCCGTGACCGACTTCTCGAGCGACATGGGGCAACTGCGCCGCGCCTTCGATCTGTTCGAGCAGAAGGCGCAGATCATGCGGTTGCTCGATGTGTCCAGCAAGGCGGAAGGCGTGCGCATCTTCATCGGCGGCGAGAGCCACGTGGTGCCGTTCGAGGAGCTGTCGGTCGTCAGTGCCAACTATGAGGTCGACGGTCAGGTCGTCGGCACGCTGGGCGTGATCGGGCCGACGCGCATGCCTTACGACAAGATGATCCAGATCGTCGACATCACTTCGCGCCTGGTGACCAACGCACTCAGCTATCGCAAATAGTGCGGGTGTGGGTGCGTCGCCATCGGCTTTGGCGCAAGGCGCCCACTAGAATCGCAGGCTGCGCGGGCCGTTAGCTCAGTTGGTTAGAGCAGCGGACTCATAATCCGTTGGTCGATGGTTCAAGCCCATCACGGCCTACCACGCAGAAACTTCAAGAAGATTTAGCGAGTTTTTGGACAGGTCTGAAAATCACGCTATAATTCGAAGCTCAGCGGCTGTAGCTCAGTTGGATAGAGTACTTGGCTACGAACCAAGGGGTCGTGGGTTCAATTCCTGCCAGCCGCACCATATGGATACCCCCAGAATCGCAAGGTTCTGGGGGTTTTTCATTTTCGGAGTTTCATTCGATGAGCAAAGCGTTCACCAAGGAAACCGATGCCGACGAGGATGACGACGGCGCAGGCACCAGCCTGCCCGCGTTGCCGGCCGGCAGCAAGAACTACATCACGCCGCAGGGCTACGCACGCCTGCGCGATGAGCTGCTCGAGCTGATGGATGTCGAACGGCCAAAGATCGTCGAGACCGTTCATTGGGCTGCCAAGAATGGCGATCGCTCGGAGAACGGCGACTATCTCTATGGCAAGAAACGGCTGCGTGAAATCGACCGCCGCATCCGCTTCCTCACCAAGCGCCTGGAAATCGCCGAGATCACAGATCCGTCGGTTCATCACGGACGTGATCAGGTGTTTTTCGGTGCGACAGTGCGCTATGCCGATGAAGCCGGCGACGAGCGTACGGTGACCATTCTTGGCATCGATGAGGCTGAAAGCGCGCGTGCGCAGGTGAGCTGGATTTCGCCGATTGCGCGTGCGCTGCTCAAGTCGCGTGAGGGCGATGTGGTGAAGCTGGTCACGCCCGCTGGCGTCCAGGAGGTCGAAGTTCTAGCTGTTGACTATCCGGCTGCAGGTTGAAGATTCGCCGGATGGGCGCGCTGGGAGAGCATTCAGGGCGCAGGCACGACGCGGTTGGCCGAGAGCACCGATGGCGAGCGCTTGACCGCTCGCAGCGCGGCGTCGAGGTGCGACTTGTCGCGCACCGCAATCACGAAGCGAAGGTCGGTCGAATCCTGAGGCGTCTCTTCGGTCATCTCGACGTGCGTGATGTCAGCCTCGGCATCTGCCAGCGTCGATGCCACGCGCGCCAGCACGCCCTTGTCGTTCCGTACGGTGATGATCACGCCGGTTTCAAAGGTGCGGACCGGGTCGTCCGCCCATTCAACCGCGAAGAAACGCTCGCTGTCCTTGTAGTGCAGCCGCTGGCCCACGCCGCAAGTCTCGGTATGGACCACGAGGCCTTCGCCATGACCCAGATAGCCGACGATCGCATCCCCCGGCACCGGCCGACAGCACAGCGCGAAACGAACCGAGGAGTTCTCGCTGCCGTCGAGCGTGACCGCGCCCTGGGACACGGTCTCGTGGGCAGTGAAGCGCTCGCGGCTCAGCAGCAGGGCGTCGGGCTTTTCTCCGAGTTCGGACAGCAGCGCCATCAATCGCTTCGCAACGATGCTCGCGACACGCTTGCCAAGGCCGATGTCCGTCAGCAGCTCGCCGCGCGTGCGGCTTCCGGTAAAGCGCAGCAACTTTTCCCACAGGGCTTGATGCTCGGCATCGTCGGCGGGCAGCTTGCTCAGGCCCTCGGCGCGCAACGCCTGCGCCAACAGTTTCTCGCCCAAGCCTTCCGACTCGACATGCGCAAGGGTCTTGAGGTAGTGGCGGATCTTCGAACGCGCACGGCCGGTGCGCACGAAGCCGAGCCACGCCGGATTGGGTGTGGACACCGGCGCGGTGATCACCTCGATCACGTCGCCATTCTTCAGCTCGGTGCGCAGGGGTACCTGATCGCCGTTGATGCGCGCCGCGGAGGCGTGGTCGCCGATGTTGCTGTGGATCGCATAGGCGAAATCGACCACCGTCGCGCCGCGCGGCAGCGCCATGATCTGGCTCTTGGGCGTGAACACGTAGACCGCATCGGGAAACAGGTCGACCTTGACGTGGTCCCAGAATTCGGCGGCGTCGCGCGTCTCGTCCTGGATGTCCAGAAGCGACTGCAGCCATTTGGTGCCAAGTCGGTCGCCGTTGGCTGCGCTGGGCTCGGCTGCTTTGTACAGCCAATGTGCCGCAACACCCGATTCCGCGACCACATGCATGGCCTCGGTGCGCAGCTGGAACTCGACGTTGACGCCCGCCGGGCCGACCAGTGTCGTGTGCAACGACTGATAGCCGTTCAGCTTCGCGATTGCGATGTGATCCTTGAACTTGCCGGGCAACGGCTTGTACATCTGGTGCAGGATGCCAAGCCCGGTGTAGCAGGCGATCACGTTCGGCACGATCAGCCGGAAACCATAGATGTCGGTGACCTGAGCAAAGCTGAGGCGCTTTTCTTCCATCTTGCGATAGATGGAATACAGCGTCTTCTCGCGACCCGCGATACGCACGGTCATGCCAGCGGCGGTGAAGGCGGTCTCGAGTTCGCGCTGGACCTTCTGGATCAAATCGCGGCGGCGGCCTCGCGCCTTGGAAACGGCCTTGGCGAGGATTGCGTAGCGCCACGGTCGCAGGTACCGGAACGACAGCTCCTGCAGTTCGCGGTAGGTCTGGTTCAGTCCGAGCCGATAGGAGATCGGGGCGTAGATTTCCAGCGTTTCGTTGGAGATGCGCGCCCATTTTTCGCGCGGCGCATCGGACAACGTACGCATGTTATGCGTGCGGTCCGCGAGCTTGACCAGGATCACGCGAACGTCGCGCGCCATCGCCAGCAGCATCTTGCGGAACGACTCGGCCTGGTTCTCTTCGCGCGTGTCGAACTGAAGCTTGTCCAGCTTGGTCAGTCCGTCGACGAGCTCAGCGACCGGTGCGCCGAAGCGTTCGATCAACTCGGACTTGGTGACGCCGCAGTCCTCGATTGCATCGTGCAACAGTGCGGCCATCAGCGCCTGCGCATCGAGCTTCCATTCGGCACATTGCGCCGCAACGGCAATCGGGTGCGTGATGTAAGGCTCGCCGCTGTTGCGCAACTGCCCGAGATGGGCTTCGTCGGCGAAGCGGTAGGCACGGCGAACCAGGTCCGTGTCTTCAGGGCTCAGGTAGTCGAGCCGTGCGGTGAGCGCCGCAAAGCTTGCGGCCGCAGCATTCAACGCCGCCGGGCTGGGGCGAGGCGTGCCGCGAGGGGCATTGGACTGTGGCTTGACGACCGCGCTCATGCTTGCCACTTTAGCGTGGCTCTGGTGAAGGGGTATTCAGGGATAAAAAAAGCACCGCGTTGCGGTGCTTTTTTGTTGCAGGGCTGCGTCAATCAGCCTGGAACCTTCTTGAGCATCTCGATGCCGATCTTGCCTTCGGCGATCTCGCGCAGCGCGGTCACGGCTGGCTTGTTCTTGCTCTCGATCTTGGGCGCATGGCCCTGGCTCAGCATGCGCGCCCGGTACGTCGCGGCCAGCACGAGTTGGAAGCGGTTGGGGATGTGCACGAGGCAGTCTTCGACGGTAATGCGGGCCATAGGTCTTTCGCGTGAGTGCTGTGAGCGGAATGTCGTCAGGAGATGTTCAGCGCGGCAAAGGTATCTGCACGAGCTCGGCGCTGGGCCGAATACCGGAGCCGCTGAGCGTGGACGATGGCCTTGAGGTCAAAAAGCGCCCGCTCAAATAACTCGTTGATTATAACGAAGTCGAATTCGCTGGCGCGTGCCATCTCTGCCGCCGCGTTCTGCAGGCGCAGCTCGATGACTGCGGCGCTGTCTTCGCCGCGGCGCTCCAGCCGTGAACGCAGTTCTTCCCAGCTCGGCGGCAGGATGAAGATCAGTACCGCGTTCGCGAAAGTCTTGCGAATCTGGATCGCACCCTGGAAATCGATTTCCAGGATCACGTCCGCGCCTTGGGATACACGCTCTTCGATCGCCTTTTTCGACGTGCCGTAGCGCTGGCCGTGCACATGGGCCCACTCGACGAAGGCGTCGGCTTCAACCATGGCGTCGAATTCCGGATGCGAAGCGAAGAAGTACTCGCGCCCGTGCTTTTCCTGCCCGCGAGGTGGCCGGGTGGTGTGCGACACCGACGGCTGCACCGCGGAGTCGAGCTCCATCAGCGCCTTCACGAGACTCGATTTGCCTGCGCCGCTCGGCGCGGCGACGACGAAGATATTGCCTGGGTAGTCCATGGTTGCTCTACTCGATGTTCTGCACCTGCTCGCGCATCTGCTCGATCAGCACCTTCATGTCGACGCCGAT